>CAYPWW010000015.1:16944-32838 GCA_964414555.1 uncultured Algimonas sp.
GCCTGAAACGCGACCGCGCGGTGAAAAAGGTGATGAAGGCGGAAAAGCTAAAGGCAGCAGGTTAGTGCGCGCAAAGTTCAAGAACACAGCTAGACGGATGACCGCCTTGGCCATGTTGCTTTTCACGGCGTCCGGAACGGTAGCAGGGCAAATCCTGCCCGTTGATACGATGGAAACTTGCCACTCATTTCAAACAGAAGAGATATTTCCTAGGTGTTCACACTGTGACATTTCTTTCTGCAAGTCCGTTTTCAAAGATTGATATAATTCGATGAACATCGTTTTCATGGGCACGCCGGAATTCGCTGTCCCCTCTCTCGCAGAGATTATTTCCTCCGGCCATAATGTGATCCGCGTCTATACCCAGCCGCCGCGCCGCTCTGGGCGGGGGAAGAAGCTGACGAAATCGCCCGTGCATCAATTTGCAGAACTGATGGGCTTGCCCGTTGAGACGCCCGAGAGCTTTCGCAAATCCAAGGTCATTGACGGGCTTGAAGCCCTCAACGCTGATGTCGCCTGTGTTGTCGCCTATGGGCAGATCCTGCCACAGCGCGCGCTGGACGCACCGGCCTATGGCTGTTTGAATTTGCACGGCTCCCTGCTGCCGCGGTGGCGCGGGGCCGCGCCGGTGCAGCGCGCGATCATGGCGGGCGACGCGCAAACGGGTGTCCAAATCATGCAAATGGCCAAGGGGCTGGATACAGGCGATATCTTGCTGTCCGAGACAATGGATATCGGCGCGAAGGACACGGCAGAGACGCTGTCGCGTCGTCTGTCGCAAATCGGCGCGCAGATGTGGCCGCGTGCACTCGGCGGGCTAGAACGCGAGGCCTTACGCCCCGTGCCGCAAACGGGCGAGCCGACCTATGCCCATAAGATCGATAAATCTGAGGCCCGCATCGACTGGACCCGTCCAGCGGTCGAGCTAGATCGTCACATTCGCGGTCTGTCACCCTTCCCTGGTGCGTGGTGCGAGATCGACGGCAAACGTGTCAAAATCCACTTGGCTACACCCGTCGAAGGCACGGGCGCGCCCGGGACCGTTCTAGACGAAGCATTATCCATAGCCTGCGGTATGGGAGCTCTTCGCCTATTAAGGGTGCAACCCGCTGGAAAACCCGCTATGGCAGTAGAGGATTACTTGCGCGGCACACAGATTGGGCCGCCAACACGACTAGAATAAGCGAGAGAAAATATGGCCAGATCACGTGAAGATGTTCAATTCAGGGGACACCGGATTATTGCGAATAATACGGGGGCCATGATTTATCCGGACAAGCACGGGCTGAAAGCCGACAGCACAGAGGACGCCCTCAACGCGGCCAAAGCTTGGATCGACGCGAAATATACCGGCCGCGTCGAAGAACGTCGCGCCCCGCATATTGGCACGGTCGAAGATTATGTTGAGGCCCTGTCTGTCTTAAGCCCAACGGCAGGCAAACGTCGGATGTTGATCGCGCATCGTCAATCGGACGGACTGCGGATGACGGCCAAAGAGCTGTCCGAAGCCGCCGGTTGGAAATCGCAATCCTCTGCTAATTTGCACTATGGCACTTTGGGTAAAGCCGTCGCCGATCAGGTGGACCTCACGCTGAGCGGATCGGACAAGAAAGCCCAAACGGCGGCCTTGGCAGAATATCACGAGGACAGCTCCGAGTGGGAAATGTATCCGGAAGTCGCCGAGGCGATGGACCGTTTGAACCTCAACTAACATGGCGCGTTTTCGCCTGACCGTCGAATATGACGGCGGGCCGTTCCAAGGCTGGCAACGCCAAGATCACGCCGAGACTGTGCAAGGTACGCTGGAACGTGCCGGCACAAAACTCAACGGTGCGCCCGTCACGGTCTATGGATCAGGCCGGACGGATAGCGGCGTCCACGCCCTCGCGCAGATCGCGCATATTGATTTCGACAAAGCTTTACGCGCTGATCAAGTTCGCGATGCGCTGAACTTTCATCTGGGCGAGGCACCGATTTCCGTGCTGGCAGCAGATGCGGTGGACGACGAATTCCACGCGCGCTTCGATGCGACAGAGCGGCGCTATCTCTATCGTATCGTCGATCGTCGCCCGCGTTTGGCACTGGATCGTGGCCGCGTCTGGCGCGTGCCGGTGCGGCTGGATGCAGACGCGATGCACGGGGCTGCGCAGGTCCTGCTCGGGCGGCATGATTTTACGACGTTCCGCGATGGGCAATGCCAAGCCAAAAGCCCTGTGAAGACGCTGGACCATGCGCGCGTATTGCGGGCCGGCGCAGAAATTCATATCGAATTTGCCGCGCGGAGTTTCTTGCACAAACAAGTGCGCAGCTTCGTCGGCAGCCTCGTCGAAGTGGGCTTAGGCAAATGGGATGCAGAAGATATGCAGGAGGCCCTAGACGCCTGTGACCGAACCGCCTGTGGCCCTGTCGCCCCGCCGGACGGGCTCTATCTCGTCAGTGTCGTCTATCCCGCCGACAGCGAGAGCTGAATAAAGGTCAAGCCTACCGCCATGATGACGCACCCTAAGAGCGTCGCCATACCCAGTGGAAACCCTGCGACTTTGGAAAGCAACCGAATATCCACGGCCAAAAGCCCTAGGAATGCAGCAAAGGCGATCCCATTGGCGGCCATGAACGGCACTACGCCCAGCAGGTAAAGCCCAAAGGCCAAACCTGTCACGAGGCAAAGCGCGAACACGCTCCAGCAGCGCGTAATAATCCACGCCCGCGTCCGGTCCGCGCGCTCAAAGATCATCGCAATTAAATAAGCCAGCGCTGGGAAAGAAAAGAGCCATAGGCCGATGATTAGCGCAAAGCTGAGCAGGTTTGGCCGAGCGACCGCTGTATCCAACAGCTGCGCCCGCTGGTCTTGCATACCCATCACGACGACCCAAAGCGGCAGCAGGCACAGCGCCAAAACGACAAGCGCAACGCGCAATCCTCTGCGCGAGAGATCGAAATAGCTCTCCCAGTCCGGCCAACGCCCCAGAACGGCGAAGACGCCGAGTAAATGCTTTAACGGTTTCATGGGGTGGGTGTAGGCAAGGGTCAGCGTCGTCGCAACCACCCGTCACGAAAGAGCCCGTCTCTATGCCCAAGCTAGATCTCTCAGCCCTGACGCCCCGACGCGGTAGTAATTATCCCGCGCCCTTTGATCAACCTTGCCAAGACCGGACAGGTTTACGGTTGTCCGATGCGGGCGGGCTGTCACAATTTGGCGCGAACCTGATCACCCTTGCCCCGGGGGCGTGGAGTTCTCAGCGACATCACCACAGCGCCGAGGATGAGCTGGTCTATATCGTGTCCGGCCATCCAACACTGTATGAAGGCGGTGACCCCGTTTCGCTCTCACCCGGTGATGTGACCGTGCACCCTATGGGCGACGGCATTGGGCATCACATGAAAAACGAGACGGATAAGAATGTTGTCTATTTGGTCATTGGAGGGCGCAACCCGCAGACAGATCATGCCGTTTATCCAGATATTGATCTGGACCTGCCCGCCAACGGCACGGCGGAGCGCGCCTATCAGCGCAAGGACGGCTCAGCCTATTGACGCTTACTCCGCCGCCTCAACCTTTTCCGGCAGGGAACAGAAAATTCCGGTTGGGCCGTGCATACAATAGCCTTGCGGGTTCTTGGCGAGATATTGCTGATGATAGTCTTCCGCCGCGTGATAAACCTCTGGCGCGGTACGGAGTTCCGTCGTGATCGGACGCCCATAGGCTTCCGCATAGCGTGCGATGGCAGCTTTCGAGGCTGCCATCTGATCGTCGGAATAGGTATAAATCGCGCTGCGATATTGCGGGCCGACATCATTGCCTTGGCGGTTGCCCTGCGTCGGGTCGTGATGCTCAAAAAAGACTTTCAGGATTTCATCAAAGCTGATGACCGACGGATCAAAGACGACATGGCACATTTCGGCATGGCCCGTCTTACCCGTGCAGACGAGGCGGTAATCCGGACGCGGCGTGTGCCCGCCGGAATAGCCGACCGAAGTCACATGCACGCCGTCAAGCTTCCACAGGATCCGCTCTGCGCCCCAGAAACAGCCGAAGCCGAGCTGGACTTGTTCCATCCCGTCAGGGATTTCCGCGAACATCAGCTCGCCATTGACGTAATGCTTGCGTGCTTCACAGAGGGACAGGTTCATCTCGGACATAGCTTAAGTCTCCAACATCAGGTCGAGCGCGTCGCCCAGAATGGATACCATCCGCGCAACGCCGTCTTGGGTGTGGATGTGGTCCTGCCGGATTTCGATTGCAAGATGCGGCAGATCGCGCGGAGCTACATGACTATCGATTGTGTGGTTCAGATCATAAGCGGAATAGGGCTCATTCATACCGAGTGAAAATTGCGGTGCGACCTGACGCAAGGCGCCCCCGAATTTTTCCGCATTAGGTACGTCCGCTTTGACGAGTAGACCCAGATCCAGCGTCCGCCGCGCACCGAGGTCCGGCTTTGGCGTAAAGGAATGCACAGAGAGCGTGAGCGGTAACGCAGTCATCGCGTCCAATTGCGCCGAAAGCTGCGCGTGATAGGGCTGATAGAGCGTTTCAATCCGTTCGGATTTGGTAGCGGCATCCAACCCTGCATTGCCGGGAATATCTGTACCGTCAGAGAATGGTGGGATCAGGTCGGCCATATCCTCGGAGCGGTTCGGATCGATCAGCAGGCGTGAAAATCCCGCCACCAAGCCCGGCGCGCCAAACCGTACGCAAAGCCCGCGTATAACGTCTTCCGTCCCAATGTCCCAGGCGATGTGGCGCGTCAGATCGTCCCCGCTGAGCCCCAAATCTGCATAGCGCGCAGGAATATGGCGCGAGGCATGATCGCCGAAAAAGAACAACGGCGCATCGGTCGGGCCGGAAATGATATGAAAGGGTTCGGACATAACTCATTATTTGCAGATAAGGCGCGGCTTTACGGGGGTTCGCCGAGCTTAGCTAGCCTGTGTTTGCAGACCCATTTGGGTTTCTTCGACCAGCATATCGACAACAGCATTAAACGCATCGCGCTTGCGCAGGCCAGCCGTGCGCGCGTTCTCATAGACATCCGTTTGGCGGCAAGCGGAACTGCCACGGGCAACGATCTCTCGCGCGTGTTCGACCTCGGCCAGACAGCCCAGCGCTTCGGCGTCCTCGCGGATCCAGTCGATCAAATCATTCAGCAGCGTCGCATATGGCACGGCATCGCCAGAGCCGAAATCGATCAACTGGCCGCTGACTCCGTGGCGTTGCGCCATCCAGCGATTTTCGGAAATCAGGAAGGCCGGATAGACCCGCCATTTCATATTATCTTGCCGCAGGCGCAGGATACGGCGCGTCAGGGCTTGATAGAGCGCCGTCACACTGACCGCATCTTCCATGCGTGTGCAGACGTCACAGACACGCATTTCCAGCGTCGGGAAATTATGGCTGGGCCGGATGTCCCACCAAATTTTTGTGGAATCCTCGATGACACCCGCATTGACGATAGCGGCGATCAGCCGCTCATATTCCGAATAGCTCTCGATCTCCTCGGGAATACCTGTGCGGGGCATCCCATCGAATACGGAAAGGCGGTAGGACTTCATACCCATAGCTTGGCTCTCCCAAAACGGAGAGCTTGTCGTCAGCGCTAAGAGATGCGGCAGGAAGTAACGCATTTGGTTCTGCACATCGATCCGGTGTTCGGGGTCTTCCAACCCGACATGGACATGCATGCCGCAGATCATCATTCTCCGAATTGCGCCCTGCATGTCAGAATCTAGCCGAGAATAGCGCTCCCCTTCCGTGGGGCGTTGACGCTTCCATGGGGTGAAAGGATGGGTCGAGGCCGCCATCAACGCCATATCATGCTCGCGTGCCAGCCGCACGAGTGTCCCGCGCAAATGGCTGAGCTGCTCTCGCACCTCGGAAATATCGGCGCAGACATCGGTCGCGATCTCGATCTGGCAGCGCAGGAATTCTGGCGTCACGCGATCGCCAAGCGCAGCTTTACACGCCTTAAAAAAGCCCTTGGGAGGATTGCCCATGACGTTGCGAGTTGTTGGATTAACGAGGAGATATTCCTCCTCTACGCCCAGTGTCAGCATATCGATCATGACGATAGGCGGTAACAGAGCTGTCACTGGATTGCAAAAGAGGTTGCGCGGCGGGTCTGATCGGCTATATCGCGCGGCGTTGCATCTGCACACTGAGACCCTTCACTTAAAGCGTGAGGTGTTCGAGGGGTTTAAGGCGCACGCCCGCGACGCCAATGGCGGAGCCAAACAAAAGACCAAGCGAGCGCTGCTTCGGGTTAGTCCGACGGTGCCGCAAAACGCAAATCCCTGTAGGGTGAGGTGGCCGAGTGGTTTAAGGCGCACGCTTGGAAAGCGTGTTTAGGTTTGTAGCCTAACGTGGGTTCGAATCCCATCCTCACCTCCAGCGGGGCATTAACCCCTCTTCCCAAATCGTAAAGGCGCTGCAAACGCTCAATTAAGGGCTTTGCGCTATGCATGTCCCAAATTGAACATTGTTCGAGACTGGGAGACCTTTCGATGCGCTATATTTTGACCTCTGCGCTAATTCTACCTGCCGCCCTACTGACGGGCTGTTCTATGGCCGGCACAGGCGATTATTTTGCCGACCGCGAAGCCGCCTGCAGCAGTAATTGCGCCAATGGCGGATACACAGTCGCGCCGCAGACGATCCAAGAGGCAAATGGTCAATTCGGGCCTGCGCAAACACCAGACGGCCACGCCTATGGCGCTGCCTATGGAAACGGCCCGATTGTCCCGCAATATCAGACAAGTCCAGAACGCCTGCGCGGCGCCTATCAGGGTTTCGGCCAAAGCTATAATCCTGGATTTGCGCCCGGTTATGTCGCGCCAAAATCGAAACGCGCCTATGCTTATGGGTCGGTCGGCGCACAAATGTATGACGTTGAAAATGAAGTTTTCGGTCTGCAGGGACGTGTTGGCTATCAGACAGCGTCCATTATCGGTGCCGAGCTAGAAGGCTCATTCGGCGTCAATAAAGATGATGGCGTAGGCGTGAACAGTCAGTTTGGCGCTTTTGCATTGGCCCGCATACCCTTGGGTAAGAAAATCAATTATATTCCACGCGTCGGCTATCACGTCACAGATCTCGACGCCTTCGGAGTCCCGTCCGATCAAGACGGCCTCGCCTATGGTAGTGGTTTGGAATATAATCTGAACCCGAACATGTCGCTGCGTGCTGATTATACGATGTATGATGGCGACAGTGATGGCCTGAAGGCTGACTCTGTCTCATTGAGCGTCCTGCGGAAATTCTAAGACGCTTCGCGTTCTTGCTGCGCCCAGAGATGGGCGTAGAGACCGCCTTGTTTTAGCAACTCCTCGTGCGTGCCGCGTTCGCGCACACGCCCGTCTTCCATGACGAGAATCTGATCCGCGCCAACAATCGTGGACAGCCGATGCGCGATGACGAGTGTTGTGCGATCCGTGGAAATCCGGTCCAATGCAGCTTGGATATCGCGTTCCGTCGCACTATCCAGCGCCGAGGTCGCTTCATCCAAAATCAGGATGGCCGGATTTTTCAGCAAGGTTCGTGCAATGGCGACGCGTTGCTTCTCTCCACCAGACAGTTTCAGTCCCCGCTCGCCGACCACCGTGTCATAGCCATTGGGCATAGCCGCGATAAAATCATGCACTTGCGCGTCACGCGCCGCCTGTTCGATCTGGGCCTGCGTCGCATACGGGTCGGCATAGCCAATATTATAGCCAATCGTATCGTTGAACAGGACGGTATCCTGCGGGACGATGCCCAGTGCGCGGCGGACACTCGCCTGAGTCAGGGCTTGAATATCCTGCCCGTCGATGGAGACCGTGCCGGACGCGATATCATAAAAACGAAACAAGATTCGCGAGAGCGTCGATTTACCTGCGCCCGTCGGGCCGACGATGGCCACAGTCTGCCCCGGCTCGATCGCAAATGACACACCGTCAAGAATGGTCCGCTCTGGGTCATAATGAAAATGTACATCATCAAATACAACGCGGCCCTTCACATCGCCTAGGTCATAAGCCTCTGGCGCATCCAAAATCTCTGGCGTGCGGTCCATCAGGACGAACATGTTTTCCAAATCCGTCAGCGCCTGTTTAATCTCACGATAGGCAAAACCGAGAATGTTCAGCGGACGGTAAAGCTGGCTCATCACAAGGGTCACGGCGGTAATGTCACCGATCTTCATCTCCTGATCCAGGACGCTCTGCGCCGCCATCAACACAACGGCGACAATGCCAAGGTTCATCAGAAAGCTCTGTCCAATATTGACCGTCGAAAGCGAAGTGCGCGAGCGGATGGCGGCTTTCATATACCCAACCATCGCGCCGTCATATCGCGCAGTCTCGAAAGTCTCGGACGAGAAATATTTGACCGTCTCATAGTTCAATAGGCTGTCCACGGCTTTCGCAGCCGCCTCATTATCTTGGCGGTTCATCTCGCGCCGGAACTTCAGCCGCCATTCCGTCGTGACGACGGTGAAGACCGAATAGGTCACGACAATCACGACGGCCACGGCGGCAAAGCGCCAGTCATAGGCGACCGTGAAAGCCACGGCGACAATGCCGAGCTGTAAGAACGTCGGGCCAATGTTGAACAGTAAAAAACGAAATAGAAAATCGATGGATTTCACACCGCGCTCGATAATCCGCGTCAGCCGCCCGGTCCGCTTTTCCAGGTGATAACGCAGCGAGAGGCGATGCATATGCGCAAATGTCTCCGTCGCCAAGGCGCGCTGCGCCGATTGGGCAACGGGCGCAAAAATATATTCCCGTCCTTCCGCAAATAATGTCGAGACTAAGCGCAGCAAGCCATAGCCCACAGCAAAGGTCATCACCGCAAAGGAGAGCTGCACGGCCAGAGATTGTTGATCCAATGTCGCCGCATCAATCGCGCGGCCCAACGCAAAGGGCGCGCCGACAATCACGAATTGGCTGGCAATCGTCAGGGCTAGCGCCAAGATGGACCGAACCTTGAAGCCCAAATTGCCTTCCGGCCAGAGATAGAGTTTGAGCCGCCCCAACCCACGAAGTTGCGTCAAAATCCCTTGTTCGGGCGCATCTGTTTCTACCGCGGGTCGCATCCGGGCGATGTGGGGAGCGAACGCCCGGATGTAAACCACATATCAACCTCATTGCGCTATGCAGCGCATATGAAACAAGCAGCTCTCAGTGCAGATAAACATGTCACGCCCGCCAAACCTGTAGGGCGAACGGACCGACGCGCGGAAGATCGCGCGGGCCAAACGGATTGGCGTATCAATCCGCGCAGTTATGATTTTATCGGCGCGCGCTTTGATCCGCTGACGCCTGTGCAGACTTTGTCGCGCGCAAAATGGATGACGGCGGAACATGGCTTTCGCTATATCGTGACGCCGAATGTCGATCACCTCGTGCGCAATTCGCGTGAACCAGAGGTCTATGGCCCGCTTTATGAAGGCAGCTGGATTTCTGTCTGCGACTCACGAATTTTGGAATTACTCGCGAAATTCTCAGGCATTCCGCTCAAGGCTGTGCCGGGATCAGACCTGACGCAACAACTGTTCGATAATGTGATCACAGCGGATGATGCCATCACCGTGATCGGCGCAGATGCCGAGATTATTGATGAGGTCAAACGCCTCTATGATCTGGAGACGATCCATCATTATGAGCCGCCTTTTGGTCTGCGCCATAAGCCGGATGAAATCGCGAAAGCGGCCGCGTTTATCGCCGCCCATCCCGCGCGCTATGTCTTTATTTGCGTCGGCAGTCCGCAGCAGGAAATGATCGCACGCGCGTGTTTGGAACGTGGTGATTGTGTTGGTTTGGGCCTCTGCGTGGGGGCGTCCTTGGACTTTATTTCAGGTCGCGTGAAACGCGCGCCGAAGGTTATGCAAGAGCTGCGGCTGGAATGGCTTCACCGTCTGGCATCAGAGCCGAAACGATTGTGGAAACGCTATCTCGTGGAAGGGCCGAAGATTTTTTGGCTCTGGACGAAATGGAGCTGGACGCAGCGCGGCTAAGCCTTTTTCAGCGCAGAGATTTTCTGCGCGACGGTTTCGGCTAGACCGTCAAACACAGCGGCCATGGCCCCCTCACCCGCTGACACGGGCACGCCGACATCTCCGCTTTCGCGGATGTCCATATGAAGCGGTGCGGCGCCGAGATATTCAATGTTCAAGGCCTCTGCATCTCGCACGGCCCCGCCTGTGCCGAAAATATGATGCGCGCTGCCGCAGTCGGGACAGGTGAAAACCGCCATATTCTCGATCAAGCCCAGCACGGGAATGTCAACTTTTTCGAACATGCGCACGCCCTTGCGCGCATCCAGCAGGGCGAGGTCTTGCGGCGTCGACACGATCACCGCGCCTGTGGGTTTAATATCTTGCGCGAGGCCGAGCTGCGCATCGCCCGTGCCCGGCGGCATATCGATGATCAGCAAGTCTAATTCGCCCCAATCGACATCCCATAACATGCGCGAGATCGCGCCTTGGACCATGGGCCCGCGCCAAACGATCGGCCCGTCATCCGGCGTCAAATAGCCGATCGACATGGTTTTAATGCCGTGCACGTCAACGGGCGAGATCAGCTTGCGCCCGCCTTTATTGACTGTCGTCGCAATCGTGCCGGATCGCCCGACCAACATCGGCAAGCTGGGCCCATGAATGTCAGCATCTAGCAATCCAACGCGTTGCCCAGCCTTGGCCAATGCGACCGCTAAATTCACCGCCAGAGTCGATTTCCCGACCCCGCCTTTGGCCGAGGAGACGGCGATGATTTGCGCCACATCCGCGTCACCTTGCAGGCCCTCTGGGCGGCGGGGTTGATGAGGATTACCGCGCTTTTTCTGCGTCGCTAGCTTTGGTCCTGCCTTATGCGCCGACAGGACGACACGGGCTTTCGTCACGCCCTCTAAGGTTTCGAGTGCACCTTGCGCGGCCTCACGGATGGGGAAAAATTTCTCCACGTCCGGCGGCGGAATTTGCAGCACGGCTTGCAACGTGCCGTCCACCAAATCCAGCGACGCCAGCCGCCCCGCCGCGATGATGTCCACATCTTTCAGCGGATCGGAAATCGCGGCCAGCGCGCGCAGCGCTTTCGCTTCGGAATAAGTGCTCATGGGTTGATCTGTGTTGCCGCGGGTATCGGCGCAGGCGGACACGCGAGACTCAGATTGCCATCCGGCGATATGCGCAGCGGGGGTTGCCCGGGACGATCAGACTGACTTTCAAAGCGCAGAATTAAATCCCCTCGTGCGGTGACGGCGAAATCTGAGGGCTGACGCAAAAGCGGTGTGACGCGGCGCGACACCCATGTCCCTCCGGCATTCGTGACGCGATGAACATACCCACGAGCGATCATATGGTTGCTCCAATTCACACCCCAGAATGTGCCGGTCGTCTGGCCCAATTTCAGCGGGCGATCCGGCAGTAGCGCGACAACATTCGACGGCCCGTCAAGATCGATCACTTCAGCTTTTCCTGAAGCATTATCAAAATACAGAAGCCCGCGATAAAATTCGCCGCCATCATATCCGGCTAGCCACCCTTGCGGAGTCGGATGCGCGCTAGCGAGATATTTACGCTGCGTGACAGTCGCGCCTTTGCGCAAGCTGTCATCGAAAAATGGCATTTGTTGCGTAATATCTTGGACATCAAAAGCGCGCGGCAGGCGGCAGGCCTTCGATCCAACGGCGCCCGCAACAAAAGGGCGACCCATAGCTTTCGTGGCGGAGGCGCGTACCTCTGTCAGCGGATGTGTCGCCGCGATTTGGGACAGCAAAGACGTAAAGGCCGGCTCTGGCGCGCTTTCCAGATAGCTTACGGCCGCGTAGAGATTTCCAACCCCATCGGACTGTAATTGTCGGCGCAACAGCTGTTCCCGATTGGGCACGGTATTGGCTTTTCGCATGACGGCAATTGGAACGGAGACATCCTTTTCCAAAGCCGTCGCCCAAATCGCCCCCATTAAGATAGCGGCATTGGGATGGTCTATTTTTGCGAGACGATGCGCATAAGAATGGTGGTCTCGTCGCTTGCCAGACATAAGGGCTTCCAACCCGGACTTTACATCAGCCGTATAAGCGGGCGGCTCCGGCAAGACAGATTTTTCTGCTGCCAAGGCCCCGAAATAGGCGTGCAATCCGGCCGCGCGTGCCAGTGGCGGGAAATCCTCGTCACCGGAAATATCACTCGCGAAACGCGCGTAAAACCCGTCTGCCCGTCTCATGTGCCGGGCGGCGAGCATGTCACCAATGGCTTCGGCCTGATCGAGGCGCTCGAGCCGTCGCATCTGCGCCAGCAAGGCTTGGAACGCTGGCCCCGGCCCCGTTCGATAGAGCGCAGCATAGGCTGCCCCCGCCATCTCGGCATCACCACTCAATAAAAGCCTTTCGAGACCTGCCCGATTCTGTCTCGGGTCAATGGCTTGGACAAACGGCGCGAGGGAGCTGGACGGGCTTGCAAGCGCCGCCGCCAGGACAGACGCCTGAAGATTGGTGTTCAACGGTACGCGTTTCACGGTGTCTGGCAGGGCCTCTAAGCGGCGCAATACCGCGCGCTGTGTTCCGCCCTTTACCGTTGTCGCGGCGCGCAAAAGTAAATCGCGCGACCGCACAGACCCGTCTTCCACGAGCGGTAAGAGGGTTTCTACTGTCTCGGGCGTCCAAGTGCGGTCTAACCAAGCGGCTTCATTTGGGGACAGCGGACCGCCCCGCGCGATCAGGCGCGCGATATCCGCCGAGCCGGACTCGCCCTCCAGCACGGAGAAGAGCCGCGCGCGGCCTTTGTCGCCAAAGCGAGCAAATTCTTTTTCCAGCACGGTATAATCAAATTCCGTCGCGTCATGGCGCTCTACGATATCCAGACATGTGCTGAGCTTGGGACAGACGATTTGCTCGGCTTGGGTAAGGGGTCTGGCATGCGCAGACATCGCCACGCCGCCCAAAAGGGAGAGCGTCAGAAATGCGCGAGAGACATGTCGAAAAACCAGCATCAGGGGACGCTTACGCGCCTGCGCGCATGTCGACAAGGTCACGCGCTGTATATGCGAAAAATGCTCTGTGCTTTCGGGCTTGCCAACCCCAAATGCCTTGCGTATATCGCGCGTTCCCGAACAGCGCTGACCCTTGGGTCTTTGCATATACGTTCAAATTGGAACGGGCGATTAGCTCAGCGGGAGAGCACTACATTGACATTGTAGGGGTCACTGGTTCAATCCCAGTATCGCCCACCATTCCTTCTCAAAAAACACTCGGTATTTTGACTGGTAGGTGGCCGTAGGCTCACCTAAGCGGCGATCAGGCGGTCTACTTCTGTGACGAGCTGGCGCAGATGGACGGGCTTGGACAGCACCGTTTGCGTGCTGGCGTCTTGGTCGCTCATGGCGACGGCGGCAAAGCCTGTGATAAACATGATCTTGATTCCGGGCGAAAGGATTTCGGCCTGTTTGGCCAGTTCAATCCCGTCCATGCCGGGCATCATAATATCCGTCAGCAGCATATCAAACGCGCCGTCCGCGAACTTTAGCGCGCGCAAGGCGCGGTCGCCATCTGCACAGGCAATCACGTGGTGACCCGCTTTTTCGAGCGCCTTCTCGAAAAACTTGCGCATGCCATCATCGTCTTCGGCGTATAAAATTGTGGCCATGCGCGTGTGTCCCGTTTCAATCCAGACGTTATTGTCTGAGCATGTTCCGTGCAAGCCGCGTGCAAGATGCGCCGATTCGTCCGGTTCATTTCCCAAGCTCTGTGTTAGGGGGAGGAAGTTTAAGAATGTCTAAGTGCGTCCAGCATCAAAGAGGTTTATAGGGAAAACATGATCCGTCGCGGCCGACATAAGCGCACCCCTTTGGAAGATTTGTCGCCCTATGCGCCGGGTCATGCCTTGTTGCGACCTCAAGCTTGGCGGGCGGGCGTCGTCTTTGCCTCACCGCATTCTGGGCAGTGTTATCCGCCGGACCTTATCGAACGTGCGCGCGTCTCTGCCCATCAACTCCGCCGGAATGAAGATATCTGTGTGGACCGTCTGTTTTTGCCCGCGCAAGCACTCGGCGCCCCGCTGCTCTGTGCTTTATTCCCGCGCGCGGTTGTGGATGTGAATCGCGCAGCGGATGAGCTGCCAGCCGCATGGGCAGACGCGCCCGGAAATATCACGCCGCGCGCCGCCGCGGGTTTGGGCGTCGTGCCTAGCGCCCTGTCAGAGAGCCTGCCGATCTATTCGCAAGCGTTGCGCCGCGAAGATGTGATGGCGCGGATTGCAACACTCTATCACCCTTATCACGCCGCCCTGCGCGGCCTGATTGACGAAGGCCTGTCGCGCTTTGGGCAGGTCTTGCTAGTGGATTGTCATTCCATGCCAGGGTTTGCGCCCATGGGAGCGCGGCGGCCTGACATTATTCTGGGCGACCGTTTTGGCACGTCCTGCCACGTTGACACATTAGAGCGAATGAAGACCCGCTTTGCGCAGGCGGGATATTCCGTGGGTGTGAATTATCCTTATGCGGGCGGTTACACGACCGCGCATTACGGCCAGCCAGAGACCGGCGTCGAGGCCATTCAGATCGAGATTAATCGCGACCTTTACGTCAATCCCGTCACGCTAAAGCTTAAGCCAGGCTATGACCAATTGGCGAAAGATCTGCGCGAGATCATCGCGGCAATGATTGAGGCCGCCCTGCCTCGCGCGCTGGCGGCACAGTGAAATCTCAGGATTGATTCTCCGCTGACGTGCGTGTTTGGCACGCGGCTTGCTCCCCTGAGAGGCGAAGACGACCTCAAGAGGAACACCCTATGACAAATGATATCGACCTTCACGTAGGCAAGCGCCTGCGCCGCCGTCGTCGCCTACTCGGCCTGACGCAACAGACCTTGGCCGAACAGGTCGGTATCCGGTTTCAGCAAATTCAGAAATATGAGTGCGGGGCGAACCGTGTCTCTGCCGCGCGCCTGTTCGAATTATCCGAAGCTTTGTCTGTGCCAATTCAATATTTCTATGAAGGGCTCGGGTCCAATGATCCGCTGCACAGCGAGACGGATCCCGACGTCATTGCACCCGATGTTCTGTCGCGGAAAGAAACGATGGACCTCGTCCGAGCCTATTACAACATGGCGGAAACGCCGCGAAAGCACCTGTTAGATCTTGCGAAATCGCTGGAAGCTGCGGGCAAGCCGAAACTGCGTTTGGTGTCACAAACATAGACACGTCCACGCGCGACTGTTACCGCCGCGCACATGTTGCCAAAGACTGAAATTACCGCCCGCCTCGCGCAGATCGACACATTGATCGCGGTGGCGCGCGCGATTTCCGTGCCGCTTTTTGCCGACCCAAAGGGGTTAGAAAACAAGGGTGAGAACGGGCTGTTCGATCCCGTGACCGAAGCCGATATCGAAGGTGAGCGCGCCCTGCGGACCGCCATCTTGAGCGCTTTTCCCGATGACTCTATCGAGGGCGAGGAACTGCCCGATCATATGGGCACGAATGATTTTTCTTGGACATTAGACCCTATCGACGGGACCCGCGCCTTCGTGGCCGGTGTACCGGTTTGGTCAACGCTGATCGCGGTATCCTATCAAGGTGAAGCCGTATTGGGTGTCATCGACCTGCCCGCGCTGGACCAGACTTATATCGGTCAGACTTACGGCGAGGTTTCGGAAAGTTGGTTGCACAAACCGACAGGCCGAACGCGATTAAACTGCGCGTCTTGCGCCGAAATTCGCGACGGAATTTTGGGCTGCACCGCGCCGTTCGGGATGTTCGGTCCGGGCGAGTTGGCCGCGTTTAAGATGATCGGATCTGGCACACGTTTCATGCGGTTGGGGCTCGACGCGCTGGGCTATGGCCTGCTGGCGGAAGGGCGTATGGACATCATCATTGAGGGCGGCATGAAGGCCTGTGACGTGCGGGCGCTGATCCCCATTGTTCACGG
>CAYPWW010000015.1:32938-39717 GCA_964414555.1 uncultured Algimonas sp.
TTCCGCGCGACGATTTCACCGTCAACCATTTGTAGGTTCTGCCGGATTTTATTCGGCCCAAAAATCGCGACTTCCGGACGGTTGATGACGGGCGTCGTGACGATCCCGCCCAAAGGCCCGAGCGAGGTCAGCGTCGTCGTCGCGCCTTCTAAATCTTTCGGGTCCAACGTGTTTGTCCGCGCGGCTTCGGCGAGGCGTGCAATTTCCGCAGCAAGCTGCCAGATCGAAAGCCGGTTCGCTTTCGCCACGACGGGCACAATCAAGCCGCCATCCGTCTGGGTCGCAATGCCGAGATTGAGATCAGAAAAACGCGAGACATAACCCGCCTCATCCATATAGCGCGCATTAAATTGAGGCCAATCCTCAAGGGCCACGGAGAGCGCGCGGATGAGCAGCGGCAGCACGGTCAGCTTCGGCTTATCCTCGCTGGACTGGACATTCATCCGCTTGCGCATCTCTTCTAGCGCCGTCATGTCGATTTCCTCGACATAGGTGAAATGCGGGATATGGCGTTTGGCCGCCTGCATACGTTGAGCGATGACACGGCGTAGGCCGATGACTTTTTGGCGCGTCTCACCTTCAAGTAACGGGGCGTCTTTCACCGCTTCATTTGTAGGCGTAGAGGCCGCGACGGAGGCTGACGAAGCGCTTGGCGTCGTGTCCGCTTTTTTTCCACTAATTAAATAAGCATCCAGATCGGCGTGACTGAGACGAGCCCCTGCGGCTGGCACAACCGCCAAATCTATTCCCAGCGCGTCTGCACGTTTTCGTACGGCAGGTGAGGCCAGCACTTTACCTGTTGTAACAGACCGCGGGGTGGGGGCTGACTGGATGGGTGCTTGCGGCGCGGCGGGTTTTCCGCCGCCACCAACTGCGGTTGAAAGCGGCGTGACCTCTTCAACAGGCTCTGCTTTTGGTGCAGGTTCAGGCGCGACTTCCGCATTACTTTCGCCCTCGACTTCCAATTCGACCAATACGCCGCCGACCGCGAGAATATCGCCCTCTTCGCAGGCGACAGATTTGATGATGCCATCGACTGGCGCGGTCAGTTCGATCGTCGCCTTATCCGTCATGGCATCGGCGATGGGATCTTCTTCGGAAACGCTATCGCCGACTTTGACATGCCAAGCCGTAATCTCGGCCTCGACAACGCCTTCGCCAATGTCGGGCAACTTATAGAGATAAATACCCATCTAAGCCTCCATCACGGTGCGGAGCGCCATGCCGACGCGTTTCGGGCCGGGGAAATAGGCCCATTCTTGCGCGTGCGGATAGGGCGTGTCCCAACCCGTTACCCGCTGGATCGGCGCTTCCAACGCATAGAAGCAACGCTCTTGGACTTGCGCGGCCAACTCTGCGCCAAAGCCAGAGGTCCGTGTGGCTTCGTGCAGGATGACACAGCGGCCCGTTTTATTGACGGATTTTTCGATCGCTTCGATATCCAGCGGCAAGAGCGAGCGCAGGTCCAAAATCTCTGCATCAAGACCCATATCCAAGGCGACTTTCTGCGCGACCCAGACCATCGTGCCATAGGTCAGGATGGTGACATCGGCACCTTTGGTCAGGCGGCGCGCCTCGCCCAGATCAACTGTGTAATGCCCAGCCGGAACCTCACCGAGTTCATGTCCACGCCAGCTCTTGGCTGGGGCGTGCGGGTCGCCATCAAACGGGCCGTTATAGAGCCGCTTAGGCTCAAGAAATAAGACAGGGTCATTATCTTCAATCGCGGCGATCAACATGCCTTTCGCGTCATAAGGGTTGGACGGGATGATCGTCTTTAATCCAGCAATGTGAGTGAAGAGCGCTTCCGGCGATTGGCTGTGTGTCGTGCCGCCATAGATACCGCCGCCCACGGGTGTGCGGATTGTCAGCGGCGCGGTGAAGTCGCCGTTGGAGCGATAGCGCAAGCGCGCGGCCTCGGACGCGATTTGGTCATAGGCCGGATAAATATAATCTGCGAATTGGATCTCTGCGACGGGGCGCAAACCATTGGCTGCCATGCCCACCGCGATCCCGATGATCCCGCCTTCGCTGATCGGGGTGTCGAAACAGCGGTGCAAGCCGTGCGTTTCTTGCAGGCCCGCCGTCGCGCGAAATACGCCGCCGAAATAGCCGACGTCTTCGCCGAAGACGAGAACATCGGGGTCTTGGCTCATCTTCACATCCAGCGCGTCGCGGATGGCTTCGATCATATTCATTTGGGGCATGATCTAGTCCTGCCCTTTTGCGACTTCTTGCGCGAAGGCGCGCTTTTGTTCGTCCAGATGCGGGAGTGGCCGCTCATAAACTTGCTCGAACATGGTGAAGTCATTGACCTTGGTTTCGCCCGAGAGATTACCCATGGCTTCGGCGGCCTTATAGGTCTCGCGGACCTCTTGCTTGGCGTCAGCTTCTAGCGCCGCATGCCGTTCTTCGTCCCATTCACCGATGAAAATCAGGTGATCCTTCAACCGTGCGACGGGATCGCCAAAGGGCCAAACATCTGGTTCATTTTCGGGACGGTATTTCGTCGGATCGTCAGAGGTCGAGTGACCGGATTTGCGATAGGTGAAGTGCTCAATCAAGGTCGCACCACCGCCTTTGCGCGCACGCTCTGCCGCCCAGCGCGTCGCGGCATAAACCGCGAGCAAATCATTGCCATCAACCCGTAGTGTCGCGAGGCCATAGCCCGTGCCGCGCGCAGCAAAGGTTTCGCCCTCACCGGCCGCAATGCCTTGGAAGCTGGAAATCGCCCATTGGTTATTGACGACATTGATCAGGCAGGGTGCACGATAGGTCGAGGCGAAGTTGAGCGCATAGTGAAAGTCGCCTTCGGCCGTTGCGCCTTCGCCCGTAAAGACCGAGGCGATCTCGTCAGAGTTTTTATAAGCATTGGCCATGGCCCAACCGACGCCCTGTATGAGTTGCGTGCCGAGATTGCCCGAGATCGAGAAAAAGCCGTGCTTCTTGAACGAATAGAGTACCGGGATGGATTTGCCGTCCAGCGGATCACCTGAATTCGACAGGCACTGGCACATCATCGCCTTCATCGACGCGTCGCGCTGGATCAATATCCCCTGCTGACGATAGGTCGGGAAGACCATATCCGTATCGCGCAGAGCCAGCGCATGCCCAACCGAGACCGCCTCTTCGCCCGCGGATTTCATATAAAAACTCATCTTACCTTGGCGCTGCATGTTGAACATGCGCTCATCCATCGCGCGCGTCAGGACCATGGCGCGCAAGGCGCCGCGTAGCTTCTCTGGCGTTAGTTCTGGCAGCCACGGCCCCGTCGCCTCCCCCGAAAACCGCAAGACCCGGATCAGAGCCGTCGCATGGGGCACCGTCTCGACGGGTTTGCACAACGGATCAGGACGGACAGGACTATGCGCGACGGGCACGGAGATATGCGAATAATCCGGCGTATCCCCCGGACGGAAGGGCGGCTCTGGCACGTGCAGACGGGAGGTATTGGATCGGGAAGTGCTCATAGTGCCTGATTAAACTGGAGATCGCGCAGAATTCCACCTTTGTTTTAGTCTCACGTGGATTTTCCTACTCATGCATACTGGAAAAAGAGGTCACAATTTCTATTGGCTAAAGGGGTTGGCATAAAATTCTACCAAGGCTAAGGGCTTTGCATGAAGACTGATCGCGACCTCGACAATATTGACGCCAAAATCCTGCACCTGATCCAGAAGGATGCTGGCCTGAGCGTGTCCGACATTTCGGATCAAGTTGGCTTGTCCTCTTCCCCCTGCTGGCGGCGGATTAAACGGATGGAAGAGATGGGGATCATCAAAGGTCGCGTGACCCTGCTGGACCGCAAAACACTGGGCTTGGACTTTGAGGTTTTCGTCGCCGTAAAACTCGCCTTGCCCAATCGCGAAAATATGGAAAACTTCGAGAAGGCCGTCGCGCGCATGCCGGAGGTCGTCCAGTGCGCTGTCGTCACGGGGGCCGTGGATTTCATGCTACGGATCGTCACAACGGATATGCACGCCTATGAGTCTTTCCTGCGCGAAGTCCTGCTCTCGATTGATTTAGTCAGCGACGTCCAAAGCCGGATTGTCATGCGCCAATCCAAAGATACGACAGCCGTGCCGTTGAATCTGATCAGTCAGGCCGTGCCGCGCTATTAAATCACGGTTTGCAAACGTTTTTGCTCGGCGTCATTGAGATCTAGAGCTAATCCGAATTCCGTTCTCAGCAGCGCGATAACGGCGTCATACTCTGTGACAGGCATTACGTCTTTCGTTTGACCTCGTCGTGCAAATTGCCCGCTATAAAAACTCGTTCGACCTTCGCGTGTGAACAAACCCACGCCGATCCCATGACGAAATTTTGAGCTGGGGTGATTTTCCGTCCAGTGGTTTCCGCACAAAATATCGGACCAAGGCGCGGGCGTCGTTTCGACGCTGTACTGATTAATCCAAACACCGTCGACGTCGCGCGCGACGCGATACCCGAAATTTGAATCCGGTTGAATCCGGATGAGGCCATCACCGTCATCAACGGGCCGTTCGTCTGTCAAGAGAAGGGGTGTGCGCGCCGCACGTCCGCCAAAGCCGACATCGGTGACCCAAGTCCGACCTTCGATCTCTAGGCGGTAGACCAGATGCGTGCGCGGCGGCGTTCCATCCGGCCGGCCATACCAAACACGGGCCATCATCGGTACAGCGTCAAAGCCCATCGCGCGGAGTAGTTCAGCGTAAAGCGTATTTAATTCAAAACAATACCCACCGCGGCGGCGCGTCACAATCTTATCAAACAACGCATCGATGGAGAGGTCCAGCGGGCGGCCGATAAGAACATCTAAATTCTCAAAAGGGACCGCGCGCATATGGTGATCTTGCAGCAGATGCAGTCCCTGCAGCGTTGCTGGCGGCAGATCGGATAATCCGATGCGATCTAAATAGGCGTCTATATCCATGTGTGCTACCTAAGATGCCTCTGAGGGAAAGTCTGCCCCTGATCTGACTTCTCATATTTTGCAATCCCAACCCACAGCCGCCATAGTCAAAGAAAATTCGGGAGAGAGAGACATGATAAACATCGGAGCCATTGCCGCCCAGCGCGCCAAACGTACGCCAAACCGTGAAGCCGTTGTAGAAGCCGATAGTGGCAGACGCTTTACCTACGCACAGACGAATGCGCGGACGAACCGGCTGGCGCATGGCCTGCTCTCTCAGGGTGTCAGCAAGGGCGACCGGGTCGCCATCTTGCTCATGAACGGGGCAGAGTTTCTGGAGACCTTCTTTGCTGTGGCCAAAATTGGCGCCACGCTCGTACCACTGAACTGGCGCCTGACTCCGGACGAGCTGGAATTTATCCTGCATGATAGTGAGTCCACAACAATGGTCTTTGGGCCAGAGTTCGCCGCGCAGGTCAGCGAAATACAATCGCGCGGCGCGAAGACGCACCTAAAACGTTATATCCAGATTGGCGGAGAAACGCTCGGTTTTGCGACCAATTATGAAGCTGTCATTGAGAGCCAACCTGACGCCGAACCAACGATTTCGGGAACTGGCGATGACCTGCTGTATATCATGTATACCTCTGGCACGACCGGCCTACCCAAAGGCGTCATGCACAGCCACACGACCGTATTCTGGGCGCTGACGAATATGTCCGCGACGAATGAGACAGGGCTAGACGAAGTCACGCTGCTGTCCCTGCCCATGTTCCATGTCGGCGCGCTGAGCCCCGCCGTGCAAGGCATTTACTCTGGCTCGAAAGTCGTGATCACGCGCGGCTTTGATCCAGTCAAAAGCTGGGAGTTGATCCGAGACGAGCGCTGTTCAAACACGCTGCTTGTGCCAGCGATGCTTAACGCCATGCTGGCAGTCTATGATCCAAAAGCACATGATGCCTCGAGCATGCGGTCCATGGTGTCCGGCGCGGCGCCCGTGCCGGTGTCGATGATCGAAGCCTATGGCAAGCTGGGGATTACCATCAACCAAGTCTACGGCATGACAGAAACCTGCGGGCCAGGCTGCCTGCTGATCGGGGAAGAGGCCGCGGCCAAGCCTGGCTCGACCGGCAAGGGTTATTTCTACACCGATGTTCGGATCGTAGATCCCGAAGGCAATGACTGTCCGCCCGGCGTTTCTGGCGAGGTCATCATGCGTGCGCCTAATAATATGGTCGGCTATTGGAACCGCCCCGAAGCAACGGCCGAGACCATTCGCGATGGCTGGCTATATTCTGGTGATGCGGGCGTGATGGACGCGGACGGCTATGTCACGATCGTCGAGCGGTTAAAGGACATGCTGATTTCTGGCGGCGAGAATGTCTACCCGGCAGAGATCGAAAATGTCCTGCTGTCCCACCCCGGTGTCGCAGATGTCGCCGTCATCGGAATCCCATCTGCCAAATGGGGCGAGAGCGCGATGGCCGTCGTGGTGCGCGCGCCCGATACAGAGGTCAGCGAAGCGGATCTAATCGCGCTAAGCCGGTCCAAACTGGCCGGATTTAAATGCGTGAAAGTTGTGCGCTTCACCGATGTCATCCCGCGCAATGCGTCGGGTAAAATCTTGAAACGCGCCTTGCGCGATCTCTATGCCGGTCTCGAAGCGCCGGAATAAGCGAAACAAAAAAGCCCGGTCACATGACCGGGCTCTTTTATATCAATCTGAACACCTACCCTAACGCAGACGTTTCCGGCTAGTCGGTTGCGGACCGAGCGCTTTGGTGTTGGAGCTGGCACCCCGACGGCGGGACGGCTGATAGGCGACGCGGCTATGCGCGAGGCAGTACGGCTCTTCTGGATCGGTCTTGCGTCCGCAGAAACGAAAGCT
>CAYPWW010000015.1:39817-49320 GCA_964414555.1 uncultured Algimonas sp.
ACTTTGCCGATCACGGCGTTGCGCGTTACACCGCCGAGTTGTTTGGCGATTTGTGACGCGGACAGACCTTCTGCCCAGAGCTTTGTCAGCATCGCAACACGTTCATCTGTCCATTTCATGAGCTACCTGCTTTCTTCGTCATTGCGCCGAATACCTTTATGGAATCAGCCAACGCGTCTTTTGTTCCGAGTGGATCACATAAGATGACCCGACACTGAATATAGTAGCCCCATAGATTCCCGCCACAACATGAAGGGGGCGCTTCTCCACAGGAAAGGCAGCGCCGCGATTCGATTTGCTGTGGAGAAGTCGCCCCATTGCACCAGAACGCGCGCAGGCCTAAAGCCCAACGCATGACCCAGCTTTCCAACATGACCGCCACCCCCACGCAGCGTTCCTATGGCGCGATGAATTGGATGGGGCTGCGCACGCTCTATGTGAAAGAAGTGCGGCGCTTTATGAAAGTTATGCCGCAAACCGTGCTGGCGCCGATCATCTCAAACCTGTTGTTTATGACGGTCTTCGTACTGGCCTTTGCGCAGACACGGGGGATCGAAGGCGAGCTGGCGACGAACAACTTTGTCGTCTTCCTTGCGCCCGGCCTTGTTATGTTAGGCATCCTAAATAATGCGTCCGCGAACAGCAGCTCGTCGATCATGACGGGCAAGATGATGGGCTCCATCAACGACGTCTTGATGACGCCGCTGTCTTATGTCGAGCTGGCCTTGGGGTATATTGGCGGCGCGATGACGCGGGGCGTTTTGGTCGCCTTTGTCACGGCGATTGCGCTGTCGATCTTCTTTACGCCGCTGATCCCGGTGAAGCTCTGGGCCGTGCTCTATTTCGGATTGTCTGCCGCCGCCATGTTGGGCATGATCGGCGTGCTGTCCGGCATCTGGGCCGAGAAATTCGATCAGCTGGCCGTCGTGAACCAGTTCATCATCCTGCCGCTGTCTTACCTGTCGGGCACATTTTACAAGATTGAAATCCTGCCGCCGCTGTTCCAGAAAATCAGCCTCTGTAATCCGTTGTTTTATTTAATTGATGGCTTTCGCTACGGCTTCCTCGGCGAGGCGGACGGCAATGTCATGATCGGTGTCGCCCTCACGGCGGCGATCAATATCATCCTGTTCGTGATCGTGCTGCGCGTGCTGAAATCCGGCTGGCGGATTAAGAGCTAAGCCAAGAACTAAGAAAGCGTGGTCGCGGAGATATCGAACAGGTCCGCCATGACGCTCTCGGCTGTAGGCCAACGGCCCGCGCCCTTGCCGCGAATGCGGTACTGATCACCGTCATCAAAATCGAAAATCGCATGCGCTTCTTCGCCGTCCGCTTGCGCGAGGAAATTGTTCAGCGAGAGATCGCGGAGTTCCAAAGCCGTCGAAAAACCATTGCGGTCCCGCCACAGTGTTGCGACACGTTTGCGTTTTCCCTTGGCGGGTTCAGTCGGTGCGAAATTCTCGATCGTGTCGCGCGGAATATCGTCCAGCGTCACGGCCTCGCCAAAGCCGAGTTGCGCGATCAAGCGGATCTTCGCCGCCGCGTCTGCACCGTTCACATCCGCCGACGGATCGGCCTCGGCAAAGCCTAGCTCTTGCGCGGTGGACAGCGCTTCTGCGTAATTTTTCCCGGCCGCCATTTCGTCCAGCATATAATTCGTTGTTCCGTTCAGCAGGGCTTGAACTCGCGTGATGCGACCCGCCTCACGCAGGCACATTTCTAGTACGGGCATCCCGCCGCCTGCGGCTGAGGAAAAGCGAAGTTGGGCGTTATGGCTTTTCGCAAATTCGGTCAGCTTTGCGCCGCCTTCTGCGATCGCTTGCTTGTTCGCTGACACGACATGCACCCCATGCGAAAGCATTTCGCGGGTGTGTGACAAGGCGGGTTCGACCCCGCCGGACACATCGATGAACACATCGGGCTTGGCCAAGAGCATGTCATTGAAATCTGTCGTCAGCAAATCTGGCGCAAAGCCTTGGTCGATATATTTCGCCGGCGTGCGGACCATAATTTTGGCGATTTCAAACAGGTCGTTTTGGGCGTTAATCCGGCGGACAACGCCGCCACCGACAACCCCTGCGCCCATCATCGCGACGCGCAATTTACGCGGGCGAGGTGCAGCGGACGTCTCACCCGTTTTCGCGCCGACCCGCGTATAAGATGGCAGTCCCGGCCGACCGACACGAAATGGCACTTGATGCTTTTTCGCAAAGCCCAAGGCGCGTGGCGCAATCAGTGGACCTGCCACGGAAATCGCGTCGTCCCAGCTGATCTGACCATAGCGTTCAGATTGCGGATTAGACTTTGGATCAACGGCATAAACCCCGTCGACATCTTTGAGCAGCACGGCCTCGACACCCAGATGATGCGCCACATAAAGCGCGGTCAGGTCCGCCCCGCCATCCCCCAGAAGCACAGCCCGGTCACGCTCGCCAATGGCCACAAAGCCGGGCATGACAACGATATCGTGGTCGGTCAGATCTTGTTTCAGCTGTTCTGTGTTCAGACCCGTCAGGCGCGCAGCCGTCGTCGGGCCTTCAGCTGTCAGACCCAGATCGCGGGCTTGACGCACAAAGGCCGGCGCGCCGATCCGTTCCAGCGCCAGCGCCAGCAAAGCGGCTGAACGACGCTCTCCGAGTTGGAGTAATTCTGGCAGGTTCTTGGGCGCACCGTCTGGGCCAATGCGGCGGGCTTCCGCCATCAGGATATCGGTCTGGTCCCCTTGGGCCGACGTGACGGCAACGACGTTCTGACCCTGACGATAATGGCGATAAATCTCTGATGCAGCTTGCGTATAATCCTCTAGCGAATTGAGGACGCTATGGCCGAAATTTAGAACGATAACGGGAACGGGCATGATTATAGTCTCGTATAAAGAAGAGGTGCGAGCTATGCGCGGCCCCGTCGCGAGTCAATCTCTCGCCTGTGACAAGATAAGGACAAAGCATGACGAACCCAGATTTTGGACCCGCACCGCAAAGCGGCAATATCTGGCCACGGATCAGACGTGGGCTGCGGCTGCGCTGTCCGCGTTGTGGCGAGGGCAAGCTGTTTCGCGCCTATTTGAAACCCGTGGAAAACTGCGAGAGTTGTGGCCAGCGCTGGGGCGATAAGCGTGCCGATCTGGCGCCCGCTTGGGCGGCGATGACCTTGGCCAGCCATATCGCGCTACTGGTCTGGCATTTCGGTTTCTGGCATTCCGATCTGCCGAATTGGCAGTTAATCTCTGGGCTCAGCGCATTGGTGATCGTCATCTCCCTCCTTTTACTACCGCCCATGAAGGGACTGTTCCTCGCGATCATCTGGTCCAAGGGCACGACGGATAGCTAGGGACAGCTGAGACTTGGCCGAATTTTTGCATTGTTAACCACAGCCTGTGCCCATCCGGCACGACATGTGGAGCTTAACGATGGCCGTTTTCAACAACGCACAGCGCGCGCAGACCTTTCGCGGCACAGACGCCGAATATGATCAGGTCGATTATCAAGGCTCGCTGCTGGACTATGTGTTCACGCGAAATGACGACGGCACGGTCAGCGTCACACGCGATGGATTTGGCACAGACACGCTGATCTCGATCGAAGGCTTTTGGTTCTCTGGCGAGCAAGAATGGTATTCGCTGGAAGACGCGATTGCACTGACATCCAATGACCCGTTCACAGACGGCAACGGCGTATTAAACGGCAATGACGGGAACAATACGCTGCGCGGGACAGCCGGCACACAAGACATCTTTTATGGCGGGCAAGGCAATGACCGGATCCTCGGCGGTGGCGATGAATATGACCAAGTCGAATATGACGGCGAGCTGATCGAATATACGTTCAGCCTGAACGCGAACGGCGACATGGTCGTTAGTCACCCGACATGGGGGCGAGATGTATTGACCGATATCGACGGATTTTGGTTCATCCGTGAAGCCGCATGGTATTCCGCGGAAGATGCGCTAGCGCTGACCGATAATCTGCCACGTTTCCGCCTGGACGCGGATGATGTGCTGAACGGCACGCCCGGCAATGATGTCATGCTCGCAGACGCAACGGGCACGAATTTTTACGGCGGTACGGGCAATGACACCTATCGCGGTCGCGCCAATCAATATGACCAAGTCAACTTCGACGGCGATATTGCGGACTATAGCTTTACGCAGAACGGCAATGGGTCTGTCACGGTCAGTCATGACACCTGGGGCACGGATACGTTGTTCGACATCGACGGGCTGTGGTTCAACGGCGAAGACGGCGGTTGGTTCACCGTGGATCAAGCCGTCGACCTGTTCGGCTAAAGGCCTCTGTTTGCTCGGGTGACTTGACCCCTCTGGCGCGCTCGCCCATGTGAGCGTCCCATGTCTTCGGATCAGGATATCAGCGTCGATCTCGGCACGCATCATTTGGAGCGCGGATGCCCGCTGCCCGACGATGTTGTGCGCGGTCGTGTATATGGCAATCCTGATGGGCCAGTCATTGTTGTGCTGGGCGGAATTTCCGCAACGCGCTTTGTCGCAGATGGTGG
This sequence comes from uncultured Algimonas sp., assembly GCA_964414555.1. Classification (GTDB taxonomy): domain Bacteria; phylum Pseudomonadota; class Alphaproteobacteria; order Caulobacterales; family Maricaulaceae; genus Litorimonas. Next base: position 44,330 of record CAYPWW010000015.1, read on the forward strand.
ACGGCTGGATCGGGGCTGGTGGTCGCGATTGGTGCGCGCGGACGGGGCGATTGATCTGAACCAATTTAAAGTCATCGGTTATGACTTTGCGCCCAATGATGGCGGGCTGAACTGCCCCGAGACGATCACGACAACGGATCAGGCCAAACGTCTAAAAGCGTTGCTCGACGCGCAAGGCATCACCCGCGTCGCGGCCATCATCGGCAGCTCTTACGGCGGGATGTGTGCGCTCGCTTTTGCGCGCGATTATCCCGACGCCGTGGGCCAGCTCTGCGTGATCGGCGCGGCACACCGACCCTATCCCATCGGCGTTGGTTGGCGCGGCATCCAGCGTCGGATCGTGCGACTGGGCCTCGACGCGGGGCAGCCCAAGACAGGGCTCAAGCTCGCGCGCGAACTGGCCATGACGACCTATCGCACGCCAGAAGAATTCGCGGACCGGTTCGAATTGGCCGAAACCGATACAAATCCTCCGCAATTTGATATTTGCGATTATCTGGGCAGTCGCGGCGATGTCTTTGCCGAGCAAATGGATGCGCAACGCTTTCTAGCGTTATCTGAGTCCATAGACCTCCACCGGGTCGAGCCGGAAGCGATTTCGACGCCGACGCTGTTGATGAGTGCGATCAGCGATCAGCTCGCCCCCCTGCCAGACATGCGCGAATTGCGTGATCGGCTGGCCGGCAAGAGCGAACTCTATACCTTCACCAGCCTTTATGGGCACGACGCCTTCCTGAAGGAATATGACGCCATGGCCCCGCGCTTGGCGGAATTTTGCAAAGGCTTAAGCTGATGCGCGCGCCACTCACATTTTTGTGGCTCTGGATCCGCTGCGTCGCCTTTCTCTGGGTCGTCATCAGTCTGATCATTCTCGGCCTCTTCGCCGTGGGGCACGAGGCGGAGGGATATAGCTGGGCCGAGCGATTGGGTTATGCCGTGCGCTACGGATTTTACGTCGCCAGCATTTTCGGCACGCTGCTCTCGATCATGATAGGCTGGCAGAGCTGGCGCACGGAACGCCGCAATGCAAAAATATTGGCGCGACGGGATAAGACATCATGACCGACCCCATCTCACCCAAAACGAAAATCGTCCAAGCCCAAATCGGGACCGATCCCGCGCATGGGTCCGTGCCGCCGCCACTTTATCTGGCCTCGACCTATCTCTGGCCGAACCCGTCCGAGAAGGGCGCGTATGATTATGGCCGGACGAATAACCCAAACCGGGACGGGCTGGCGCAAGTTCTGGCCGAATTAGACGGAGGCGCAGGAGGTGTTGTGACCTCCTCTGGCATGTCGGCGATCGATCTGACCCTGAACCTGATCCAAGCAAATGACCTCGTGATTGCGCCGCATGATTGTTACGGCGGGACGCACCGCCTGCTGACGCACCGCGCCGCGCAGGGGCGTATCCGCGTCGAATTTGTGGATCAGTCCGATGCGACAGCGCTCGAAGACGCGCTCGCCAAATCCCCAGCCCTCGTCATGATCGAGAGCCCGTCCAACCCGCTGATGCGCGTTGTGGATGTGCGCGCCATCTGTGCGGCGGCCAAAGCGGCGGGCGCGATCAGCGCTGTCGACAACACTTTCCTCTCGCCGCTTCGGATGCGACCGCTCGATCTCGGCGCGGATATCGCGCTGCAATCGACAACAAAATATATCAACGGCCATAGCGACATAATCGGTGGCTGCGTCGTGGCAAAAGACGCCGACGTTGCGGAGAAGCTGGCATGGTGGGCGAATTGCGCCGGCGTTACGGCCAGTGCCTTTGATTGCCACCAGACCCTGCGCGGGTTGCGGACGCTGGCGCTGCGGTTGGACGCGGCGGAAGCCAACGCCTTGGCCATCGCGAAATTCCTAGAAGGACAAGATCAAGTCGAGCGCGTCTATTACCCGGGCCTGCGCGCGGATCCGGGTCACGCCCTCGTCCACGCCCAACAATCTGGCCCCGGCGCGATGCTGTCTTTCGAAATTAAAGGCGGGCTGACTGCGGCGACGGCTTTTTGCGAGGCGCTATCCATCTTCAAACTCGCGGCCAGCCTCGGCGGGGTGGAGAGCCTGATCTGCCTGCCAGAAACCATGACCCATCGCGGCATGGCAGAAGCGGCACGCCGCAAAGCTGGGATTCGCGACAGTTTACTGCGATTATCTGTCGGAATCGAAAGTGAAATCGATCTTTTAGCGGATTTAGAGGCAGGATTTTCCGCGATTTAATCCGTCTGTAGGATTTTCTAGTGTTTGAGAACGCCTCCCGCCCCGCTTGACGCAAAGTTTTCGCTTGACCCTCTGGCATGGGACCGCTTTAGGACATCCATGGATCACAATGAGCAAGACCAGCCAAAAGTGAAAGTTGCCGCACGGCGGGACGTGATGTCCTCTGACGCGCCAATTCTACTTGGCCTCATTCTACTCGTTGTTGTAAATGCTGTCGTCCTACTGGGGCGGAGCGCGGGCGGAATGTAAAAGGGGACACCCCGGATGCAGACCACCCGCTCCCTGCGAGCGGGTTTTTTTGTATTTGGACGGTAAAAGATGACCAAAAGATCAGACGCCATTGTTAAAGGCCCCAGCCGCGCCGCCGCGCGCGCCATGCTGCGCGCCTCGGGCATGGATGACGAAAATTTCGACGGCCCGATCATTGCCGTTTTCAACACTTGGACGAATATGGGGCCCTGCAACATGGACCTCGACAAGCTGGCCGTGCCCGTCCGTGCAGGCATTCGTGCCGCGGGTGGGACGCCGGTCGATTTTAACTCGATCGCTGTATCTGATGGCATCACCATGGGCAGCGAGGGCATGCGCGCGTCGCTGATGTCCCGCGAAGTCATCGCCGATTCCATCGAACTGGCCGTCAAAGGCCACAGCCTCGACGGCGTCATTATTCTAGTCGGCTGCGATAAGACGATCCCTGCTGCCGGCATGGCCCTCGCACGCATGAACGTGCCGGGCGTTGTGCTCTATGGCGGGTCGATCATGCCGGGTAACCACAAGGGCAAAGACCTGTCCGTGCAAGATGTCTTCGAGGCCGTCGGCGCTTGCGCGGCCGGGATTATCGATGACGCAGAATTAAAAGAGATCGAGAAAGCCGCCTGCCCCGGTGCGGGCGCTTGTGGCGGTCAATTCACCGCTAACTCTATGGCGATGGCCATGACCTTCCTCGGCCTGTCGCCGATGGGTGCGAATGACATTCCAGCCGTCGATGAAGACAAGAACAAAGCGGCCTATCGCGCCGGTGAAATCATCGTGGACTGCGGGAAAGAAAACCGCAACCCCCGCGAGATGGTGACGCAAAAATCTTTGATGAATGCCGCCATCGCGCTGTCGGCCACAGCTGCCTCGACCAATGCGATCTTGCATCTGCTCGCCATTGCAACAGAAGCGCAAGTCGAAGGGTTCGAGATCGATGCGTTCGATGCGATCAGCCGTTCAACCCCCGTGATTGGCGACCTGAAGCCAGGCGGGAAATATATGGCGTTTGATCTTTATGCCGCGGGCGGTTCCGCGCTGATCGGGCAACGCCTGATCGATGCGGGGATGATCGATGATCAGCCAACCGTGACAGGTCGCACGCTGTTCGAAGAGATCATGGACGGCCATGAGGCCGAGGGCCAAGATGTCGTACGTCAGTTCGCAGACCCTGTGAAATCGCGTGGCGGCTATGGCATTCTCTACGGTGATTTGGCCCCCGAAGGCTGCGTCGTGAAACTCGCAGGCCACGGCGCGCTCTTCTTTGAAGGCACGGCGCGCGTGTTCGAGAGCGAGGAAGCCTGTTTCGAGGTCGTGCAGAACAATGGCATCCACAAAGGTGACGTTGTCATCATCCGTAATGAAGGCCCCGCTGGCGGGCCGGGTATGCGCGAAATGCTGGGCGTGACGGCGGCGCTCGTCGGGCAAGATCTCGCTGATCATGTGGCCCTCATTACGGACGGACGTTTCTCAGGCGCAAGCTATGGCTTTGTCATCGGACACGTCGCCCCCGAAGCCGCGCATGGCGGCCCGATCGCGCATGTGCGTGACGGCGACAAGATCACGATCGATGTCGAAGCACAGACGATCAATGTGGATGCCGACCTCGCCGCGCGCGCAAAAAGTTGGACCCCACCTGCTCCGAAATATCCCAATGGCGCCTATGCCAAATTCGCTAAACTCGTTGGTAGTGCGTCCAAAGGCGCCGTTACCGCTTTCCCATTTTCCAATTAATTAGGACCCCATCATGAGCATCGAAATTTTCTACGACAAAGACTGCGATCTTGAGATCATCAAGAGCAAGAAAGTCTGTGTTCTCGGCTTTGGTAGCCAAGGCCACGCCCATGCGTTGAACCTGCATGACAGCGGCGTGGATGTGGTCGTCGGGCTACGCTCGGATTCTTCCACGCGCAAAAAAGTCACAGCCGCAGGCCTGACCGTCAAAGACACAGCGGACGCCGTCAAAGGCGCGGATGTCGTTATGGTCCTGACCCCGGATGAGTGGCAAGCAAAAATCTACCGCGATGATATTGAGCCAAATCTGAAAGAAGGCGCGACGCTGGCGTTCGGTCACGGCTTTGCGATCCATTATGGTCAAGTCGTCCCACGCCGCGACCTCGACGTGATCATGGTCGCGCCGAAAGCACCTGGCCATACGGTCCGCAATGAATTCGCCAATGGTCGCGGGATTCCTGATCTGATCGCTGTCGCCCAAGACGCCAATGGCGGCGCAGCGCTGGAGACAGCCAAGTCCTATGCCAGCGCGATTGGTGGCGGTCGTACCGCGATCATCCACACAACCTTCAAAGATGAGACAGAAACAGATCTGTTCGGAGAACAGGCTGTCCTCTGCGGCGGCGTTGTCGAACTGATCAAGATGGGTTTCGAGACACTGGTCGAGGGCGGCTATCCGCCAGAGCTGGCCTATTTCGAATGTCTGCATGAAACCAAGCTGATCGTCGATCTGATTTATGAAGGCGGCATCGCCAACATGAATTACTCGATCTCCAACAATGCGGAATACGG
>CAYPWW010000016.1:0-21485 GCA_964414555.1 uncultured Algimonas sp.
ATGTTCGCCTTCAAGAAGCCTGTACCCGCAATGATAAGTGCGAGGCTGAGATAGAAGATATTCAGAACGGTCGCATCGCGGAATGCGGGGTCTGTGACCGGCGCGCCCTCAATGGCCATACCTGCATGGCCCAAGACCAGCAGGATCGCCCCAACCAAGATGGCCTTGCGCTGTCCCAAATACCTATCGGCGATCAACCCGCCAATCACAGGTGTGATATAGACCAACGTCGTATAGGCCCCGTAAATCCCGTAAGCTTGGCCATCCGTGAACAAGAAGTGCTTCGTCAGATAGAAGATCAACAGTGCACGCATCCCGTAATAGGAGAAGCGCTCCCACATCTCTGCGAAGAATAGAACGTAAAGCCCCTTGGGATGCTTGCGCATCTGCCAAAGTGCATTGGTCAGTCCTATGCCAATCAGAACATAAAGAATTGTGGTGAAATAGTTCATCTGAGTGTCCCCTCGAGAAACTTTGATCTGATCCGAACTTTGCCGCGTCGATGCGCCGTCTTTTTTCCGATCTTTTCCCCGCTTGGCACAGCGCCGCGCAGGGTGCAACGCGTGGCCGGTGGTTTTCGCATCACGATCACCCTAAGAATTTGCTAAGGACGAGGCGAAGACGGTGCTTGAGGCACAACCTCTAGTGCCCTATGTCAGAAAAATGTGAAACGACCGAAGATAACGCGGTCGTTCGGTGGGGACTTGATTGAAACATTTGCTAACAATTTGCGCGGGTTTGGCGCTTTTGAGCGCATCACCTGCTGCCTTGGCACAGGCGGTCCAGCCTGTCGCAGAAACACCTCAGCAAGCCGAAATTTATCCACCCGCATATTTCGAGCAATTCGCGCCTCAAACCGCCGCCGATATGGTTGCGCAAATTCCGGGTTTCGACATTCGGGGCGGTGGCGGAGATGAACGCGGTTTCGGCCAAGCGTCCTTGAACATCCTGATTAATGGACGGCGGCCCTCGTCAAAATCCTCTGGCGCGAATGATATCCTCAGTCGGATACCCGCCAGCAATGTCAAACGCATTGAGATTGTCCAAGGTGAGACGCTGGATATTCCCGGCCTATCTGGCCCGGTCGCTAATATCTTTGCGCGCACGGGCGAGCTGTCTGGTAGCTGGAATTATGCCGTGCGATTTGAAAAAGGCACGCAGCCGCAACTGGGCGACGGAGGCGTCAATTTTTCTGCCAAACGCGGGCAATTGGAAATCGTCGGCGCGATAAATTCCGGCCAATTCACCTTTACAGAAGACGGGGAAGAACAGTTCTTCGACGGTGCGGGGTCGGTCACCCAAGACCGGATCGAAAAAATCAGCTTCAATACCCAGCAACCCAGTGCAAATTTGAACCTGACGCTTGCCCAAGACAACGGCCATATCGCCAACCTGAATCTATCGACCTCGCGGCGAAACCGGAACACAATTGTGTCAGAAATCTTCGACGACCGTGAAGACGCGGCTCTATCCGGTCGGTCTGTGGCAAATGTGACAGAAGACAGAAATGCGTTTGAGGTCGGGGCGGATTACGCCTTGCCGCTGACGGCTTTGGGACAAAACGGCCGACTGAAACTGATCGGCCTTTACGGCGAACAGCGCGATAACTTTATCAGCGCGTTTGATTTTGATGACGGCGCGCCGGGTCGAACGGTCCAGCTGTTTGATCAAGACGAAACCTCGACAGAGGCCATTACGCGTGCGGAATATACGTGGAGCTCCGCAGCCGGCCATGACTGGGCCGCCTCAATAGAAGGCGCGCTAAACGTGCTGGACTCAGACTCAGAGTTTTCCGTCAATGCCGGAGCTATCTCGCCCGATGCCATCCGCGTTGAAGAGGACCGCGCGCAGGTCAATCTCTCGCGTAGCTGGCAAGCCAATGAGCGCTTATCGCTACAAACCTCGCTGGGCGCGGAATATTCGACGATCACCGTCGCCTCGACGGATCAGCCATCAGAGAGCTTCTTCCGGCCCAAAGGTTTTATAAACGCCAGCTATAAACTGGACGACACCTACACGCTCCGTGCACAAGGCGAACGAAGCGTCGGACAGCTAGATTTCGGGGATTTTGTTTCTACGGTCAGCCTCGCCGAAGGTGTTGAAACCGAAGGCGGCAATGTTGTGCCCGAACAAAAGTGGGAAGCGGAAGTCGAACTGGTCCGGCAAGACGCGACGGGCCTATCAGGACGGGTAAAGCTCTTTTACGACATCATCGAAGATCCGATTCAACGCGTGCTCTTCGCTGATGGTACGCAAGGGCCCGGCAATCTGGAAACAGACGCACATCTTTATGGCGTGGAAGCCAATCTCACGTGGGTGCTGGATGAGTATGTGAAAGGCCTGCGCATTGGCACAGAACTCTTATGGCAGGGCAGTGACATCGATGATCCCGTTACAGGCCAAGCGCGTCCCATCTCTAATCAGAGGCTCTGGGATTACGAGATTGATGTTCGCTATGACATTCCAAACACACCCTACGCGATCGAAGCCGAAATCGAACAAGGTCAGAGACAGGATAACTTCCGGATCGATGAAAGGTTGGAAGCAACTTTCATTCGGCCCGAATTTGAGGTAGCCGTTATCCACAAAACCCTCCTCGGGATGCAGTGGACCGCAAAACTCCAAAACATCGTCGACTTTGAATTCCAGCGGGAGCGGCGAATTTTTGACACCACTCGAGAGGGCGATCTGCTGCAACGGCAATTTACCAAACGCCAGCGTGGACAACGCTTTTCGATCGAAGTGACCGATACGTTCTAACTAATAAATGCAGTCTTGATAGGTTTGCGAAATATCGCCGTCCCAGTCTGTATTGAACTTTGCGATCAATCGATCGGCATTGGACGTGCCAGCCGAAACCATCGTATCCAAGTCCTGTAAGAATACCGTCTCGTTCTCGCCATGCGCATTCAGGCGCGCGCGGGCGTTCAGACCTTCGCGCGCAATTTCTAGCACGCGTTTGGCAATCTCGTTCAAATTCGTCTCGCGGAACGGAGTCTGTAGCCCGTGGGTCGGAACCTGTTCCCGCAGGGTTTGCCGCTCAGCTTCGGTCCAATCTTTGACAAGGTCCCACGCCGCATCCAAAGCTGTGCCGTCATAAAGCAACCCAGCCCAGAACGCGGGCAACGCGCAAAGCTCGTCCCATTGCCCCGTATCCGCACCGCGCATTTCGAGGAATTGCTTGAGCCGCACTTCAGGGAAGATCGTCGACAGATGGTCTTCAAAATCGCTCATGGTCGGACGTTCACCCGGCGCGAGGGAGAGCTTCCCGTCGAGGAAGTCTTGAAAGCTCATGCCAGAGGCGTCGAGATAGTTTCCATCGCGGTAAAGGAAATACATCGGCACGGTCAGGGCGTAATCGACATATTGTTCAAACCCGAACCCGTCTTCAAAGACGAAGGGCAGCATGCCCGTCCGGTCTTCATCCGTGTCCATCCAAATGCGCGAGCGAAAAGACTTGTAGCCGTTGAGCTTGCCATCGGTGAACGGCGAGTTGGCAAAGAGCGCCGTCGCAACCGGTTGCAAGGCCAGAGAGACACGGAACTTTTTGACCATGTCGGCTTCCGAGCCGAAATCCAGATTGGCTTGTACGGTGCAGGTGCGGAACATCATCTCGCGCCCCATCGTGCCAACTTTTTGCATATAGTCACGCATGATCTTGTAGCGGCCCTTGGGCATGATCGGCACATCTTCCAGCTTTGTATCCGGGCGAAAGCCTAGTGAGAGAAAGCCCGCGCCCATTTCATCCGCGATCTCACGGACTTCGCGCAGATGGCGCGAGACTTCCGCACACGTCTGGTGGACATGTTCCAGCGGCGCGCCGGACAGTTCCAACTGACCGCCTGGCTCCAGCGAGACGGAGGCGCCATCGCGTTTTAACGCAATCAGATTGCCATCTTCTTCGACGGGCGCCCAACCAAAGCGCTGTAAGCCGGTCAGCATGGCTTGGATCGAGCAATCCCCTGCGTAAGGCAAAGGCAGGTTTTTCGCTTTGCAGAAGCCGATCTTCTCATGCTCTGTTCCGATGCGCCAATCCGCTTTGGGCTTTGACCCAGCGGCCAGATGTTCAATCATCTGGGCTTTGGATGAAATACGGACAGCATTAGGAGTAGAGGGACCTGACATAGCACCGCCTCTAATCCCGCAGACCCAGTGCGACAAGTTGTAAAAGCGAAGCGCGGCTAAACGAAAATGTGAACGGTCGCGCGGAAGGTGAAGCGCACCCTATCCAAAGCCGCTCCCCTGCCCTATATCGCGGCCATGTCCTCAACGACCCTCATTGACCGCGCGCCGACGCCAGCTCCAACGGACGGCCGCGTGCGGCTTGTCGGATTGGGCCGGAAAGAGATCGCCGCTGCCCTAACCGAGTTTGGAATCGAGCCCAAAAAGGTCAGAATGCGGACAAAGCAGATTTTTCACTGGATCTATAATTACGGCGTCACGTCATTTGACGACATGACGAATATCGCCAAGCCCCTGCGCGAGCGGATGAAGGCCGCGTTCTCTCTCGAACGACCCGAAATCGTTGAACGGCTGATCAGTGTTGACGGCACCCGCAAATATCTGATCCGCATGTCCCCCGGCGTCGAGGTCGAGAGCGTATTTATTCCGGATGTGTCCAAGACCGGCGCGCTGTGTGTCAGCTCGCAGGTCGGCTGCACGCTGAACTGCACCTTCTGTCACACGGGCACGCAGCCTTTGGTGCGCAACCTCACGGCCCGCGAGATTGTCTTGCAAGTCATCATTGCGCGCGATGATCTGGGCGAGTGGCCAACGACACAAGATCAGCGCAAGCTCACCAACATCGTCTTCATGGGTATGGGCGAGCCGCTGTATAATACCGAAAATGTTGGCGATTCACTGGACGTGATCTGCGATCCAGAAGGTCTGGGCATTGGGCGTCGGCGCATTACTGTCAGCACATCAGGCGTCGTGCCAGAGATCGGCCCGATGGGAGAACGCACAGCGGCCCAGCTGGCAATCTCGCTCCACGCGGCGAATGACGAACTGCGCACGCAAATTATGCCGATCAATAAGAAATACCCGCTGAAAGAACTGATGCAGGCCTGTCGCGATTATCCCGGCTTGTCGAACTCGCGGCGCATCACATTTGAATATGTCATGCTCAAAGGCGTGAATGATCAGCCTTGGCACGCCAAGCAGCTCATCAAACTCCTGCGGGGCATCCCGGCAAAGGTGAACCTGATCCCGTTCAACCCTTGGCCCGGCACGCAATATGAAGTGTCCGACCCAGAGACCATCCGCACCTTTGCCGATATGGTCAATGCGGCGGGCTATGCTTCACCCATTCGCAAGACACGTGGGCAAGATATTTTCGCGGCCTGTGGGCAGTTGAAATCCGACTCCGAGAAGAAACGCGCGTCGCAAAAACGCGCCGAAGCAAAAGCCGCTGCATCACAAAGCTGATTTTTTCAGCTGCACAGTTGTAATCTCGCAAAGTTTCGCAGAGAAGGCCTTGAGCGTTTGCACCTGTGGGGCAGTGTCCACGCGAGAATATGATATAAATCAGGACACCGTCATGAGCGCCCCATCATGAAATCCGCCTTCGAGTCCCTCGCCGCAGGTTTCCCCTTTCTCGTCTTCTATCTCGTGCTTGTCGCGGCGATCTATTTGCTCGCTATCATCGTCTATGTGCGCCTGACCCCGCATAAAGAATTAGAGCTTGTCCAATCGGGCAATATGGCCGCCGCCATTCACTTTTCTTCTGTTGTCATTGCCATGGCGATGCCGATTGCGGCCTGTCTGATCAATAAATTCTCTCTCCAAGATGTCGGCCTCTGGACGGCGTTTGCGCTCGTCATGCAGCTATTATTGTTCCGCGTGACCGATGCCGTCTTCAAAGGCATGCCCGAACGGATCGAGGCAAATGAGACAGCCCCGGCGGTTGTCCTCGCAGCGTTTAAATTGGCCGGGTCCCTGATCCTCGCCTTTGCCATCGTCGGCTAACGCGTGGCACGGCAACCGGACCCTCGACGCCGAAGTGGCTATAGCACGCGAAAGCGCCGCAACTTTCCCGATTGGATTATCTATAGCCTCGTACTGGGGCTGTTCCTCTGGACAGCCTATAGCACCGACCGCGACGTCTATGTCCCTCAAGCGGCAGAGCTGCCGGACCTCGGACCAATGCTGCCATCTGAATCGCCGCGTGATGAGCGTGTCCTCGTTGATGTCGCCCCCGTGCAATCGGGCGTAGGGACTGCCTTTGCGATTAATGATGACGGGCTCTGGTTGACGGCGCGTCACGTTGTGGATGGCTGTTCTGACGTCGCTCTGCGCATTGGTAATCGCCGCTCGCTGCGTATGCAGACACAAATTTTCGAAGACTCTGACATCGCCGTCTTGCGTGCGGACTGGACCCGCAAGCCTTTGCCAGCCGATCTGACCAGTCGCCGTCAAATCGGAGAGATCGGCTATTTCTTTGGCTTTCCACAAGGCAAAGCGGGCGAAGTTGTCGGCAGCTTAATCGCGCGTAACCGCATGGTCGTGCGCGGGCGCTATACGAATGATGAAGCGATTTTAGCGTGGTCAGAACTGGGACGCTCGCGCGGCTTGTTCGGCTCGCTTGGCGGGTTGAGTGGTGCGCCCGTCTTGGACGAAGACGGTGAGATCATCGGCGTCGTCTCTGCCGAATCCCCCCGCCGAGGACGCATCTATTCCGTCGCCCCGCGCTACCTGCGCGGGATCATCACCGACCCCGGCGTCGAGCAAGAGCCTCTGTCTATCGAGACCTATGGTCTGTCGGCGGATAAATTACGGCGCGACCGCCGCGTCGCACAGGTCTTATGCCTCGTGCGATAAAGGGACGATTTGATCGTCTCTGGCGATGGGGCGTCAGTGCGCTTTGCCTCGCTTTATTATTTGGCGCGTTCTGGACGGCGAACCGCTATGTCCCGGCGCAGCACTTACCGTGGAAATCGCTCGACACTGCGCGCCCGATTGGCTTGGCGACGAAGACCCAGCTGACACGCCTCGCCCTCTCACCCTCGGAAACCTGCATGGAGCTCGCACGCGACACAGCCGGGTTTGAAAGCCTGCCAGCAGAGCCCAAACGCCCAACGACTGGCGCGGGGGCGGGCACATGCGGCTGGGATGTTGCGCGGGTCGTTTATGGCACGGATGATATCGATTTCGCACCGGGGGAGAGCAACATGCAATGCCCGCTCTCAATTGCCGTGTTCCTGTGGCAACGCGAAGTCGATGCGTTGGCGCAAAAGCATTTCGATCAATCGCTGGCAAAAATCCACCATATGGGCACCTATTCCTGTCGTCGTCAGCGCGGCAATGGGTCTGGTCAGTGGTCAGAGCACGCCTATGCGAATGCTTGGGATGTTGGCGCGTTTGAACTCGCCGATGGGACCCTGATCCGTGTTATTTCCGATTGGGATGGCCCGCGAAAACGCGCGAATTTCCTGCGCGAAGTACGCAGTGCAGGATGCGATCTGTTTAACGTTACGCTCTCGCCCGACTATAATGCCGCCCATGCGGACCATTTCCATTTTGATATGGGTCCCAGCCGATCCTGTCGTTGACGCGACCTCAAGACTTCTCCACGAAAGGAGAGACATGCATATTCTCATCATCTTTCTCGGTTTCGTTGGTACGGCGCTTTTTTGGGCCTTGCGCCTGAACGCGAACAAGCAAAACCTCAATGATGCTGCACGGACCCTTCATGGCGCCGCCGTGCAGGCGAAAAATATGCCGCGTCAGCGTCGGTTTAAAAAAGCGCATAATGCGCGGGATTTCGATTTGGTTGAGGATGCGCGCGAAGCGGCGACGGTTCTCATGATTATGGTCGCACGTGCAGGCCAGATGAAAGGTATCTCGCCCGCCGAACGCGCCACAATCGAAGGGCTACTCGTCGCGGATATGGACCTGAATGCGGATGATGCAGACGGTCTAGCGCGACAGATGGAATCCATCGTGCATGATGTGACCCTACCGGAAACCGCCCTGTCCCCGATGAATGCCATTTTACATGGCTCTGTCGACCGTGACACCGCCGCTTATCTGGCCGGCATGTTATTGCAGGTCGCCTCAGCGGAAGGTCCCCCTTCGGCCGCGCAGTCGCAGTTCATTCACACCTTCCGCGAAAGCTGGGATCTAAACTAGTCGTCCCGCATGACGTCGATCGTCGCGTGATCGATATCAAATTTATCTGACAGGCGCGCTTTGATCGCTTCGCTGACAGGCTCGATCCGTTCTGCAGGGTCGATATAGGCGTTCAGCGTGATGATCGGGCGTTCTGGCGTCACGGCCCACGCATGCACATGGTCGACGCGGCGCAGCTCTGGGATGTTCTCCATCAAATCCGCGATAATGATACGACGGTCCAACTGCTCTGGCGCGCCTTGCAACAGGATATGCGCACTGTCGCGCATCAGCGACCAAGCCGAGCGCAAGATCAGCAGCGCGACAATAACCGACAAGATCGGGTCAGCGATCACCCAGCCGGTAGTGAGGATAATCAACGCTGCGACAATCGCGGCGACAGAGCCCAGCAGATCGCCCAACACATGCAGCACAGCTCCGCGAATATTCAGATTTTCCTGATCCGCCCCCATCAGGATGCGGAACACGATCAGATTGACAATCAAGCCCGCAACGGCAACCCAGAGCATCGGACCAGCCAGGACTTCGCCCGGCGTGATGACGCGCTGCGCGGCCTCGATAATGATCCAGACAGAGATCGCGAATAATGTCAGGCCGTTGACGAAGGCGACAAGAATAGAAAAGCGATCAAATCCAAAAGTATGCCGCCAAGTCGCGGGCCTCTGCGCGATCTTAAACGCGCCCCACGCCATCGCCAGCGCCGCAAAGTCCGTCATCATATGACCCGCATCCGCCAGCAGGGCCAGCGAGCCAGACACAAGGCCGCCGACGACTTCGACTAACATGAAAAGTCCGGTCAACACAGCCGCAAAGCCAACACGCCTGCGGTTGGTCTCGTTCACCTTTGGCGCATGAGAATGTCCAACATGGGAATGATCATGCCCATGGTGGTGCCCGTGATGGTGCCCTGGGTCGGGAGGGTGGGAATGGCCGTGACCGCTCATAATTCGGCTATCGACAGGGATAGGCGACGCGTCAAGCCAGCTTAATCCAACTTTAGGCTCTCTTTGCTATTTGCTGACCCGTGGCCCGACAAAATAGACATATTATTCGTTCTGCTGAAGACATGCGAGACGCCGATTGGGCGGATTGGGCGCGTATGCGCGCCGCCAATCCTGCACTGATCAGCCCCTATTTCCATCCGGATTACACGCGCTTGCTATCGGAATTGCGTGGGGACGTGCGGATTGTGATCGAAACGGATGCCAATGGTGAAGCCATCGCCTTTCTGCCGATACAGGGCGGACGCTTTGCCCGACCCGTTGGCGCGCCGATGAGTGATTATCACGCGCTGATTACAGCCGCCGGATCAGAAGCCACCTATGACAGCGTGTTATCAGGCACAGGCATAGGCGCGTTTCATTTCAGCCATGCGACAGATGCAGACCGCCTGCGCGCGCCGCAAATGTTATCGCGCGACACAACCGCCGCGTTAGAGATCGAGACAACAGCCGAAGATTGGCGCGCGAGCCGTGACGGGTCTTATCGCCGCCATCTGAAATCCACTCGCCGCCGGATTCGCAAAGCCGAAGATGAAGTCGGCCCGCGTCGGGTCGAACTTTTCTCTCGCAACATTGATACATATGCCGCGCTGATCCGCTGGAAGCGCGAGAAATTTGCGCAGACAGGCAAATATGATGTGTTGTCTGCCGATTGGACACAAAGCCTGATCCGTAGCTTTTGGGAGCGCGGACGCGAGGCTGGGCTGCGCTGCGATATGCACGCGCTGTATTTCGGTGACACGCTTGCTGCGATCGATCTGGGCTTGTCTGACGGACAGACATTCCACAGTTGGATGGTTGGCTATAATGATGACATGCAGGCCTACGCTCCGGGCATCCAGCTGATGGAAGCCCTAATCGATGCGACCCCAGAGACAGGCTATTCACGGATCGACTTGGGCGCTGGGCTAGACGGTTATAAGAGACACTACGCGACCCATTCGGCGGACGTCATCGGCGGGTTGGTCCCACTGTCGGGCGCCGTTGGTCGGCTGTCTGCGCTATATGCCAAGACAGAAAGCTGGGGCGAACGGGCGCTGGGCGATATGCCCGGAAAGCTCCGCCGGCGGTATTCCCAGATTGCGGCCTGCGAAGACCATTTCCTTGGCCGAGCGCGTCATATGATGGCCGCTGTCGCCACTTCCCGCCGCGGTTAGCCTGATTTCACTTGTGGCTTATCTGCCACAAAGCCACAGATTCCCCGATTTGTCCCTTGCCACGGACAAAAATATCGCAAGAGTCGATCTCAGTACTGGTAAAAAATCAGCTTCATTGCCGCACTCGGAAAACCGAGGCGGCGCTACATCGCTCGGGGAGAGTTATATGAAAACCTTCACAGGTGCCTTTGCGGCATTACTATCGACGACGGCTTTGATGGCCGTTCCAACCTATAGTTTCGCGCAAGACGGAGAGGTCGACCTCGGCGACGATATCGTTCTTGTGACGGCGACTCGTCGGGCAGAAAATGTTCAAGATATTCCAATCGCCGTGACCGCGATTACGCCCGAATTCTTAGAAGACAACGGCGTCGTGAACATCCAAGATCTCGCCATCGTTGCGCCCAGCTTCTCAACCTCTGCAGCTCAGACTTCCTCAGGTTCGGTTGTGCTGCGGATTCGGGGCGTGGGTACGACATCCAACAACATTGGCTTTGAGTCTGCTGTCGGTGTCTTCATCGATGGGGCATATCAGTCACGTCCGGGTGTTGCGCTCGGCGAATTTGTCGATGTTGAGCGGGTCGAAGTCCTGCGCGGACCACAGGGCACACTTTTCGGACGGAATACATCTGCTGGTGCGCTGAACATCACCAATGTTGCGCCGCAGTATAATGAGACCAGTGGTTTCATTAATATGTCCTACGGCAATTACGATATGTATAGCCTGCAAGGCGCGCTCAATATCCCAATGGTCGAAGACACCATGGCCGCACGCATCACCGGTGCCGTACGCAAGCGGGATGGTTATGTCGAAGCCCTTGATGGAAACGGGCAAGGTCTTGGCGATACAAATGAAGTCGACCAAATGATGATCCGCGGTCAAATTGGCTGGGAAACAACAAGTGGATTTGCCGGGCGTCTTATCGCTGATTACTCCGAAAGCGACGCCTCTGTAGGGGCGGCCGTTGAAGTTCAGCAGTCCCCGGTTGAAACGGGCGGATTATTCGGTCTTGTCGGTCTTGGACCCCGTGGCGGCATGTCCGCTCCAGACGTCGCCATTGGTCCAAATCAAACCGATGTTGCACAGGATGCGGTTGACAACCTAACTGCTAGTGCAAATTTCCTTCCGACGCCTAGCAGTCAACAAGCTGGCATCACGGCAGAGCTTTCCTATGAGCTCGGCGATAATGTGGATGCGATTTATATTGGGTCCTATCGCGACTATGACGCCATCGAAGCCTATGACTCTGACTTCTCTGGTATCGACGTCCTAAATGTGAATGCGAGTCCCGTCTCGATCAACACAATGACGCACGAACTGCGCTTCCAAGGCGATTTCATGGATGGTCGCTTTAGCTGGCTGGTCGGCGGGTATTATTCCGATGAAGAAATCGCACAGACAGTGAATTTTGAATTGGGCGAGGATTATGGCGAGCTGGTTGGCGCGCTCTTCTTTGCCCCAACGGGCGGCGCATTGGGCGCAAATCCGCTGACAGTTTTCACAGGCGTTGATCCTGCAGGGACAAGAAACGCGAACAACTACTCGCAGGACTCTGAGAGCTTCTCATTGTTTACGCACAATGTTTTCGACGTCACCGATGCTCTGTCTGTAACCGTCGGGCTTCGCTATTCCGACGAGAGTAAAAAAGGCGCCTTCTCCCAAGGTGAAAATACCAACCGGCTCTGTCCAGCGACACTTGCCTCGATCGGCGCAGGAAATGTCCCTGGACCGCTCACGACCAATGTCTTTGGCCTTGGGTGTTTGGCGTTCTTGGCTCCGGCCGATTTGCCAGCCGCGCAAGTCTTCCCGCTGCCACGGACGTTTGACGACACGTTCAAAGATGACGAGCTAATCTACACCGGCAAACTGTCTTATGATCTGAGCGATTACATTAGCACTTATGCCAGCTTTACCCACGGCTATAAATCCGGCGGGTTCAACTTGGACTCCACAGCAGCCTCAGGAGGTGCGGATCCACGGTTCCGGTCCGAGACAGTTGATGCATTTGAACTCGGCTTCAAATCACAGTGGCTCGACAACCGCCTCACGCTCAACGTAGCGGGTTTCTATGAAGACTTCACAGACTTCCAAGTGCTGGAATTCACCGGCGCGCAGTTCACGACCTTCAACGTGCCACAGGCCATTTCAAAAGGTATCGAGATCGAAACGGTGGCTCGCATGACGGACCACCTGACGTTCAATGGTGGCCTGACACTCGTGGACGCGGCCTATCCGGATGATTGCGCAGGTGACACACCCGTGCCCAACACGGCGACTCTTTGCGGTAATTCGCTAACGAATGCACCGTCTGCGGTGGGTCTCTTAGGCGCGAATTACACCAACAACTTGTCAGATGACGTCAAGATTATCCTGAGCGCACAAGCCCGTATTGAAAGTGATCGTCGGACGTCGACGCAAGCACAATCCGTGCCGAATGCCGCCGCCATCGCAGCCGCGGGCAGCTTGGAAGCCGCCGTCGCGATTGCGCCGGATGTCGCCTATGACATTCAAGAGGCGAACACGAAGATCAATGCGCGCATGGGTCTGACCGATAATGACGAAACGGTCGCATTGGAACTGTGGGTCAACAACCTGACAAACGAAATCACGCGCGGCGTGACGTTCAACACGACCTTCCGTTCAGGGTCTCGCTCGGCCTTTATCCAAGAGCCTCGGACCTATGGTTTGACACTGCGGAAGAACTTCTAAACCCGCACA
This sequence comes from uncultured Algimonas sp., assembly GCA_964414555.1. GTDB lineage: Bacteria > Pseudomonadota > Alphaproteobacteria > Caulobacterales > Maricaulaceae > Litorimonas. Next base: position 13,008 of record CAYPWW010000016.1, read on the forward strand.
CATATCGCGCATAGACGCCAAACAGGGGCGCGGGTTTCGGCCCGCGCCTTTTTTGTGCTATGGCATCACAAATAATAATTCAGGGGAGGCCAAAATGGTCCGCATTAATCCAGACAAGCCAACGCAATCCGACACAACAAAACCCGGCGATCTAGACGGCATTTTGGCGGCACAACGCGAAGCCTTCAACGCTGCGCCGAACACGCCGTGGTCGGACCGCAAAGCGAAACTGGAAACTTTGCGCGATCTAATTTCCAGCCATGAAGCGGAATTCACCCAAGCGATCAGCGAGGACTTTGGACACCGTGCGGCGACTGAAACACTATTGGCAGAACTGCTCGTCATACAGGGGGGCATTAAACATGCGCTGAAGCACACGCCAAAATGGATGAAGTCGCGCAAGGCCCCTGTCGCGCTGCAATATAAGCCCGCAAAAAATGTCATCATTCCACAGCCGCTCGGCGTGATCGGCATCATCAGCCCGTGGAATTATCCGCTACAACTGGCCGTCATGCCGCTCGTCGGCGCGCTAGGCGCAGGTAATCGTGCGATGATCAAGCCGAGTGAATATACGCCGAAATTTTCGCAGCTGTTGAAAGACGTGCTGGCTAAAGGCTTCACCGATGAAGAGATCTTCGTCGCCACGGGCGGCGTCGATGTCGCCTCGGCCTTTTCCAGCCTAAAATTCGACCATCTCGTCTTTACAGGCTCAACCAATGTTGGGCGGATTGTCGGCGAAGCGGCGGGCAAGAACCTTGTCCCTGTCACGCTAGAACTGGGCGGAAAATCTCCCGTTATTATCGACGACAGTGCAAATATGGATATCACCGTGCCACGTATCGCCAATGGCAAGTTGTTGAATGCTGGCCAGACCTGCGTCGCGCCGGATTACGTCTTGATGCCACAGGCCAAAATCGATGCCTTCTCTGAGGCGATGATTAAGCAGGCGGAGAACTTCTACCCCACGGTCGCGGGCAATGATGATTACACATCGATCATCGCCGATGCGCATTACGCGCGACTGCAAGACCTGCTGGAGGACGCTGAAAATAAAGGCGCAAAAATTCGCGTGGCCGGCAGTGATGACAAGCAACAACTCGCCAAAGAACGCCGTGTCCCACTGACCGTAGTGACCGACACGACGCCAGATATGAAAATCATGCAGGAAGAAATCTTCGGCCCACTCTTGCCCGTCGTGGCGTCTGAAACGCTTGACGATGCGCTGGACACAATTCAGCAAGGCGAACGCCCCCTCGCGCTCTATTACTTCGGCGAAGATAAAGCCAAGCGCGACCGCGTGTTGTCCGAGTCAATTTCCGGCGGCGTCTCGATCAATGAGACCGCTTGGCATGTTGTCCAAGAAGACATGCCCTTCGGCGGGGTTGGTCCGTCCGGCATGGGCGCCTATCACGGCGAAGCTGGGTTCGAGAGCTTCTCTCACCTGAAAGGTGTCTTCATCCAAAGCAAATTCAGCCAAGGCAAAAATCTTTTCCCACCTTACACGGATAAGACCCAGAAGATGCTCGGGCTGATGCGGAAGTTCATGTAGGGCGGCCGCTATGTCGCAAGCCTATGATTACGTCATCGTTGGCGCGGGTAGCGCCGGTTGCACGCTCGCCAATCGCCTGACCGAAGATCCCAATGTCACCGTCTGCCTCATCGAGGCGGGTCCAACGCATAAGCATTGGAGCGTGTCCACACCGGGCCTCGCGCTCGTCAATATGGTGACGAAGAAACGGAACTGGGGGTTTGAAACGGTCCCGCAGGAAGGCCTTGGCGGACGACGTGGCTATCAACCGCGCGGCAAAGTCCTCGGCGGATCATCCGGCACGAACGCCATGATCTATATCCGTGGTCACCGCGCCGATTTCGATCACTGGGAAGCCGAAGGGAACTCCGGTTGGGGCTATGCCGATGTGCTGCCCTATTTCAAAAAGGCAGAAGACCGTGCGGCGGGTGAAAATGACTATCACGCAACGGGTGGGCCGCTGCGGGTGGAACGCCGAAATAACTCCCCCATCAATGAGAACTTTCTCGAAGCGGGTCGGCAACTACAACTGCCCATGAACGATGATTTCAATGGCGAGACCCAAGAGGGCTTTGGCTACTATGACGTCACGCAGAAACAAGGCATCCGTTGGTCCACGGCCAAGGCTTATCTGGAACCGGCGATGGACCGTCCGAATTTGCGCGTCATCACGGAAGCGCTGGCGGAGCGCGTCCTCGTTGAAAATGGCCGCGCAACGGGCGTGCAACTTCAGCATAAAAAAACGCAAGTCGATGTCATGGCGACGCGCGAAGTCATCGTGGCATGTGGGGCGTTTGGCTCCCCTCACCTGCTGTTGCTCTCCGGTATTGGCGCAGCCGATAAACTGACTCCGCATGGGATCGACCAGGTTCACGAACTACCGGGTGTCGGTGAAAACCTCCACGACCATATCGACTGGATCGCCGCCTATAAGGGCAAGCGAAACATGGCCAAAGAAACGCTGGGCTTTTCCATTGGCGGATCGTTGAACATGGTCAAAGAATTCATCAATTACAAAAAACACGGAACCGGCATTCTCTCCTCCAATCTCGCGGAGAGCGGCGCGTTTTTATATATTGATAAGGCCGAGCCTTCTCCGGATATTCAGCTGCATTTTGTCATCGCCATCGTCGATGATCATGGGCGCAAGCTGCATTGGGGCCACGGATTTTCGACCCATGTGTGCCTGCTACGGCCCAAGAGTCGGGGCACGGTGACGCTAAACTCTGCCGATCCAGCCGATGCGCCTGCGATTGATCCGGCTTTTCTTAGCCATCCTGATGATGTCGAGAAGCTCTACCGAGCTGCGCGCCTAACGCAGCAAATCATGCAAGCCCCCGCGATGGATGAGATCCGCGGCGCGCCGCTTTACGGAACAGATGCCGAGGATGAGGCCGAGTTGCGCGCGGATATTATCGCGCGCGCCGATACGGTCTATCACCCCGTTGGAACGTGTAAGATGGGACCAAGCTCTGACCCCATGGCCGTCGTCGACGCCAATTTGCGCGTACATGGTTTGCAGGGCTTGCGGGTCGTTGATGCCTCGATCATGCCCCAAGTCGTATCTGGAAACACAAACGCGCCCACGATCATGATTGCGGAGAAAGCCGCAGATATGATCAAGGCTGAATTGGCTCAGGCTTTGGAAGCCGCCGAGTAATTAATTACCGTTCTGTTCATCCCGCCAGACGCGCCAGCTGACATAGCTGCCAGCGACAGCCGTGCCGAGCGTGATGAATAGGACCGCCGCGACAGCACTCGGGCCAGACCCAAAGAGGGATGTCGCGATAATTACGAGCCCGCCGAACAAAAATAATCGACCTGCAAATCGGTTAGACTTCGTCCAGCTTTTCTCTGACTTCAAACTCCAGTTTGTCCGCAAGCCAAAGGCCGCATTCTGCTGCGTCTTGGGCATGTAATTTCCCATGACGACGCACAGACACCCGACCGCCGCCATGCAGGCGCGAACGAAGAGGTTTGCGGTTTCCATCGGGTCCGAGGCCGCCTCACCTGTTTTAGATAAATCCACCATCAGCCACGCCATGCCTGCGACGAGGAACGTTAGAAAAACGGCGACGCCGATCCAAACCGCGAGATAGGCTTTCTCGGATTGGTCAAAACTCTCATTCCCCGCCATGACTTTCGCGACGAAGGCGAGAAAGCCGTAGACGCTAAGATTTATAACAGCTGTCAGGGCAAGCGCGAATATCGACATCTTGCGGTCGCCATAGCCATTGGGATTGCCCTGTAGATCGAAATGGATGGCCCAGGTCCCTTCGGTGGGCATTTGAGATGCAGCCCAGACGATTGCCAGGAACATGAGCGCAGCAGAAATTGCGCTCCATTTGAGGCCTTTGGAGATCATAGCTTCGCACTTTCTGCTTTTGTCGATACCGCGCGAGGTTCGACCAAGGCCAACAAAGCCCCGGCGGCATCTTCCAAAACGGTTGTGTTGATATGATAGCGCACAGACGTCCCAATCCGCTCTGTCGTGACCAGATCGGCGTCTTTTAGGACTGACATATGGCGGCTCATCGTCGGCCAGCTGACATCGAAACGTTTGGCCAAATCCCCCGCCGCGACGGGTCCATCCCGCAGATATTTCAAGACGTCCCGACGGATCGGATGGCTGAGGGCTTTGAAGACATTACTTCGCACATTCACTAATTAGCAGAATAGCTAATATAAGGCGAGTAAAAAAACCCGCCGCGCAAATCCTGCGCAGCGGGTTCGATTTCTACCAGATTTTTACGCGCTCTTCTGGTGGGATATACATGGCGTCTTCTGGGCCGACATTGAACGCCTCATACCATGCGTCGAAATTTCGAACGATACCATTGGCACGGAATTCACCCGGGCTGTGGGGGCCGTTTTTGATCTGTGCGGAAAGCGCTTCCTCTTTCCACTTGATCGCCCAGACCTGCGCCCAAGCCATGAAGAACCGCTGATCGCCGGTCAGGCCATCGATAACAGGCGCTTCTTCGCCGTTCAGGGACTTCTTATAGGCGTCATAGGCCATGGTCACACCGGTCAGATCACCGATGTTCTCGCCCAGACCCAAACGGCCATCAAGGTTCTCACCCGGCAACGGCTCGAATTCCGAATATTGATCGGCGAGCTTCTTGGCGCGGGCTTCGTAATTTTTGGCGTCTTCTTCGGTCCACCAATCACGTTGCACGCCGTCACCATCGGACTTGCGGCCCTGATCATCAAAGCCGTGGCCCATTTCGTGACCAATGACCGCACCAATACCGCCGTAATTCACGGCTGGGTCAGCGTTCGGATCAAAGAAAGGCGCGTCCAGAATAGCGGCGGGGAAAACGATCTCATTTAGGATCGAGTTGTAATAGGCGTTCACCGTTTGCGGTGTCATACCCCATTCGTCCCGGTCGATCGGGCCACCCATTTGCGACAGCTCATCATTCCAAGACCAAACACGCGCGCTTTGGATCGTGCCGATCAAATCATCGCGGTCCACACTCAGACCTTCATAGGTTTCCCAACGATCAGGATAGCCGATTTTCGGGTTGAACTTGGCCAGCTTATATTGTGCCTGTTCTTTCGTTTCCTCGCCCATCCATTCCAGACCGTCGATGCCGTCTTTGAAAGAAGCCCGCAGGTTCTCGACCAGCTCGTCCATTTGCGCTTTGGAACTCTCAGGGAAATATTTGCCGACATAGACTTTGCCGACGACTTCACCGAGACGACCACTGACGGCGCCGACGGCGCGTTTCCAACGCGGGCGTTGCTCTTCCTGACCGCGCAGAGTTTTGCCATAAAAATCAAAGCGCGCTTCATCGATACGCGCCGGCAGATAGGCCGCGTGATCGCCGATGTAATTGACGCGCATATAATCGCGCAGCACGTCGACATCTGTTTCCGCAAACACTTTGGCCGCATTCACGATCGCGGATTTCTCGCGGACGATAATCTCTTCCTGCTTATCGAGGCCTAGCTGATCCAGCACGCGACGCCACGGCATACCCGGCGCCATTTCGGCCAGTTCGGCAACGCTCATCTTGTTATAGGTCAGGTCGCGGTCGCGTTGCTTGACGCGTTTCCAATGTCCTTCGGCCAGTGCGGTTTCGAATGCCATAACGGACTCGGCACGGGCGCGTGCATCTGCATCCCCCAACTCGGTGAACATCGCCGTCATATAGTCGACATAGCCAGCGCGGATTTCGTCAGACTTCTCGCCTTCTTCGAAATAGTAATCACGATTGGGCAGACCCAAACCGGATTGCGTTAGATAGACCGTATACTCGTCGTTCTTTTTCGCATCGATATAGATGTAAGGCCCCGCTGGCACAGAGAGGCCGAGTGCAGGATCGGCCATCAAATCTGCAACATCCATATGCGATTGTGCAGCAGCGATCTGATCCAAACCGGGCTGTAGCGGGGCAAGGCCGAGGGCTTCGATCCGGTCCATATCCATAAAAGCGTTATAGAAATCTCCAATGCGCTTTTCATCGGCGCTTGGGTTGTCGCTCGTCGCAGCGGACTCAATGATCTTTTTCACACGCGCTTCGGATTGATCGCGCAGAATACTAAACGCGCCATAACGAGAGCGGTCAGACGGGACCTCTGTGGTTTTCAGCCAAGTCCCGTTCACATATTCGAAGAAATTATCGCCCGGCTTTACGCTCTCATCCATATTTTCGAGCGCAATCCCAAAACTGCCCAGTTTTGCCGTTTGCGGCACCTCGGCTTTTGCAGGGGCAGTAATATCTGTTTTCGTTGCATCACCACAACCCGCCAAGGCCAAGGATAAAGCCAACAGGCTGGCGCCTGCGATCTGTTTCAAATGCATGTGTCTCTCCAAATTTTCTTGATCTCTTCTATTCGGCTTGGGCCGGCGTTTCCAGACCGAATGGCTCGGCCTCGCCTGTCGGCTTTGGCGGCGCGACATCGTCAACATCCATGTCGTCCAAGGCCAGCACCATGTCTGGGTCATAGCTAGACCCGAGAGGTGGTTGCTTCTCACCCGTCCATAGGCCGCGGAAGAGGCGTCCGATGTCAACGCCGATCCCATAGAGTGCAGGCACCAACATCAGCGTCAGGAAGAAGTCGAACAAGACACCAAAGGCCAGCGCGACGACCATCGGCTTGAGGAACTCCGCCTGTGTCGAGGTTTCAAACAGAATCGGCGTGATCCCGATAAACGTCGTGACCGAGGTCAATAAGATCGGCCGGAAACGGGCGACGCAGGCATCCAGCATAGCTTGGTATGCGCCGACACCCTTGGCCCGCAATCGATTGACGTAATCAATCAGAACAAGGTTATCGTTCACCGCCACACCAGAGGCCGCGAAGAACCCAAAGACGCTCATCACACCGAACGGCACATCCGTGAGCAAATTACCAAAGATCATCCCGATAAAGGCAAAGGGAATAGCAATCATAATCAACAGGGGCTGCGCGTAGGACTTAAACGCAATCGCCAGCAAGCCATACATCATGAAGAGGATCGCAATCCCGCTCATGCGCATTTCTTTCATAAAGGTCGTCTGAACTTCGTCATCCCCAACCTCGACCTTGTCGACATTGGGATGGCGCAGACGCCATTGCGGGAAGAAGTCTGCGTCCAGCTCACGTTTGATTTCCGCCGTGACTTGCTGCTCGCCGCGGATACGCGCGCCCGTATAGGCGACTTGTTTCCGATCACGGCGTTGGATGCGTGACACACCTTCGGCAAAGCTTACCTCGGCGACAGAGTAGAGCGGCACTTCGACACCATTGGCGCCGCGAACCCGCAGATCATTGAGGCTATCGATGCTCTCCCGCGCGGCGAGCGGGTAGCGCACCATAACGCGGACATCTTGCCCATTGCGCGGGAGTCGCTGGACTTCTTGGCCATAGAATGCCTGACGCACCTGACGCGTAACATCCGCCAGCGTTATGCCGAGCGTTTCCGCACCAGGCTTCATCGAAAAACGAATTTCCGATGCCGAGCTTTCCAGGTTGTCCCATGTCCCGACAACGCCGTTAAAGGTGTCGACTTCGTTCTTGAGGTCCAGAACGGCCGCGCGGAGATCGTCTTCATTATCCGACGCCACGGCAAAGAACAGTCCGCCGCCGCCGCCGAAGTTGCCTTCGGTAAAGCCGTAATTCACGCGGTAAGCATCCGAGACAGGCCCAACAAATTCTTCGAGCTTATCCGCGATGGCGCGGGTCGAAGTATTATTGCGGTCTTTCGTTTCGACGAGGCCGAGGAAACCTTCAACAGATCGACGCTCGGTAATCATGCCGGGCTTGTCGATAATATCGCCTTCGACGCCAAATAATTCCGGCGCATTTTCGTTGAGTTTTATAATCCCAGCTTCGAATTGCTCGCGGACCTGCTCCATCCGCTCAAAGGTCGTACCCTCTGGGAAACGCGCAGAGACTTGGATCATGTCGCCTTCAACCTCCGGCAGGAAGGCAGACGGCGCAATACCCGACGCCAGCAACATCATCGCCATGATGAACAGGCCGGTGAAGACGCTGACGGTAACATAACGGAACTTCAGAAGCGCCGCGACGATGGGACGAAAAATCTTCCGCGCAAAGGTGTTCAGGCTCTCGGCCAGCGCATGTTGGAACCGCATCAGGCCAGCGAATGGGCCTTTAGCTTTCGTGATATCGACGGGCTTCAAGTGGCGCAAATGCGCCGGCAAGATAAAGAACGCTTCGATTAGCGAGAAGATCAAGACGGCGATCACAACAAAGCTGATCTGTTCGAACATGGCCCGCACAGGCCCGCTCAGCAGCATCATCGGCACGAACATCATGATCGTCGTGATGACCGCGAAATAGACGGGCTTAACAACCATATTCGCACCGGCCACAGCGCCGCGCTCTCCATCGATGCCGTTCTCAACATGGAAATGGATACTCTCGCCGACGACAATCGCATCATCCACAACAATGCCAATCACCAAGAGGAACGCGAAGAGCGAGATCATATTCAA
>CAYPWW010000016.1:21585-44184 GCA_964414555.1 uncultured Algimonas sp.
TCGCTTTTGTCCGGCGAGACGACTTGGAAAATCGCGGCCGGCTGCCCTCGGAAACTCGATGCGAATTTATTGTCATCGAACCCGTCGATCACATTGGCAACATCGCCTACGCGCACAGTGCCGCCGGACGGTGTCTGGCGAATGATGATTTTCTCGAACTCTTCTTGGCTATCGGCGAGGTTTCGCGCGCGAAGCTGTAGATTACCGCCTGTCGTCTCAACCGTTCCGGCAGAGAGATTGACGGAGGAACCAGAGATCGCGGCGCTGACTTGCTGAAATGTGAGGCCGTAACGCTTTAGCGCATCTTCGGAAATTTCAATTGTGACCTGTTCTGGCACTTTTGAGATATGGGTCGTTAATTGTAGCCCATCGAGCTGTGTCAGCTTAAGGCGAAGGTCATTCCCCGCACGTTGCAGCGACAGCCGGTCCGATTGGCCGTATAGCGCCAAATACATGATATCGGGCCGCGCTTCCCATCGGAAAATTTGCGGTCGGAAAGCGTCCGGCGGGAGATTTTGAATGCCGTCCACGCGCGCTTTCACGAGATCGATCATCTTCTCGTAATCAATACCGAGTTTTGTTCGGACGTTGACACTCGCCCCACCTTCGCGGGCATTGGCTTCAATATAATCAATTCCGTCGAGACCATCGACGGCTTCTTCGATCCGCGTGACAATCTGCTCATTCACGTCGCGGGGGCTTGCGCCCGGCCAACTCACAGAAACCGTCATGCCATTGACTGTTGTCGTTGGCAGGAACTCACGTTCCAAATTCATATAGCCAAAGATACCGCCCACGAACATCGCCACCATAAGGAGGTTGGCGGCGACGGGGTTACGAACAAACCATGCAATGAGCTTTTTCATAACTATTGATCCTTCCGATCAGCGTCATCCGTATCAGATTTTTCGCTGTCTGTCGCGTCATCGGCGGGCGGCGGGTTGTCACGTTTACGTAAGGGGCGCTTTTTCTCGGACGCATCATCACCGTCTTTCGCGTCCTTTTTATCTTTGTCGCCCTCGCCTTCTTCGAGCTTTTTCTGCCAATCCGGCTTAGGCGGATCGACGAGAACCGTTTCAGGATTATTCACGTCCAAAACCTTGAGCGTCATCTCTGTGCGTGAGCGCTCCATCGGGGACAAAATGATGAGCTCGCCGACATTAATGCCGTCGCGAATGACGGCGCGGTCTGAGGTTGCGTCTAAAACACTGACCTTCCGGATCTCCGACTTGCCGACATTATCCACGACATAGACTTCGTCCTGCGGGCGCAAACCATCACGTGGAATGACAATGACATCTTCAAAAGTCCGGCCATCAATTTCAGCGTCGACAAACAGACCCGGCGCGAGGGGTACGCCATTATCTGATGCACCTTTGCCGTAAGGATCAAAGACTTCTGCAAAAGCAAAGAGGGCGCGCGATTGCGTGTCATAGGTCGAGTCTGTGCGCATGATCCGCCCATCCCAGACCTGTTTTTGCCCCGCGATGGTTGCAGACAAGCGCACGGGTCGGGCCGTCGCACGGCTCTTCGCATTATAAGCTAGCGGCAAGTCGAGCTTGTAAAGATCTGGGTCTGTCAAAGAGAGCCGGACTTCGACAATATCTGTCGAGAAGATGCGGCCCAGTCGCGCGCCCGGCGTCACGAACTGCCCAACGTCTGAGGCCTTGGCGCGAACACGTCCAGAGAATGGCGCCCTAACCGATGTACGCGATAAGTTCAGCTTGGCCGCTTCCAACTCAGCCTGTGCGGCTTGCAATGCGGCGCGGGCTTGGGCTTTTTGCGGTTCACGCAACGCCAGCGGGCTAGGTGTTCCAGACCGGCCTAGCTCTTCATAATCTTGCCGTGCAATTTCACCTTCTGCGACTTCTCGAACAAGGTTCTGCTGCGCCGTGGCAACATTGGCTTCGGCCCGAATGACAGCGACATTAAAATCAGCATCATCAATCCGTACGAGCGTTTCGCCTTTGCGGAAAATTCCGCCTTCGAGGAAATTCGGAGAGACATAGACAATCTTGCCGCCGACTTCGGGGACGAGATCGATTTCTGTGCGTGGGCGAGCTTCGCCCTGCGTATTGACGACCAAGCGGACGTCGTCTTGCTTGGCGTAATCCGCAACAACCGCCAGCGTATTAAAGCTACGCTTTTTCTCTTCAGGCTCAGCATTCATCTTGATGATAACTTGCGTTGCCACGACGAAGCCGACGATGATCAATATCGGGATCAACACGACGAGTATTTTTCGCAAAACACCGCCCTTTTTGCGCTCAAGATTGGGATGATAGACTGTTTCGGTCATGGGATTATCCGTCTTCTCTCATTATGACGTCTTGTGCGGCTGATGGGATAAGGGTGTAGCCCCCACCGCCCAGCGCGACGTGCAAACGCACGCGATTTTGTAAACGTTCAGCGCGAACGCCAATCAACTGGCCTTCCGCATTGATCCGCCGCGATTGCGCATCGAGCAGTTGCAGCACGCTGGCCAGACCTTCGACATAGCGCAGTCCCAACCGCTCTTCGGCTTTTTGCGCCTCAACCAAACTTGTGCGCAGGGCCTCTTCGCGCAGGCCCAATCGCGTTTCCGCATCCAACGCGTTTTCAATCTCTTCATAGGCAGAATAAACGGTCGAGACATAGCTCTCGAATTGCGCACCCATCAGCGCGCGCTGCTGCGCGACCTGCGCGCGCAAGCGTCCACCCTGAAAAATTGGTGCCGTAATTTGCTCGCCCAATTGAAAGGCGAGGTCATTCAAATCAAACAACTTCAAAAAGCTGGGCGGGTTCGGATCATTAGACCGGCGCGCAATATCATCTGACGCCCCCGCTGAAATCCGTAGGCTTGGGTAAAGCGCTTTGCGCGCCACATCGACGTTCAGGCCAGCTTCGCGGATACGCGCCTCCGCCGCCAGAATATCCGGACGCCGCGCCAACAGATCCGTCGGTGTGCCTGCGCCTTCAAAATCTGGCAGTTCGGGCAGGTTCGTCGGCAAAGACATTTTCGCATCTGGGTAATCACGTGCCAAAACTTGAACCGCACGGAGCGAGGCATTGCGTGCTTGCAAGCGGCTTTGCTCTAGCGCCTGAGAATTCGCCAGCGCGGATCGAGCTAGGCGCACATCAGAGGACCCCGTCACACCCGATTCAAATCGGCGTTGGGTCAGGCGCAGCGCGCGCTCTTGCGTTTCAATATCCCGCGCAGAAAGCTCAACGAGCTGCTCCGCCTCTAGCGTGCGGAACCAGCCCGAAGCGATTTGCCCGACGATGGACAATTGCAGCGATGCAAGATCATAGGCTGAGCCTTCGACGGCATAATTGCTGGCCTCGACCTGATCTCGGATACGTTTGAAAAGATCGACTTCCCAAGCCGCATTCAGGCCAATGGAAGCATTGGTCGAACCCGCAAAAAAACCAACACCGCCTTCACTGCGCTGGAGAGAATTACTCGCACTCAAAGTCGGGTAAAGCGCTGAACGGCTAACCTTGCGGGTTGCCAGTGCCGCGTCCAGTTGCGCGACCGCGCGCAAAACGGTGGGATTTGTTTGACGGGCCTCATCGACGAGCGCGGAAAGCGCTGGATCATTAAAGCTTCCAATCCAATCCAACGTCGGTTGCCGCTCTGGCGCAGGCTCAACCCAGACAGGTGGCGGCGTGTCACTTTCCAAGAGAGTTTCAACGGGCTCAACAACGGTCGGTTCTGGCTGTAACAGGCCGGGCAAAGCACAGCCGCTTAGGCTGACTCCCACAAGCAACACTGTAGAAAGACGGCGGAGTGTCGTCGGAAAAATCGCCAAATTGTCGCATACAGACTTCATGAAACCATCCCTAGTCGCTCCATAGCGAGAGTCAATGAATAATTATCGAAAAACAATAATAACACTGCCTGACCCTCTATTAGACTGAGAGCCGGCGGATAGCGTGTGAAATCTTGCACAGATGCGCGACATTATTCCATTTACGGCGACTTCCGCGCAACAGATTTGCCTAGCGTGTCGCCTTATCAACATGCCGCGCGGGAATCGCTTGTCATAGCTATCGCCTGTCAGATACAGGCAATGGCAGAAGCGCCCGTACCTTACGAGAGGGCCTATTGGAAATCTATGCCGGACACCTCCAAACCTGCGGCTGAAACAAGGATGTCGCTCTCTCAGGACGGTCTGGTCCTGGCCTGCCTAACGACAGGGTCTATCCTGATTTTATCGATCCTGACGGCTGCGCCGCTGCTGCCGACACTTGGCGTGTTATGCGCAGCCCTCCTGACACTCTCGGTTTACCTGCGTCGCGGAAACGAAACGGAAAGCCTGCAAAAACTGCCGCTCTCGGAAACCGCACTGGGAGATGCCCGGTCATCCGCTTTGTCCGAATTGACCGAAGTCATGCCGCGCGCCGTCGCCGTCCTGAGCCAGACGGGAGAAGTGCTTTACGCCAACCAACGTGCGCAGGATTTGCTTTCGCCCGATATGGTGGGGCGTCCCGTTGGCGCATATTTACGAAATTCCGCGCTCCGCCCCGCTTTGGAAAGCGCCTTCGCGGGCGAAGCGGTAGAAACTCTGCCGATCCATGTGCTCGCGCCGACAGAGCTCTTTATCGACGTCGATCTGTCCGAGCCCGTGACCATTCGCACGGACAGCATCGCGACACGTGGACGCGAAGTTGTTTTCGCCGTCCTTGCAGATCGCACCCAAGCCACAACGGCGCGAGAAAAGCGCGCTGATTTTCTGGCCAATGCCTCGCATGAGTTAAAGACGCCAATTGCCTCCTTGAAAGGCTACATCGAGACACTGCGCGGTCATGCCGAAGACGACCCCAAAGCACGCGAGACATTTCTCGGCATTATGCAAGAACAGGCCGAGCGGATGGAGCGGCTCGTCACGGATTTGCTCTCCTTGCGTAAAATCGAGAGCAGTGAGCATATCGCACCTGCGCAAACGGCCGATTTGGTCGACGCCCTCAAAACCGCCTGTGATGTCGTCCAGCCTTTGGCTGATCAGCGAAATGTCAGGCTATCGCTGGATATACCCGACGGGCCGGCACAGATTTTTGGCAAAACAGATGAATGCGTCCAGCTCTTCGTCAATCTGATCGAAAATGCCGTCAAGCTCTCCGCCAATGAGACGCAGGTCGATGTCACGCTGAAACGACAGGCCGCTTGGGCAGGGGCGGCCTTTTCTAGCGAGCTTCTAAAAGGCGGCGGATTGCGCCGTATCGTCAACCGCCTGCCGTCAGAGGCCCCCGTGTGGCATGTGCAAATCGTGGATACAGGCCCCGGTATTTCCCGCACACACCTGCCCCGCATCGGCGAAAGGTTCTACCGCGTCGCAGGGGATTTGCCGGCGCAGGAAAAAGGTACAGGTCTCGGCTTGGCGATCGTCAAACATATCGTCTTGCGCCATCGCGCCGGATGGTTCGTGAAATCCGCCCATGACGCACCCGTCAGCGGGACAGCCTTTGCCATCGTCTTTACCGCCCTTACGGACTCAGCCTAAAGAGCTTCTATGACGCCTTATGTCCTGATCGTAGAAGATGAGACCGCCATCTCGACCCTTCTGAGCTATAACCTCCAGCGCGAGGGCTTTGAGACGGGGCTGGCCGAAGACGGCGATATGGCGCTGCTAATGGCAGAGGAGCGCGTACCGGATCTAATCCTGCTAGATTGGATGCTGCCAAAACTCTCCGGCATCGAAGTCTGTCGCCGCCTACGCCGCAAAGCCGCAACGAAAACAACGCCGATCATTATGCTCTCCGCGCGCGGCGAAGAAGATGACCGGATTTCCGGTCTGGACATTGGCGCGGATGATTATCTCGTCAAACCTTTTTCAATGCCGGAACTCTTTGCGCGCATTCGGGCCTTGCTGCGCCGAACACAGGCAAATGTCTTGTCCAATGCCGTTAGCGTGGGGCGACTGGAAATCGACACAAAGGCACACCGCGTCAGTCGCGCTGGAGAAGACATTCATCTCGGGCCCACAGAGTTTCGCCTGCTGGAACATTTCATGCGACGGCCGGGTCAGGTCTTCTCGCGCGAGCAGCTGCTAGACGCTGTCTGGGGACATGATGTGTATGTCGAAGCCCGAACCGTGGATGTGCATATCGGACGACTTCGAAAGGCTTTGAAACAAGCGGATCGAACCGACCCCATTCGGACCGTCCGCTCCGCAGGCTATGCTCTGCGCGCGGAAGGCTAGACGCCACCGCACAGAGTTTGTTATAATTAATTAAAGCGAGCTGTGTTGATCCATACGCACGATGTATGAGCGCTTGCGCTATCGCAGCGTGCGGCCTAAGGCGCGCTCATTCTTTTCGCAGCTGTCTGACCTGCCATGATCCGCTCTACACTGGCGAGTTTCGCCGACGCCATTTCCGTTCCTGCACGTGCACGATCGGGGCCTTTGACCTTTACGCCACGCCGGATCCGGATCGAGGTCTTAGCCGGCCTCACCGTCGCCCTCGCGCTGGTGCCTGAGGCCGTCGCCTTCGCATTTGTCGCCGGCGTCGAACCGCTTGTCGGACTTTATGCGGCCTTTATCGTTGGGCTGATTACAGCCGCGATTGGTGGGCGTCCGGGCATGATCTCTGGTGCGACAGGCGCGCTCGCCGTTGTCATGGTCGCGCTCGTCGCCGATCACGGCGTTGAATATCTCTTCGCGACAGTTGTCCTGATGGGAATCATCCAAATTCTGACAGGGGTTTTCCGACTGGGGAAGTTTATCCGCCTCGTCCCGCATCCCGTCATGCTGGGATTTGTCAACGGCCTCGCGATTGTCATTGGCATGGCACAGCTCTCGCAGTTCCAAAGCGCGCCACCCGAACGGATTCCGGGCGAGCATTATGGGCCATTCCATATTCTGGAAGGCACATGGCTCACGGGAACGCCGCTTTATCTGATGCTCGGGCTTGTCGCGCTGACGATGTTCCTAATCTGGGTCACGCCAAAAATTACCAAAGCCGTCCCCGCCCCGCTTGTCGGGATCGGTGTTGTTGCAGGCCTCGTGATTGGGTTTGGCATTGATGTGCCAACAGTTGGAGACCTTGCCTCGATCAAAGGCGGATTGCCACAATTCCACTTGCCTTTCACTGCTGCGGCAGAGCCTGTCTTTGGTAGCTTTGCGTGGAGCGGCAGCGAAACCGGTTTCGCCCCCCTCGCCCCGTTCAATCTGGAAACGCTGAAAATCATTTTCCCCTACGCTCTTATCCTTGCCGCCATTGGCTTGATCGAAAGCTTGCTGACGCTCAACCTCGTCGGCGAGATCAAAGAAGAGCGCGGCGGCGCGTCCCAAGAATGTGTCGCTCAAGGCGTCGCCAATACCGTCACCGGCTTTTTCGGTGGCATGGGCGGTTGCGCCATGATCGGGCAATCCATGATCAATATTAAGTCCGGCGCGCGTACGCGCTTGTCCGGCATTACAGCGGCGCTTTGCCTGCTAGCGTTTATCCTGTTTGGCTCTGGCATCATCGAGCAGATCCCACTGGCCGCGCTGGTCGGCGTAATGTTCATGGTCGTGATCGGAACGTTCGCGTGGCAATCGCTGACGATCATGCGGCGTATCCCCTTCATTGATGCGCTGGTCATTATCATCGTCACAGTTGTCACCGTCTATCACGACCTCGCCGTTGCCGTTGTCGTGGGTGTGATTATTTCGGCTCTCGCCTATAGCTGGCAAGCCGCCCGACACATCGATGCAGAGACATCTGAGGCAGAAGATGTGAAAACCTATAAGCTGACAGGCCCACTCTTCTTTGGCTCTATCGAAGGCTTTAATGAGCTCTTCACGCCCAAAACCGACCCCAACACCGTCGTCGTCGATTTTGCCGATAGCCGTGTCGTTGATCAGTCTGCCCTACAGGCCATCGAGGGTTTGGCTGCGAAATATGAAGCCGAAGGCAAGACGCTACAACTGCTGCATTTGACGCCAGATTGTCACGCTCTGCTGAACCGCGCAGGCCAGCTCGTCGTGGAAAGCGACGACGATCCCGAATATGGTCTGGCCGTGAATTACAACGTTCGCACGGGAGCCTTTGGCGGCGGGCATTGACGCTTTTGTGCGAAAAACCGTCCGCAACGAAAGTTTCAAGCGTTGCGAACAGCGACTTTAGAAATCAGGATTTTATATTTATTTTTCAGGCCTTTGCATAACGGGGGCTTTGCGCTTCATTTCCAAGGCACCACGAGGAGCCTTCATGTCTTTAATCGTTTGAAATATGCTCGGCTGACTGCGCATCAAATCTTCTCGAAATCTGCGATCTTTTTCGACGACAGCAGGGGTCACAGTGAAGGCGATATCATTGTCTTCAAGCGTTGCTTCAAAAACAGCCGGATCAGCGGCAATGCCGACACAACGACCGGGATCCATAGAGAAGCCTCCACCACTCGCACCCGTCCCGCTTTCCGTGCAGGTGCTCACTATATAACAAAGTGGAAATTCTCCATTTGCAGGTGGACACAGCAACGCTGCGTTGGCGGAGCTGGATATCATGATTAGCCCGCCAGCCACAGCCAAGATTCTTTTAGATTTGATTTTCATTGTTTCGTCCTCATTTCTATCAAACTGCTTCATAAAGCCGGGAAAGTGCGCCCGCCCACACTCTCAGTATTAGTCAGCAGCCTTAGGCCTGTAAACACCATAAACATGGGGTTAGTTTTTAACGCGATTTATAAGTCACTTGCGACCTTTACTTCTGCCACCTAACCTTTCCTCAAGAGGAGAGCGATATGTGCGATGACATCACAGAGTTAGAAAATCAGGGCTTTTATGAGCGCAAACTGACACGGCGGGACTTCAACCTCCTTGCGGGTGGCGCAGCGATCTCGCTCGCTTTTGCCGGTTGCGCGCCGGGTGAAGCGCTGTCGACCGAGGCCGGAGAAATCGCAGAAGCCGATGTGATGATCGAAACGCCTGACGGGATGGCTGATGCGTTTTTTGCCCATCCGGCCAAGGGCGCACATGCCGCCGTTCTGATCTGGCCCGACATTGTATCACTACGTCCAGCCTTCAAAATGATGGCCAAGCGTTTGGCGGGCGACGGTTATGCTGCGCTGGTCGTCAATCCCTATTACCGCAATGCAAAAGCGCCCTTTGTCGAACCCGGACAAACATTCCGCGATCCGGCAATTCGCGAGTTAGTCATTCCCTACCGTCGCGCGCTGGACGAGGCCAAGACTCGCAGTGACGGACGTGCCTTCATCGATTGGCTAGATGCGCAAACGGCTGTCGATAGCTCGCGCGGGGTTGGCGTAACCGGATATTGCATGGGTGGCCCCATGACGGTGCAGACGGCGCATGAACGCGCGGACCGCGTGCGCGCAGGTGCGAGCTTTCATGGAGGCGGACTTGCGACGGACAAACCCGATAGCCCGCATTTGTTGATCCCAGAAACGAACGCCGATTTCCTGATCGCAATTGCGCAGAACGATCATGATCGCAGTCCTGAGACCAAGGGCGTTTTGGAAGCTACCTTTGCCGCCGTCGAAAATTTTGCCGAAATCGAGGTCTATACCGGCACACAACACGGTTGGTGCCCGCCGGACAGCGCTGTCTATGACGAAGCACAGGCAGATAAAGCTTGGGCGCGAAAGCTCGCCTTGTTTGAGCAGACTCTAGTTTAGAGCCCCATCATCGCTGCAAACAAACGGCCGTCGCTTCGCCGCCGCCGATGCAGAGGCTGGCCACACCGGTTTTGGCATCGCGCTTTTCCATCTCTGCGATCAGCGTCGCCATGATCCGTGCGCCAGATGCACCGATCGGGTGACCGAGGACACAGCCACCGCCATTGACGTTGACGATATCTGCGTCGAGGCCGAGCTCTTGCATGGCGATCATTGGCACGACGGCGAAGGCTTCATTGATTTCCCAGAGATCGACGTCTTTCGCGGCCCAACCCGCTTTACCGAGGGCTTTTTGAATGGCGTTCACAGGGGCCGTGGTGAAACGCGCGGGCTCATGCGCATGGGCGGCGTGAGCGACAATTTCAGCCAGAACCTTGTGCCCGCCTTTTTCCGCATCCGAGCGCCGCATCAGGACCAGCGCCGCCGCGCCATCATTGATCGAGCTAGCATTGGCCGCCGTCACCGTGCCTTCGGGATTGAAGACGGGACGTAGGGTCGGGATTTTTTCGGGCCGCGCATTTTTGGGGCCTTCATCCGCAGCCACGACAATTTCGCCTTTACGGGTCTTCACTGTCACAGGCGTCAGTTCGCGGTCAAAACGCCCGCTCTCTTGCGCCGCTTGTGCACGCGCGACGGAGCGCAAGGCGTAGGCATCCTGCTGTTCGCGCGTAAATTGATACTCGCTGGCGATATCGTCGGCAAAGACGCCCATCGCTTTATTGTCATACGCATCGGTCAGGCCGTCATGCATCATGGAGTCGACAACTTGCTGATTGCCCATCCGCATCCCGCCGCGCGCTTTCGGCAGCAAGTAGGGCGCATTGGTCATGCTTTCCATACCGCCCGCGACAGCGACATCTATCGACCCAGCCGCCAAAGCGTCATGCGCCATAATCGCAGCCTGCATGCCAGAGCCACACATCTTATTGATCGTCGTGGCCTCCGCAGAGAGCGGCAATCCTGCCCCGAGCGCCGCTTGACGGGCGGGGGCTTGGCCTTGTCCGGCTGGAAGAACGCAGCCCATGATGGCTTGATCGACGTTCGCTCCGTCCACACCTGCCTCGTCTAACGCGGCTTTAATGGCAGCCGCGCCAAGTTGCGGCGCGCTAACAGTCGAAAACGCACCTTGGAACGCGCCCATGGGCGTGCGGGCGAGGCCAACAATGACAATAGGATCAGAAAGACGTTTCGCGGACATAGCGAGCTCCAATGCGTATAAGCTTAAGCAGTCTTACCCCGTTCGATTGGCAAAAACATGCCTATTCGCAAGGCGGTTTCAAGAATGATTATTCAAATTTTTCCGTGTTACGGAGTGCTTCAGCTTCTGCCCGGCGTTTTGCCTTTAAGGCCGCGCGTTTGCGCTCGACGTCTGCGCGCTTTTGCTGTGTCAGCGAACGGGATTTCCCACTGCGCAGAAAAAGGAAAATCACCGCCGCAGCCAAGACTGCGACGAGGATCATTGTCGTATTTGTGCCCAATCCATACATGTGGAAGCTCCGTTTATCGTCTTCTCTAAATACGTTTGAACACGGCGTCAGGTTCGCCCGAGGATCAGTCGCCGACTTCGAAGGTGATTTTCACGTTCACGCGGAACTTGTCGATTTTCTTGCCTTTGATCGACGTCGACATTTCGTTGACATAGGCAGAGCGGATATTCTTCACAGTTTTACCTGTGCGCTCAACGGCGTGTTCAATCGCAGCTTCGAAAGACTCAGAGCTTTCGCTCATGACTTCGATCGTTTTCATGACGGCCATAATACTTCTCCAGTTGGTTAGGCTTAGAACCTAAGCCAAGCATCGGTGGAGAGCTAGTTACCGGCTGGTAAGTTTATGCCGTCTCCGTAATCCAGCCACCGCCCAAAGTCCGGGCAGCATCATTGCGGTCCTCATAGAACACGCAGGCCTGTCCGGGGGACAAGCCAATATCTGACTTGGCCAAGACGACAGCCATGCGATTCCCGACAAGGCGCAAGGTCGCCGGCGCAGGCGGACGGGTCGAGCGGACCTTTACCTGAATGGTCGTGCCATCCAGATGCGCGCCGAAATCGCCTTCACCTAGCCAATTGATATCTTCGAGAAAGAGCGTGTTACGCTCCAGCGCGGAACGGGGGCCGACGATCACTTCACCTTTATCTGCCGCAATCCCGATGACGAACAGCGGCTCTGTGCCCGTATCGTCGCCGAGGCCGAGACCCCGCCGCTGTCCAATCGTGTAATACATGACGCCGCGATGCTGGCCCAAGACGCGGCCATCCATGTGCACGATATCTCCGGGCGTGGCCGCATGGGGACGGATTTTCTCGATTACATCCGTATATTTGCCAGTGGGGACAAAGCAGATGTCTTGGCTGTCCGGCTTTGACGCCACGCTCAGCCCCAGCTCAACGGCGAGCTTGCGCGTCTCAGACTTATCCAGATGACCCAGCGGAAAGCGTAGGAAGTCTAGTTGCGCCCGCGTTGTTGCGAAGAGAAAGTAGCTCTGGTCTTTGCCTCCGTCCTGCGCACGGTGCAGTTCTGCGCCATTTGGCCCATCGACGCGGCGGATGTAATGGCCCGTCGCCATGCAATCCGCGCCCAGATCTTTGGCAACATCCAACAGATCGCGGAATTTCACCGTCTGATTACAACGCACGCAAGGGATCGGCGTCGCACCTTTTAGATAGGTGTCCGCAAAATCCTCGATGACTTGCTCGCGGAAGTTACTCTCGTAATCTAACACGTAATGCGGAAAACCGTGCGCCTCTGCCACACGTTTGGCGTCATAGATGTCTTGGCCTGCGCAACAAGCTTTGGCTTTCTTGATGGCCTCGCCGTGATCATAGAGCTGCAAGGTCACACCCACGACGTCATACCCCTCGCGTGCCAAGAGCGCCGCGCACACAGAACTGTCCACGCCGCCGCTCATGGCAACCACAACGCGTGTTTCACCCTCTGGTTTCGCAAAACCGAGCGAATTTTTAGAAGCTGTTAGGATTTGGACCATGGCGGATAGATAGGATTCAAATTTATTTCTTCAATTCTTGGAGGCCTCTTAGGGCTCAGAGTGTTCCAAGTCGATACACCGGACTCAGACGCAAGGCGCAAAAGAGTCAATGGAATCAATCCGGTCCCGAACCATGTAAACCATTCTTAACGATAAAGCCGATTCCATTAACCTTCGTAAACACCTGTTATGCAACGTTTTTTTTGGCCCGCCTTAAACTGTTTTTAAGGGTCGAGCGCCTATCCAGATTTCAGAACACAGCTGTGGTGAGTGGGTCCACGGCGTTATGAGGCGAAAAGCATGCAAAGCAGCAGACCCAAGCGAGAACACGTCGTCATCGGACCAGAGGGCACCCCTCTGACGTTGGCCGATCTACCCAAGCCCAATACGGTGCGTTGGGTGATCCGTCGTAAAGCCGAAGTTGTGGCCGCTGTGCGCGGTGGTCTTCTGACACTGGACGGCGCACTTGAGCGCTACGGCTTGTCGTCTGAAGAATTCATGTCTTGGCAGCGTTCGATCGAGAGCCACGGCATCGCCGGTCTGCGCACAACGCGGGTTCAACAATACCGCTAAGCGCCCTGAGAAATTGAAAAGGAAAACCGTCGGCCTTCCCGGGTGCGGCGGTTTTTCTTTGCGCGGAAAGCTGTGCTAGGCAGTCCCGAACTTATCGGAGACTCGCTATGCCCTTTTCTCATCTTGATCGGCGTCAACTTCTCGCAGCGGGGGTTGGCGCTGCCGCATTAGCCGGTGCTGCTTGTGCCGCAAAAACCGAGGCCGTCGCACAAGAAGCGACAACGCCGCCGGACCTAACTGGGCAATCTATTCTGATTACGGGATGCTCCTCTGGGTTCGGCTTGTTGGGGGCCGAACATTATGCCCGTCTGGGTGCGCGTGTTTTTGCCACGATGCGCAACCTGCCCCGACTTGAAGCCGTCAATCTACGCAGTTTGGCCGAACGCGAAAATCTCGACATCACAGTTGTAGACATCGATGTGACGTCTGAGGCTTCTATCAAATCCGGTGTCGGAGAGGTTCTCGCCGCGACAGGCGGTACTTTGGATGTTCTCATCAATAATGCAGGCATCGGCCTGACCGGTCCGATGGAATTGCAGGACGCAGCCGCGACGGCACTGATGTTTGAAACCAACACCTTTGGCCCGCACCGGATGGTCCGCGCCGTCCTGCCCGCCATGCGTGCACAAGGCCCAGATGGAAAAGGGTCCGGTCACATCGTGCAGATCAGTTCCCAGCTCGGCCGGGTCATGATCCCTTACTCTGGGCAATATTCCGCAACGAAATTCGCGCTGGAAGCCGCGAGTGAACAGCTCGCCTATGAGCTGGTCCCGCATAATATTGGTGTGACGATCATCCAGCCCGGTGGTTATCCCACGCAAATCTGGCGCAATCGCAATGCCCTTAGCGCCGCATTGAAGTCCCGCGTGGAGGCCGAGCGACTGGAAGCTTATGCTGCGCAGGCGGCCCGCATGGGTGAAGGCACGGGCGGCGGCACCACCGATCCGATGGACGTGCCTCATGCGATTGCAAAACTGCTGTCGGACCCAATGGACAAACGCCCGCTGCGTATCGCAGTTCATCCCGGCAACCGCCCACAACTCGGCGTCAATGCCGCCAGTGCAAAGGCCCAACTCGATTGGCTGGGCGAAAGCGGATATGGTCCGATGATCAAAGCGGTTCAGGCGCGGGGATAGGCGCGCCTTAATCGCAATTTAATCACCAATTCGTAGGCTTGACGCATGATAGCTACGCCTCAAGTCGAAAAAGATGATCGCCGCAGCATGGTCATTCTGCGGCATCGCAAACGATGGATTCGCCTATTGCTGATCATTACGATTTCATATCCGGTTCTATCAACATTACTTTTGGTGCGAATTCTTACAGGCCCTTCAGAGAGTTTTACAAAGCTCGCAACATCGTTTGCGGTCTATCTCCCCCTACTTGTCCTCCCGAGCATTTTTGTGCTGTTC
This sequence comes from uncultured Algimonas sp., assembly GCA_964414555.1. Lineage (GTDB taxonomy): Bacteria > Pseudomonadota > Alphaproteobacteria > Caulobacterales > Maricaulaceae > Litorimonas. The sequence continues at coordinate 36,155 of CAYPWW010000016.1, forward strand.
CGGCCTTGGAAAGTCCAAGCCGGCTGGAAAATTGGCGTAATTTTCTTTGGTTATATCTTAGGTGGGTTTTTGGCAGTGCTTGCAGAAAATGTGAGGTTCGCATGGTGGCTGACCCAACCCTTTGAAATGTTCACAATCTACAATCTGATGAGCCACATTCTCATTCAGGTCCTGTGCTTCGCTCCACTTCTCGCCCTCAGCTGGTATACGCCGCGTCTGCCCATATTTACCTCGCGGACACATCGCTTAACGTGAATTTACCACGCTCCTTGGCAAAGCCTTAGCGCCCACGCGCTATACCTTCTCCCAAGCGGACAAAGCTCCGCATGGTATTAGGTCAATGCGAGGGTCTTGTGGCTCAACCGTTTCAGCATGTGCAATCGCCCAAACCCGAAGGGCCAGAATATGAGCCCGCCTGTCGGCTGGTCAGCCTGTTTTCGGCCAGTGGGGACGCAAATGAAGTCCGCGACATGTCCCTGTCATTAGGGCGCCATGCGGCAAGTTTGGGCGAGACCGTTCTGGTGCTAGATGCAGTAGACGGCCAACTGATGCGTAAAGCCGGGGTAATCCACGCCCGCAGTTTGAGCGATGTCGCCTGCGGCACCTGTGAGCTGCGCGACGCGCTTTATGTGACCTCAAATGAGCATTTCACGGCCGCGAGCGTTGGCCCGCAAGGCCTCGACGCCGCGTTGGGCCTGCTGGCGGCGCTGTCTTTGTCCTATGACTGGGTCTTTGCTGTGCCAGAGGCCGGCTGCACACCCGCCCATGTCCGACTGGCCACTGCGTCAGATGTGTCCGTCATGTCCTATGACAGCCATGGCGACGGATTTATGCGCGCATTCTGGATGATCGAGGCCGTGCGCCGCCCAGCCCCGCGGTTCGATCCGCTGATCCTGTCCACCGGACCGCGCGAAGATGCCGTCGAAACCGCCATGATGTTAAATGACACCGTACGCGACCATCTCGGCGCACCGCCGCCTTACGCCGGACATGCGCAAGACCTGCACGCTGCGAAACGTCTGTTGGAACAGATGCGTGATGTAACTGATAAATCCGCAGTCGCCTAAACCCAGAAAAATTTCGAAGGATACTTTGTGCTGATCCGTGTGTAGCTATGAGACACACATAGGAGTTTGCACATGTCCACTTTCAAGACCCTCACACTCGCTGCCGCCGCATCTTTGCTTGCGTCGTCTGCTTTCGCCAATCCACCTGCTGATCTGAATGCCGATGGTGTCGTCACACAATCCGAATTCGCCAGCGCCGCCCTTAGCAAGTTCCAGGCCGCAGATACCAATGCGGATGGGCTGTTGGACAAGGCTGAACATAAAGCCATGCGAGAGAACCGTCGCTCAGTCAGAGCCGGCAGACGCTTTGATCGTTTGGACGCCAATGGCGACGGCGCGATTACGAAAGCCGAAAGCGATGCGGCCCGCGCCGCACGTCGCGAAAAAGGCGAAGAAAAGCGCGCCGCCAAAAAGGCCGAAATGCTGAGCCGCTATGACGCCGATGGAAATGGCGAAATGGACGAGGCCGAACGCGCGGCTGCCCGAGCAGAGCGTGGCGCTGAGCGTGAGGCCAAGCGGGCTGAACGCGGAGATCGTGGCGACCGGAAAGCCAAACGCGGCGATCGTCCAAAACTCGATGCCAATGCAGACGGTTTCATCAGCCAGGCAGAATATCTAGATATGGCCGACACGTTGTTCACCCGTATGGATGCCAATGGCGATGGCCAGCTGGTCAAAGGCGAAGGCCGCAAGCGGGGTAAAAAAGGCAAGCGCGGCAAGCGGGGCGGTCGTCGTTAAGCCATAACACTAACGCCTTGCCACACGACCCTGATATCGACTTGCTCCCTGGTTTTCGGACCAGGGAGCCTGCAGCCCTCTCGACTCTCATGGATCGGCATTTGTCCGCGATTCATGCCTTGGGGTGGTATATGTTGGGCGATCGTGGTCTGGCTGAGGATGTTGCGCAGGAAACCTTCCTGCGGTTCTGGCAAGCGGCCCCCAGATGGGACGCGGACGGAACAGCAACCATCCAAAGCTGGCTACGGCGTGTTGCAACGCGGCTTTGTATTGACGAGCGGCGACGCAAAGGCCCGATCTATTCTGATCAACTGCCGGATGTGGCAGACCCAGATGGTGGCGCCGTTGCGCAAATGATGGCGGGCGCGCAATCCACCCGGATCGCAAAAGCCCTCGCCGATCTCCCCGCGCGTCAACGCGCGGCGATCACGCTGAGTTACTTTCAGCATCTTAGCCAAAATGAAGGCGCAGCCGCATTAGACATCTCGGCGAAAGCCTATGAGTCCCTGTTAAGTCGCGCCAAATCAACTTTGCGCGCAGCCTTACTGCCGGAAAAGGAGAGCCTGTTATCATGACCGATCTCGACACAATGCTCGATACACATGCGAAAGCCTGTCCCGCACCTGCAACGAATTTGGCCGACCGAATTTTAGCGGCCGCCGAAGCGCAGACGCCTGCCAATGATCGCGTTTCGCGCCGCTCGCTCTGGACCGGACTGACAGCTGTTGCCGCCGTCGCATTGGCTGGGATTTTCATCCTCGCGCCGATGGCGTCCAATCCAACGGATCCTGTCGACACGCAGTGGCAGACGGCCGCCGAAGAAACCGGCTTTGCCGACCTCTATGCTTGGACGCTAGAAGAGAGCTGAACAAAGCTCTTGAAGGTTTTGGAGCGCGCGCGATGTCACGCAAAGGCCGTTTCACCAGAAACGGGGCCTGAATGACTGAGACTCTAAACGTATTTAGCGAGACATCCCCGCCCAAAACACCCTTTTAGCGCAATTTAACCAGCGCGGCGGGCGAGGGCTTTTTCGGCCTTGGCAGCCAGACGGCGAGCTTTGATGCGCTCAAAACTATCGAGCGCATCCAGTGCAACTCTCAAGTCAGACGCCAAGCTACCGGTTTGCTCGCCAATGTCACCCAGCGAACGACGCAGGTTTTCTTTGCGCGCAATCACAGACTGAGCATAGCTGCCATAGGCGACATAGCCGTCTTTTTGAGCATTTGGCGCGACATCATCTTCCGGCACGCTGTCATTCAGCTTGCGGACCTGACGTTCCAAATCCTCGCGTGTGGCTTCCAGCACGGCGATGCGCTTTTGCAGATCTTCGATCACAAACCGCGTTTTCGCGATATTTTTCTCACTGGAATGTGCCATTCTGTCTACTCCCACGCGGTATTCACCCAATACCTGTTCATTTCTAAAGCGCTGCGCCCGGACTTCTGTCCGTGTACGCGGCACTCACCATTGAGAAGCTTCATAAGGGATTAGGTTTACGGACGCGTGAAAGAGCGTGGTTAAAACTTTTCAAACATCGAATGGGCGAAACCGCCCAAACGTCACGGAACCGGATTCAATTTCGGCCCAACTGAGAAAGCTAACAAAGAGGTTAATGTCGTTAACACTTGATTTACGCAAAGCCTCTACGCCAGACATTCCATTAACTATATCCCCGGGCGCGATCCGGGATCGCGATTCGCCTGGGAGGGGACAAATATGCGGGTTCTTCTGATTGAAGACGATATGGCCACAGCGCAGGGCATCGAATTGATGCTCAAGACTGAAGGCTTTAACGTCTATACCACCGACCTTGGTGAAGAGGGCGTCGATCTCGGCAAGCTCTATGACTATGACATTATCTTGCTGGACTTGAACCTGCCCGATATGCCCGGTTTCGACGTGCTAAAGACATTACGTATGGCAAAGGTCCAAACGCCCGTCTTTATCCTGTCCGGTACATCCGACATTGACAGTAAGGTTCGCGGCCTCGGCACAGGCGCTGACGACTTTATGACCAAGCCGTTCCACAAAGATGAGCTGGTTGCACGTATTCACGCCGTTGTCCGCCGCTCGAAAGGCCACAGCCAGTCGATCATCACAACAGGCGACATCAAAGTGAACCTCGACGCAAAAACTGTCGAAGTCGGCGATCACCGCGTCCACCTGACCGGTAAAGAGTATCAAATGCTCGAGCTGCTGTCCTTGCGTAAGGGGACAACCCTGACGAAGGAGATGTTCCTGAACCACCTCTACGGCGGTATGGACGAGCCAGAACTCAAGATTATTGACGTCTTTATCTGTAAGCTGCGTAAGAAACTCGCCGCTGCAACCGAAGGTGAGCATTACATCGAAACTGTCTGGGGCCGCGGCTATGTCCTGCGCGATCCCGCCAAAGACAAGATGAGCGCCTAGCGCCGTTAAAAACGTATTCAGCGGGACACCCTCCCACCGTCTCGCAAAAGAACCCTGCCCTCGCGGCAGGGTTTTTTGTTGGGGTGAGCTTCTCATTCAATCGGTAGATCGTGACGGACACCCGCGTGACCTTGCCCACCTTCTGCGCATCCCTATATTAGTATGATGTCGTCTCCCACTTCTACATCCGCCGCTGATGCAAATCTGTCCATGTGGCAGCCGCACAGACCCGAGCGTCCCGAGAAGCTGGAAAACGCCAAGCCCTTCCGGCTTGTCTCTGAATTCGAGCCCAAAGGCGATCAGCCCAAAGCGATTGAGGAATTGGTCGCTGGCGCGAATGCCATTGACCGCGATCAAGTGCTGCTGGGCGTAACAGGCTCAGGCAAGACCTTCACAATGGCTAAGGTCATCGAGCAGACCCAGCGCCCTGCCCTCATCATGGCCCCCAACAAAACACTCGCCGCGCAGCTCTACGCCGAGTTCCGCAGCTTCTTTCCGGATAATGCCGTCGAATATTTCGTCAGTTATTATGATTATTACCAGCCGGAAGCCTATGTCCCGCGCACCGACACCTTCATCGAGAAGGACTCCTCTGTGAATGAACAGATCGACCGGATGCGCCATGCCGCAACACGTGCGATCCTGGAGCGCGACGACTGTATCATCGTCGCGTCAGTGTCTTGCATCTACGGCATTGGCTCGGTCGAGACCTATACGGCGATGACGATTGACCTGCATAAAGGGCAAGAGATCGACCCGCGCACCCTCATGCAGCAACTCGTGCAGCTGCAATATACGCGCAATGATCTGGCGTTTCAGCGCGGCAGTTTCCGTGTGCGCGGCGATACGATCGAGCTGTTCCCCGCCCATTATGATGACACGGCTTGGCGGTTTGAGTTCTTCGGTGAAGAGATAGAGAGCATTACAGAGTTTGATCCGCTGACGGGCAAATCCAAGCTGAACAAGGACAGCGTCCGCGTTTACGCCAATTCCCATTACGTCACCCCGCGCCCGACCGTGCAAAGCGCAATGAAGCAAATCAAACACGAATTAAATGAGACGGTGAAGCTGTTCGAGTCTGAGGGGAAGCTGCTGGAGGCCCAGCGCATTTCCCAGCGCACAGAGTTTGATCTGGAAATGATGGCCGCTAGCGGATTTTGCAACGGGATCGAGAATTACTCGGGCTATGTGACGGGACGCGGGCCGGGCGAGCCGCCGCCGACTCTGTTTGAATATCTTCCCGAGAATGCGCTGTTGTTCATGGACGAGTCCCATGTGTCCGTCCCGCAGATCGGTGGCATGTCGCGGGGTGACTTTAACCGCAAAACCACGCTGTCCGAGCACGGCTTCCGCTTGCCGTCCTGTATCGATAACCGCCCGCTAAAATTCGAAGAATGGGACGCGATGCGGCCCCAGACCATACATGTGTCCGCGACGCCCGCAGATTGGGAAATGGAACGCACCGGTGGCGTGTTCGTCGAACAAGTCATCCGCCCGACAGGCCTGATCGATCCGCCCGTAGAAATTCGTTCTGTCTCCAAGGACGGCGGCAACCAAGTCGATGATGTCATCGACGAAGTCCGCAAGACGGCAGCCAAAGGCTATCGCTCGCTGGTCACGACGCTGACGAAGAAGATGGCCGAAGACCTGACCGAATATATGAACGATCAGGGTATTCGCGTGCGCTATATGCATTCAGACGTCGACACGTTGGAACGGATCGAGATCATTCGCGATCTGCGCCTCGGGAAGTTTGATGTGCTGATCGGGATTAACCTGCTGCGCGAAGGGCTGGATATTCCAGAGTGCGCCTTTGTGGGGATTTTGGATGCAGATAAGGAAGGTTTCTTGCGCTCTGAAACGGCGTTGGTGCAAACAATTGGCCGAGCGGCCCGGAATTCTGAAGCGAATGTCGTGCTTTATGCCGATAAAGTCACAGGCTCGATGAAGCGCGCCATGGACGAAACCGAACGTCGCCGTGAACGCCAAATGGCGCATAATCTCGAACATGGGATTACGCCGCAGACGGTTCTGCGCGGTGTGGCGGATATTGTCGGTGACAGCGATAATGCGCAGAAGATCAAGGATGAAGCCAACAGCTACACGCCGTCAGGGCGTAAGCGCAAAGGCCCAAGCGGCAAAGCGCGGCGCGGTTTGTTGGAGGCTGCAGAAGGACCCGAGCCGTTCATGGGTGGCAACATGGTAGCCGTGATGGCCGACCTCGAAAAACGTATGTTCGAAGCCGCAGAAAACCTCGAGTTCGAAGAAGCTGCGCGTCTTCGCGATGAAATGAACCGGATGAAATCGGAAGCTGAGGCGGCCGAAACGTAAAATGGAGGGGCCCTTCGACCCCTCCATCTCTATTTAATTATGCTTGAATTTCTTACGCTACGCCTGCGCATCGCCAGCATTGCGTACACCCATCCCGCATGACCTTTCAAAGTCGTCGGGTTGAGAGGGAGAAGTCACTTAGGAATCGCCGCCGTCACCCGGCAACAAAACGCTCGTCACGATGTGGACGGTACCGTTGCCTTTCATGACATCGGCCGTCAGGACTGAGGCTTTATTACCGCTCTCGTCTTTGACGTAGAGGTTTCCATCCCAGAGCTTCGCCTTCAGCGTCGCGCCAGACAGTGTCTGGACTTCGACCTTACCGCCATTGGCCTGTGCCAGAGCGATAATATCGGCGGAGGACAAATTGCCCGCCACGACATGGCTCGTCAGGATACGCGTCAACGCGGCTTTGTTTTCTGGCTGCAGTAGGCTGGCGACTGTGCCATCTGGCAGAGCGTCGAACGCAGCATTGGTTGGCGCAAACACTGTGAACGGCCCATCACCGGCCAATGTGTCGACGAGGCCAGCGGCCTGAACAGCTGCAACCAAGGTCGAAAGGTCTGGTGTCGCGACAGCAGCGTCCACGATTGTGCCTTCTGCCTTCATCGAAGAGCTGTTGTACTGACCCACAGTGTGGATCGTCGCGCCCATGACATCAGTCTGGTTCGCGGCCGTCGTTTGGATCGTTGCAGATGTCGCAGCGGATGTTTTTTTGTAATTGCAGTCGCCGGCCAGTGCAGGGGCGGCAAATGCGAAAGTTGCCGCACCCAATGTGGCGGCAATTAATTTGGGGGAAAAGCGTGTCATTCGTAATCTCTCCATCAATTCTCGAGCGAGAATACGCGCGAGTATGATGTGGCTACGGACAGGGCTGCGAATTTGGATGGGGCGCTCACGAACGCGTTATCAAATCTGACACGCGTTTAATCTGATCGTCAGAAATCTGCGTCAGCAGGTCGCAGAATTAAGCGCGATCCGCCGCCATGACCAATTTTTTGTAGTCGCGGAGATCGCCGTCATAGCGTTTCGCGCGGCCTTTATTGACGAGCCACAGCCGGTCCGCCGTCGCTTCTGCCAGATAAACATCATGGGTAATCAGCAGCACGGCACCGGGGAAATCGTTGAGCGCATAGATCAGCGCCTCGCGACTATCGATGTCCAAATGTGAGGTCGGTTCATCCAAGATGAGAACATGTGGCTTGTCGATAGACATGAGGCCCAGCAAGAGCCGGACCTTCTCTCCGCCAGAGAGTTTCTCGACATTAGTTTCTACCTTCTCGTGAGAAAAGCCCATTTGCGCCGCCACGCCTCGCGCGCGGCTTTCCGCCGTACCCTTTGGCAATTTCTGCGTGACGTGGTTTAGCACTGTCTCGCCCTCTGTCAGTTCATCCAACTGATCCTGGCTAAAATAACCGATCTTGAGCGCGTTAGATGCTTTGCGTTCGCCGTCCATGAGCGGGAGGCGCTGGGCGATGGATT
>CAYPWW010000017.1:0-29206 GCA_964414555.1 uncultured Algimonas sp.
CGCCGTCGAAGAAGGCATCGTGCCCGGTGGTGGTACAGCCCTGCTGCGCGCGTCCCGCTTCATCAACGTCAAAGGCCTGAACGATGACGAGCAAGCCGGTATCGAGATCGTCAAAGCCGCGCTGCAATACCCAGCGCGTCAGATTGCAGATAACGCCGGTGTCGAAGGCGCCGTTGTCGTCGGCAACATCCTGTCCGAGAACAAAGCCAATTACGGCTATGACGCTCAGAACGACAAATATGTCGACATGGTCAAGACCGGCATCATCGACCCCGTCAAAGTCGTCCGCACGGCACTGATGGACGCCGCCTCCGTCGCAGGTCTGATCCTGACGACAGAAGCCGCGATCGTCGAAGCGCCAAAGAAAGACGCCGGCCCAGCCATGCCAGACATGGGCGGCATGGGAGGCATGGGAGGTATGATGTAGCGCGCCAGCGTTACATCATACCTGGAGCATTTTCTGGAATTCGCCGCCCGCCATCGGTTCGAGGGCGGCGAAGGTCAGAAAATCCCTTTGATTGCGAAAATAGCCCAAAGCTAATTTTCGTAAGCCTCTCATCAAAATGAATATAAACTGAATAAAAAGGCCGCTCCATTTGGGGCGGCCTTTTCTATATTTACGCTTTACTAGCGCTCCTCTAGGTTTCCGAAATAAACTTGGGAGGGTTTTATGAAAAAATTTGTAGCAGAACTCATCGGTACGGCGACACTTGTCATCTTTGGTTGTGGCACGGCTGTCCTCGCCGGAGCGGAAGTTGGGCACGCAGGTATTGCGGCAGCCTTTGGCCTTGCCATTGTCGCAATGGCTTACGGAATCGGACCCATCTCTGGGTGCCACGTCAACCCAGCTGTATCACTAGGCGCCTTCGTATCGGGTCGCATGAGCGCGGGCGAGATGGTGACATACTGGATCGCACAATTCATCGGCGCCGCAGTCGGTGCAGGCGTTGTCTATGCGATCGCGACGGGTAAATCGGATTATTCTCTTGCAGAAAACGGACTAGGACAAAACGGTTGGGGTGCCGGTTATCTCGGCGAATACTCAATGCATGCCGCGCTCATATTTGAAATTGTCGCAACGTTCCTCTTTGTCACAGTCATCCTAGGTGCAACACAGAGCCGTGCGCCAACAGCCTTTGCCGGACTGGCCATCGGCCTGACACTCTGGGCGATCCATTTGCTTGGGATCCAAGTTACAGGTGTGTCAGTCAACCCAGCACGGAGCTTTGGTCCGGCGCTCTTCACGGGCTTGGGTCAGCTTTGGCTCTTCTTTGTTGCACCAGCGATTGGGGCCGTGCTCGCGGGAATTTTGTTCCGCATGAAATTGCTGGAAGAAACAGCTGGCGATGAGAAAGCTAGCTTGGAAGTCAAAGGTGACAATCAAGTCTTGTCAGACATGGACAAGGCCTAGCGCCGACAAATAAGATACCCGCGAGACCAAAAGGCCTCGCGGGCTTTAATCAAAAGAAACTAGTATTCTTCGGTTTCCATTGGCTTGGGCGTCTCGTCAACTTCTTCCACCTTCGCATCCCCCAACTCATCTGGGGTCAGGGACGCCGACGCATCGGCATCATGTGCCGCGAACTTTGTGTCGTAATCACCGGATACAACGAGGGTGCGCATGGCTTCGTCGCCGTCTTCGGCCTTCATGACGGCATAGGTCACAAACTCATCCGCGCTGAGTGCGCCGTCTTGGTTCAGATCGGCCGAGCTGAAATGCGTGTCGGTCGTTTCAACCTGCTCTGGAACGGGCTCAACTTCGACATCTTGAGCGAATGCGGGCACGGCAAAAGCGGTGGTGATAAAGGCGGCTGTAAGCGTTTTAATATGGGACATGGGTCTCTCCTGTGATGTCCACTCCCCAGCGGTGCCCGCAAGCTGACGACGTTCGGCCCGACCCTCAAGTTACCCGGATTTAATGTTTGCGTTAGGTTCAACCTGCCCGATTTCAGCCATATTGCGCAACAGAGCCCCGACGCAGCAGCGTTTTCAATCGGCCTTATTTGGCCATGTATCGGTAAGGTCGCGGTAAGGCATCATTAACAATGCGGCGTGAGTGGGAGAAATTTTGGGACTCGTCTGAAGATTTCGCCTGAGTCGGGTCAGTTTAGCGCGGCCTGCGCTTCATACGTCTCAAACCGAACCGCGCGACCAACACGTTCCATATCATCCTTGATCGCGACAACAGGGGCCAGCGGCGCGCGGGCATCTGCACGCAAGTCAATCGCGGCGCCAGGACGTTCGATCAGATTGCGTTGCACTTCCGCCTCGACCAGCGAGAGCGGGACGACGCGGCCTTGCACGGCGATCTCGCCATTGGCGGCAATTTGGATAGAAATCGTCGGGGTCGTCACACCGATCGGCGCATCGCTATTGGCTTGGGTGAAATCCATACCGCGCTCGTCGAGGAAGGTTGCCGTGACGATGAAGAAGATGAGCAGGATGAAAACAATGTCCAACATCGGGGTCATATCCACCCCTGCATCGTCGTCGAACCGTCGCGTGCGTCGTGTGGCCATGATATCCTCCCGTTTCTCCCTATGGTTGAAACGTAATATCATTACACGTATTTTGTCAAGGCTTACTCCTCGACGTAGCTCTCGATCAGATAGTCGATCAGGCCCAAAGCCAGCGGGTCATCCCACTCGGCGTCCCCTTCTAGGATCGCGAGCTCATTCCCGGCTGGGCCGTAAATGACGGTGGTTGGATAGCCGCGCAGAACAAGCTTACCCGGCAAACCAAATGTGCCGTCATGCCAAGGGTCGAGGTTTTCGATGTCGTTATCGGCAAAGAATTTCGCCGGATCATATTTGGATCGATCGATGCTAACAGTCAGGACTTCAAAGTTTTCACCTCCGCGCAAGGCCTGCAATCGGTCGAGCGAAGGCATTTCTTTCAAGCACGGCGGGCACCATGTCGCCCATGCGTTCAGCACAACGATTTTTCCCCGGTGATCGGCGAGGGTCGTTGTTTTTCCATCGACTGTCTCAAAGACAAGGCTCGGCGATGGTGCCGGATTTTCACGGACCGTCAATTTACTCAGTGTACCTGTTGCGTAACGCTCTAATCCTGTCGCGGGTTTCTGACAGGACTGGACAAGGACGAAAACACTGATGAAAAGCCCGAACAACACGGTTGCGCGAATGGCGTTGCCCAAAGTGAAGAAAGATGACGTCATGTCAGATCAGATAGGTAGCAAATCGGCAAAAGGCCAGAAGATGTGGGGGGGCCGCTTTGCCGCAGGTCCTGGCGCCCTGATGCAGGCGATCAACGTCTCTATCGGCTTTGACCGCAAACTCGCCGATCAAGATATTGCCGGGTCTAAAGCCCATTCCGATATGCTGGCTGCACAAGGCATCATCACGGTGGAAGACCGCGATGCGATCCGCGGCGGGCTGGACACAATCGCGGGCGAAATTGCCGATGGGACATTTCCTTGGTCCGAAGAGCTGGAAGACATCCATCTGAATATCGAAGCCCGCCTAAAAGACATGATCGGCGAAGCGGGCGGACGTCTGCACACGGGTCGGTCACGCAATGATCAAGTCGCGACAGACTTCCGTCTCTGGGTGCGTGATCACGTCGCCTTATTCGAGCGCCAGCTGGAGCAGCTGATCCACGCGCTGGTTGATCAGGCGGACGCTCATGCCGATGCGATCATGCCGGGCTTTACCCACCTCCAATCCGCGCAACCTGTGACCTTTGGTCATCACATGCTGGCCTATGCCGAGATGTTTGCACGTGACCAATCCCGATTTGAAGACTGCCGGATCCGCATGAATGAGAGCCCGCTGGGCGCAGCAGCTTTGGCGGGAACGCCCTACCCCATTGACCGGGATGCAACGGCGGCGGCGCTAGGCTTTGACCGTCCGATGCGCAATTCCCTCGACGCCGTATCCGCGCGCGACTTCGCGCTGGAAGCCCTGTCTGCTGCCAGTATTTGCGCGACGCATCTGTCTCGCCTTTCTGAGGAAATCGTGATTTGGACCAGCGCGCAATTCCGTTTCATCTCGCTCTCGGATGCCTTCACAACGGGCAGTTCGATCATGCCGCAAAAGCGTAACCCTGACGCGGCAGAACTTGTCCGTGCGAAAGTCGGACGCATCCTCGGCGCGTTGACATCGCTGTCCGTCGTGATGAAGGGCCTGCCGCTGGCCTATTCCAAAGATATGCAGGAAGACAAAGAGCCTGTGTTCGACGCCTTTGATGCGCTGGAGCTGGGCCTCGCCGCGATGGCGGGAATGGTCGCAGATATGACGCCCAATCGCGACCGTTTGGCCGAGGCGGCGGGCGCCGCATTCTCTACGGCGACAGACCTCGCCGATTGGTTGGTGATGCACCTAAACATGCCCTTCCGCGACGCGCATCATGTGACGGGAACGATTGTCGCGATGGCAGAAAAACAGGACGTGACACTAGACGCACTCACCCTCACGGATATGCAGTCGGTTGAACCACGCATTACGAAAGCAATATTCGACGTGCTGACACCTCTGGCATCTGCCAGCAGCCGAACGAGCTATGGTGGTACAGCGCCGGAGAATGTGCGGCGTGAAGTGAAAGCGTGGCAGGAACGTTTGGCGGACTAAAGTCGCTATTTTTCAGGCGCGCAGGACTTTCCAACGGCTGCCAATATCTCCAACAGTCGCGCTTCGGCCGCCGCATCCGCAATCGGCTTTTTCAAGGTCGTGCGTTTCCACGCAGCGAGCCAGTGCTTGGTGTCAACATTCCATTCACTGCGCAGACCAATCGTGTCGCCCTCTGCAAAAATGGCCATGCGGATAAGACGGTCCGCCGTTCCGCCCAGCGATTTCGCCGTCGCAAAGCCGTCATTATCGGCGGCCACCCAGACCGTGATCGTGTCGCCCTCAGTTGGTAATTCCAAAGTGCAAACACGATTATCTGCGCCCGCCAGATAGCTGGCCCGCAAGGCGCGGTCCTTCATCGTAGGTGTCGTTTGCGCAAGCGCTGTCAGTGTTGCGAAGGCCGTTTCGGATAAAGCATCAAACCGACGTTGTTTCGTCAGTTGGATATCCAGCCGCCCCGTAACTTTCGCAACGGTTTCAACCGCCGCGTCTTTGGTGGAGGTCACAGCCCGCGCGGGCGCCGTTGCAACGGACCAAGCCTTCCAAGCGCCAGCCGCAATGACGAGAACGACCAGCAGGATACAGACCCACTTTACGGCGCCCCAAATATCACCGCGTTCTGCTTTCGGGTCGCTCACGCTTCCATCTCCTTCATGCGCTTCTTTGCATCGATATTGGCCAATGCGCGCTGCGCATCCGAGTAGCGCGTCCACATCGCAATATCTGCGCGCGTCCGTCCGCAGCCCGTGCAAACACCAGATGATATATCCAGCGTGCAGATCAGCTTACAGGGAGACTCGATGTTTGGGCCGCTCTTCATACTCTACAGTTAGGCATCCTAAAGCGCAGGAGCAAGCTATGGCGCAGCCTCTTCGATATTCTGCACGACCTGATTTTCATCAACGGGCAGTGTCTCGTGCACGTCTTCGTAGAAGTAATGAATCCCGTCAGGGTCGGGCGCGCCGTTGATACCCTTCATCCGCAAACGTGCGTGCGGTGTGATAACATCAGTCCGTTCCGGATCGGCCGCGTAAAAGGCTTTTGCCATTCGCACCATATTCTTGGCGCCCTGACACGAATCGCCGGCCTGCGCGGCTGTGGGCAGAGCCAAGAGCGAGATCGTTAGAACCAAACGCCTCATTCTGAGCCGCCTGTCTCTGTTTCTTGGCCCCATCCAAATTTACGCATTGTCTTCACCGAGGGAACGGGCCGCAAGTCATAAGCCCCGCCGCGCACGACAAGCGCAACGCCGCCAACGGCTTCGATTTCATCTAGACCGACGACCCAGATGTCTTTGTGAGCTTCCGGCATAATCGGGATGTCGCGATCCGGCGTGCGGATCAAAAGTGCAGGTGGCGTCGTCGTATCCACATATTTCACAGCCATATAATCCGTGTCCGGCATAAAGGGTCGGAACGCGCCCGGGATCATCTTTTTGTAGAACTTCTTGCCGTCTTTCGCGCCCTCTTCCATTTCAGCCAGTGTGTGCAAGCCCTCACGATTATGGAAGATCGGCGACAGGCCCATCTCGAAATAGAGCCCCTCATCAAATTCTGGGCGATCCGCGCGGGTCGGATCATCAATGCAAATATCTGCATCTTGGTTGGCCCGGATATCTGTCAGAAAACTGGGCGTTGCCCCCGAAGGTTTCTCAACGGCTATATCTAGAATGGGCGTGTCATCTTGCTGGAGATAAAAGCGCGTTGGCCACGCCCCACCGTCTTTGCGCAAGAAACGAGGCTGCAAACCGACGTCCACAACATCGCGGCGATCGGCCTCAACCTCTGCCAGCTCATCTACGATTTTAATCACCTTATCGGCGGGGAAGCAGACGGTCTTTCCGCGCAGTCTCTCTTCAGCCTGAGCAGGCAAGGCCAGCAACAAGGCTCCGGCGAGTGGAAGAAGCGGTTTCATCATTTGTCATTTCCCTGTAGAGGCAAGCCTGCCGAGACGACAGGACACATCATGCCTTTTCATAACCTTACCAAGCTGAACCCAGCCTTGCACATTATCATCATGTCAGGTTCATGTGCAGCCCTGCTGAGTGGATGCGGCATTCGTGGGACATTGCAAGCCCCGCCCCCAGTGTTCGGCACGCCAACAGCAGATGCAGAGCGTATTCCAGAGGACACACCCGAACGACGCGATCCTGTGGGCGGACCCAGCATTTTAGATGATGAAACACTCGTCGACCCTGCTGAAGAGACTGCGGCAGATACCAGCACACCGACGAACTAATGCGCCATTTCGACTATCAAGACGGCGAGATGTTCGCCGAGGATGTGCCTTTGCGCCAGATTGCTGAGGCTGTCGGTACACCCGTCTATGTTTATTCCACCGCGACATTTGAGCGCCACTACAGCGTCTTCGCGGACAGCTTTGCCGATACGAAATCGCTGATCGCATATTCCGTAAAGGCCAATTCCAATATTGCCGTCCTCGCGACACTCGCACGCTTGGGCGCAGGCGCGGACGTCGTGTCTGGTGGAGAGCTGAAACGCGCGCTCGTCGCGGGCATCCCAGCGAAACGCATCGTTTTCTCCGGCGTTGGCAAGACCCGCGCGGAAATGGCACAGGCGTTAGAGGCTGGCATTCACGTCTTCAACGTCGAGAGCTTGGCCGAACTTCATACCTTAAACGAGGTCGCAATCGCGATGGACAAAGTCGCACCGATTTCGTTCCGCGTGAATCCCGATGTCACAGCTGGCGGACATGCGAAAATTTCGACAGGCAAAAAAGAGAACAAATTCGGCATCGCGTGGAGCCAAGCCGAAGCGGCCTATGCCGCTGCCTCCGACCTGCCGGGAATCAACATCGTTGGCGTGGACGTGCATATCGGCAGTCAGATTTCAGACCTCGCCCCCTTTGAAGCCGCAATCGTCAAAGTCGGCGGGCTGATCAAACGCCTGCGCGCATCGGGACACACGATCACCAGTTTCGACATCGGTGGCGGATTGGGCATTCCCTATGGTAACAATGCCGTCGTTCCGCCACCACCGTCAGAATATGCGGCGTTGGTCAAGCGGCTCACAGCGGATCTGGACGTTGAGATGATTTTCGAACCCGGCCGCATGATTGCCGGCAATTCCGGCGTGCTGCTGTCCGAAGTGCTTTACGTCAAACGTGGCGAGGACCGGGACTTTCTGATCATCGACGCGGCGATGAACGACCTGCTCCGCCCCGCGCTGTATGACGCCTTTCACGAGATCGAAGCCGTTGCTCAGCCCGATCTGGATCAGATGGAAACCTATGACGTTGTCGGGCCCATTTGCGAGAGCGGAGACACCTTCACAAAGGGCCGCGAAATGCCGAAACTCGAAAGCGGTGATCTGATCGTGTTGCACTCGGCAGGCGCTTATGGCGCGGCGCAAGCAAGTCAATATAACACCCGCCCGCTGGTGCCCGAAGTCCTCGTCAAAGGCAGAGAGTTTGCCGTCATTCGCGAACGCCCCACCGTGGAAGATATTCTGAAGACAGAGTCCCTGCCCGATTGGCTGCCAAAAGGGCAGAATGTCACGGAAGTTTAAGGCGACATCAAATCAAGCGGCTTTATAGTCGAAGATGATGAGTTACAATCTCGACAAGACCAGAGCCAGAGGCGCGCGCCTGAGTGTCCGCGCTCGCCTGCGCCTGTTCTGGGAAACCTATGCACCCGTCATGGCGCCCGGTGGGTTGGCTGTCGGCCTCTTCGTGGCCAGTTCATGGCTCGGTCTTTGGCAATGGACGGGTGACCCTATTCGGTGGATCGCCCTGCTAGCGACAATTTTCTTCCTTATCCGAAGTCTCTTGCGCACAGTGGCTTTGCCTGTGCCGAGCGCGTCAGACGCCCGCCGCCGTGTTGAGCAGGATTCAGGCCTCGCGCATCGTCCGCTGGACGTCTTGGATGATCGTCCCGCTATATCAGATACGGCGTGGCCCGCGCATTTCTCTCGCGCATTGGACCAAGCGCAGGGCTTGAAACCTGCGAAACGGCGACCTGCGCTCTCTGCCGTTGATCCCTATTATTTGCGTTTTGGCCTGCCCATCATACTACTCGCCCTCGCCGTTTATATGGCAGGTTTTTCGTTTGAACGGCTTCGCCAAGCCATTACGCCAAGCTGGCAATCGCCGATCCGCGCGTCACAGGTGACCTATGAGGCCTGGATCGATCCGCCCGCCTATACGGGCCGCCCGCCGCTTTATTTCAAAGACACGCGCGACATCGCCGTTCCCGAAGGTTCAGAATTTGTCCTCCGCATCGCTGGGACAAAATCAGCCCCACGCCCAAGACAAATTGATGGCTGGCGCTCCCGCTTTCTGACACCCACGCGTTTGGGCGCGCAGAGCTTTGAAGTCCGAGAGGTCATTTCCAAGACATCGCGCATCGAAACCCGCGTTGGCTTTTCTCGCGAAAGCTGGGCGCTGACCGTTAGCCCTGACCTGCCCCCTACCGTCGACATTCTTGAAGACCCAGAAGCCGACAAGCGCGACCGCCTGATCTTGGCCTATAGCTTATCCGATGATTTCGGCGTGGAGGCACTACAGCTTGAGATGGTCGAACTAACCGATGCGACAGCGGCGGCGGTTGAGCTTGGCACAGCGTTCGACGACACGACGGTTCTGGCCGATATCCCTCTGCCCGGTTCGGCGCAGACAGAGGTGGAACGCGCCAGCGCCGCACTTGATTTATCCAAAAACGCGCTGGCCGGTCGCAAAGCCATTGGGCGACTGGTTGCGACAGATGGCGCAGGACAATCCTCTGTCTCAGGTCCAGCTTGGTTCACCGTGCCCGACAAGATTTTCGTGGAGCCTTTGGCAAAGGCCGTCGCAGAACAACGCCGTCTCGTCATGGCAGGCCTAAAACAAGATTATGCGCCAGCGCCTTCACCTGCGCCAGAACCCAACGATCTGTATAAGCGCGAATATATTCCCGACATGACGTTCGACCGCGCGCCCGCAGACATTCAACGCGCGGCCCTGCTGATCGAAGCTGTGACCGACGCACCCGCGCAGGTTTTCAAAGACCCAGCGGTTTATCTGGGTCTACGCCATACGCGGTCCCAACTGCGCCATGCCGATGAGGTCGCAGAGCTTCGCGGCGTGCCGGAAGACCTCTGGAAAATCGCGATCCGCGCAGAGTTTGGTATATTGGGCACGGCGCTAGAGGAGATGCGCGAGGCAGAATCCGCCCTGCGCGAGGGTATCGCCCGCCGCGCAACGAAACGCGAAATCGACACACTCTTCGATCGTTATAACACGGCAGTTGAGGCCTATACTGAAGAACTGCGCCGCAAAGCGATGGAAGAGGGCAATGTCGCAGATGGCAGTGAAGGCGGCGGTGGGCAAAGCATAGGCTCGGTCGATGAAATTCAGGAATTGCTGAAAGCGATTGAGGAAGCCAATGCCGCCGGTGATACGGAAGGTGCGCGCCGCGCTCTCGCCCGTTTGGCTGAGGTTTTGGAAAATATGCAAATCCAACTGTCCCAAGGCGGCGGCGGAAGCGGCGACGGTGACCCGTCCAGCGGCGGCATGTCTGAAGAGACAAAAAAGCAGTTAGAAGACCTCGCCGATCTGACGGGGCAGCAACGCGATTTGCAGGACGAAACGCGACAGGCAGAGCGCAATGAAGAAGATGGTCGCGAAGGCGAACTCACCCCAGAAGAGCTGGCGCGCCGTCAGGCTGATATCGAATCCCTTTTGGATAATATCGAAAATGGCCTGCCCTCTGGTGAAACCGGCGACAGCCAGACGGGTCGTGAAGACGCCGATGGCGAGGCTGCTGGTGAAGGCAGCCAAGAGGGCCAAGGCGGTTCAGACGATCCATCCGAGAACGGCGAAGCGACTGCTGGCGGCGGCGAAGAACCTGGCTCAGAAGAAGATGGGACATCTGGCGCAGGCGGTCTGGACCCTGAAGCATTTGGCGAAGGCGTCGGGCGCGCCCAACGCGCCATGCGCGAAAGCGAAGAGGCTCTGCGCGAAGGGGATCTTCGCGGTGCGGGGGAAGCACAAGCCCAAGCCCTTGAGGCCTTACGCGATGTTGGAGAGGCGCTGGCCGAAGCTGCCCTAGCAGAAGCGGGCGGTGAAGACGGCCAACCAAATGGTGGGGATGATCCGCTAGGTCGTGGCACAGATGGCCTCGCCAATGATGGGAATGATACGGCAGATATCGACTCGCGAGATAATGCGACACGCTCTCGCGAGTTGCGTGAAGAACTCCGCCGCCGCGCCGCCGAACAGCAGCGTGAAGCCGAAGAGCGCGAATATCTGGATCGTCTACTCGAGCGGTTTTAACCGACCTCATCCGCAAAGCGGTATTGCAAGCTGACCGCATCAATGGGCGGATTGGGATATTGCGTGATGACTTCTCGCACTCCTTTGCCAGAAATTGTGGCGCCTTCGACAAACCATTCCGCAACAGCTTCGCCTGCACGATTATGCAGAGACAGCGCCAGAAGCGGCATCGGTTTGGCTTGGCGGTTCAGGTTCCTCACATCGGTCGTCACGACCAAGACATCTTCGCCGTCAATATTGGCCAGTTCTGCGACAGGTGGCGTGATGTCCAAGCCGGCCTGTTTCACATCAATGCCAAGCCCTTGATAGATCGTCGCGGCCTCTGGCATCCGGTTGACGATCTCTTGCCGGAACACAAAAGCCAAAACAGCGGCGACCGCCAGCAAGAGAAGCGGGACCGCCCAAATCGCGAGAATCACTTTCCGTCGCCGCGCGCGCTTTTCCGCGTCGGCTCTATCGCGAAGATCGACATGCGCCCCCCCGGCTGCAGAAGCCGCGACGGGCACAACAGGGCCACTGTCAGAAACCGACTCACTTGCAGGCTCTAAAACAACGGATTCATTATCTTCCAGGGCCAAAGCGTCCGGATCGACGGTCTCTGCCGCAACGAACCATGTCGATTTGCATTTGGCACAGCGCACGGTCCGGCCATTCGGCCCAATTGCATCCGCCTTTGACGAATAGCGTGTGGAACATTCGGGACAAGTCAGTATCATGTGGGCAGAACGTCCTTTGATTTGCAACGTGAGGCTTACGCGCGACCGTGACACAAACCACCCATATGTCCAGTCTGCAGACGGCAGAGATCGTTGGCTTTGAACGCGTTGGGCTGCGCTATGGCCGCGGACCAGAAGTGTTGAGCGATGTCGATGTGACCTTGCCCGCAGGGAGTTTCACCTTTCTGACGGGGCCGTCCGGTGCGGGGAAATCCAGCCTGCTAAAGCTCTGTTATCTCAGCCTCGTCCAATCTCGCGGGCAAATCCGCCTGTTTGGGCAAGACACAGCCCTGCTGCCCAATGCCCAACGCCAAGCGATCAAGCGACGGATTGGCGTCGTGTTGCAGGATTTTCACCTGATTGAACATCTGTCCGTTTTCGACAATGTCGCCCTGCCCTTGCGCGTGTCAGGACAATCCCGAGAGACCTATGCCAATGATGTCGTCGAGCTGTTGCAATGGGTTGGACTAGGTCACCGGATGCAGGCCCTGCCCCCGACGCTATCCGGCGGAGAAAAACAACGCGCCGCGATTGCGCGCGCCGTGATTGCCAAGCCGGACTTGCTGATCGCGGATGAACCTACAGGCAATGTCGATCCCGTGATCGGGCGGCGGCTGTTGCGTCTGTTCGCAGAAATGAACCGCATGGGCGCGACGGTGATGATCGCGACCCATGACACCCATTTGATCGATGAAATCGACGCGCGGGTCTTGCGGATCGAGGCAGGTCGCGTCTTCAAAGGCAAACCGCCCGTCGCGGAGGTCGCCCCATGAGCGCGACAAACCTGATCCCCGAAGGCACGCTCCTGCCCGCCCGCGTCAGCAATGCGCGCGCGCTCTGGGCGGTCCTGATTATTATGGCTTTGCTGGCGGGAGCGGCGATGCTGTTCGCACGCGGGGCCATGCGTTTATCGGGGGATTGGCAAGAACAGTTGGGCAGCACGCTGACGGTGCAAGTCCCGCTGTCGGAGACTGCGCAGTGGCAGGACCGAATGGAGACGACGCGGGGTCTGCTTCTCGACGCTTTGCCTGGCGCGGATGTTGAGATCATTGACCAAGCCGAGGCACGAGCGCTCGTCCAGCCTTGGTTGGGCAATACGGAATTGCCGGAAAACCTCCCTGTGCCAGGCCTTTTGTCTGTCACGCTGGCCGAAACACGGCTCTCCGTGGCGCAGATTGAAACACGGCTCGCCCAAGGTGGGATTGCCGCCAATGTCGATGATAACACCCGCTATGCCGATGGTTTGCGGGCGACAGCCCGGCGGTTGGTCGGGATTGGCTTTGGCTTGCTGGCACTCGTGCTTAGTGCCGGACTGGCTGTGAATATTTTTGCCACACGCGCCGGAATGCACGCCCAACGCGACGTCATTCGCGTGCTCGTGCAGGTCGGAGCGACAGACCGTTTCGTCGCGCGGCTCTTTGTGCGGCAAGCCGCTTGGCGTGGTGCGCTGGGGGCGCTGATTGGGTTGGGTCTGGCTGCTCTGCTGTGGCTGATTCTGTCCTTCACATCCGCAGAACAAGAAATGTTCGGCCTCGGCTGGAACGGGCTATTGCCGGGGTTGGTTGATCTATTCTGGCTGATCGGATTGGGCATTGTCTTTGCGTTTATCTGCGCCATTGCCGCCGGGATCACAGCGACACGCCAACTGGCTGCGGAGCGCAAGCGCCTATGAGTGACGTGAAACCATCCAAGCGACGTGGCTGGGCGCGGTTTATCAGCTTTTTGCTGATCGCTCTGCTGGCCGGAACGGTCGGAGGGTTCATCGCTTTTGCCCAGCATGTCGACGGCTTGCGCGCACCCAGCGCCGTGCCTGTCGCAGATGGGATCGTCGTCTGGACCGGCGCAGGCGGCGGGCGGCTGGAAGCAGGGGCAAAACTGCTCAGCGCCAAGAAAGGCGAGCGCCTGTTAATTTCCGGCGTTAATACTGACAATGAAACAGCGCAGATCGTCGAACTAATTCAGCTCCCAGAGGACCTTGCCGACTGCTGCCTTGATCTGGATTATGCCGCCGAGAACACAATTGGCAATGCGCGAGAGACGGCCGTTTGGGCGCGCGCGCTGGGCTATGAACATATCATCCTTGTGACGTCGGCCTATCACATGCCGCGCGCAAATGTAGAGATTGCAGGCGCGGCAGGTCGGATGCGGATCACGCCTTTTCCCGTCGCGCGATCAGACTCGCAGGTGTGGTATAAATCTCAGGATCGGGCCGAATTACTGCTCCGCGAGTATGGGAAATATCTCGTCGCCCTTGCACGCGGGCGACAGGGCGAGCGTGCAGCGCCCGACATTCCACTGGAAAATTAATCCTTAGGATCGGCGTCCAAAATCCGGCGACGAATATCGCGGGTCTTGGCGAAACTCTCCATCAGCGTATCTCCGTCATCCCAGCGAATGGCGCGCTTTAGCGCGGTCAAGTCTTCGATAAAGCGGTCCACGACTTCCAGCGTGGCAGTCTTATTCGTCAAGAAAACATCGCGCCACATAACAGGATCAGACGCTGCGATCCGTGTGAAGTCTCGGAAGCCACCGGCAGAGAATTTCACGACTTCTTTGCGCGTGACGGTCTCCATATCGATGGCCGTTCCGACGAGCGTGTAAGCAATTAAATGCGGCAAGTGCGATGTTGTCGCCATGACCATATCGTGACGTGCCGGGTCCATAACTTCGACCCGACTGCCCAAACCTTCCCAAAAGGCCGAGAGCTGTGCAATCGCAGTCGCGTCCGTCTCTGGGATGGGCGTCAGCACGCACCAGCGGTCTTCGAATAATTCGGCAAATCCCGCCGCAGGGCCAGAGTTTTCCGTGCCCGCAATCGGATGACCCGGAATGAAGTGGATGTCCTCGCGCACCTGTCCGGCGAGCGCTTTGACGAGATGATCTTTGACCGAACCAACATCCGTGAGGACTGCGCCAGCCTTTAGAGATGGCATCAAAGCCATCGCTGTCGCCGCCAAACGTCCAGATGGGGTGCAGAGAATGACGAGATCTGCCTGCGCTGCAAAAGTGTCAGCGGGACCATCCGCGACGCCGTCCGCAATGCCAAGTTTCGTGATCGTCTGGCAGGCCGTTTCCGATGTGTCCGAGATATAGATCGCCTTGACTTGGCCTTTGGCGCGGGCCGCACGAGCGATTGAACTACCGATGAGTCCGCCACCGACGATCAGGATTGTGTCAAAGCTCATGACGCATATCCAATCGGGCGCGGCAGGCAGCCAATGGTCCGGCGGGTCGATGTGGCCGCCTCCACATGAAAGCCATCGACGCTGTAGAGTGTGAACTCACCAAAGCTCGCGCGGAGTGTCACCGCTTCGGGCAGGTCTTCACCCCGTGCGCAAATGAGCGTTTGGTCTGTGCCAGATGGAGCCAAATCCGCTGTCGCAACCGCCACAGCTTGCGGCCAATCTCTTGCGCCGGTGCGCGGAAGACCGGCGAGAATATGCAAATCTGACATCGCCCCGCCAGGGCCCAGCGCCGTCCACCAATTATGCCACCCTGTTGGCGTCGGGGCGGGCAAGACAGCAACACCTTCGTCTTCTGCATAACACGCCGCCAGCGCGGCAGAGGTCGTGGGATGGGTCGTCACAGGCAAGGCCGCCCCAAAGCGGTCCCGCACAAGCGACCAATTCGCCAAGACATCGCCTTCAAGTGCGACGTGCAAACACATCGGCCCTTGCGAGGCGAGGCTGGCGCTCATCAGTTCTGCCCAAATGGTTGAGACCAGCGTCTCTGGGGTATCATTGGCCTTTTGGGCCAACTCTCTCACATGGCTATCTTCCCGAGAGGGACGCCAAACCCGCATGCCGGATTTTGCGGCGCGGACTTGACCGGACAGCTCTAAGCGCTCGGCCAACAGGTCCAGGAACGCATTATCGACACGGTCGATGTCGCGGCGGACGTCTTCAATATCGCGGGGTTTGGACGGATCTGTCATTTGCTGCGGCGTGCCTTGTTCATGACCGGAACCCCGGCAAATGCAGGTCGCGCAACCGTATCGGCGTGACCTATCAGCGTGGGGGCATAGAGCTGCTTGCGCGCTTCGACAAGGACCAGTCCCGAAAAGCGCGGCCAGACCGTCTCGCCAAAGCGTTCAGCCCCGCGAATAAGTTTCGGTCGCGCACACCAACGGGCGGGCGGAATATAGAGCGCATTCGACCCAACCGTCGGCGTGAAACCTGCCACGGACAATGCTGCCTTTAGCTGTTTGCGCGAATACGGACGCCCCGCGCCAAAAGGTAAGCTCTCGGCCCGCGCCCACATGCCCGATCGGTTCGCCGCGAGAATAACAATCCGACCTTCGGGACGCAGGACGCGGAATAACTCTGACAAGGTTTCGCGGGGCGTCTCGGCCTCTTCCAGCGCATGCATCGCCAGCACATAATCGAAGGTCGCGTCAGAAAACGGCAGCGCTCGCCCGCGTGTCAGCAGGGTCGACACCCCGCGTAAATTCGCATGTGCCACTGCGCCTTGTCCTTCGGGCATGGCATAAACGACGCGGTTCGCGGCTTTGGCATAGGACTGTAGCAACGGCTGGCAATAGCCATAGCCTAGCACGTTCTTCCCCGCGAGATCCGGCCAGAGGGTCGCCAAACGCCGAGCCGCCATATCCCGCGCGGCCAAACCTAGCGGCGTGGCATAAAAGGTTTCTAGTCGTGTGGCGGTTTCGCGCATAGGCGCACGCTATCTATCCTGCGCGCCTTTGCCAAGCGGGGGCTGGCGATGGAACGCCAAACATAAAGCCTTGCAAATAATCGACATTCAACCGTCGCAGAACTTCTGCATCGCCGCGATCATCGACCATCTCTGCGACGGTCTTGACGGAGAATGTCTGCGCGAGATCGACCATCATGCGCACGAACATCTGCTTATTCGCATCGGTCGCGATACCTTCGATCAGCGTGCCATCGATTTTGATCATATCCGCCTCAATCGCCATAAGGTTCCGGAAGGTCGTGTAACCTGACCCGAAATCATCAATCGCAAAACCGCAGCCCAGCGCCCGAACATCGTTTGAGAAAGCGCTCGCCATCGCAGGGTCATCCAACGCAACGGTTTCTGTTAGCTCTAGCGTGACCCGTTTCGCCTGTGGCCCCAGGGCGCGTAGGGCCGAGAGATAGTCTTCTGAGGCAACGCGGTCTTTCACAGTCGCCGCCGACACATTCAACGCCAGATGCACATCAGGGTCTTTCAGAAGTGTCTCTGACGCGAGCTCTAGGGCCCGGCGGTCTAACAAATGCACAAGGCCCAACCGCTCTGCCGCTATGATAAAGCGACCTGCGCTGACGATCTCCCCGTCCGGACGACGTAGGCGCAACAAACACTCATAATGATGTAACTTACGCGACTTCGCAGCGACAATGGGTTGATAGGCGAGTTGGACACGGCGCTGATTCAAGGCGTCGAGAATATCGTCTGCCTCTGTATCCACGCGCGGTGTCGCGCGTTGCAGCCCCAAAGAGGCTGTATAATGAGAGACACCGCTTGGCAGTCCCTGCCCGGTAGCAATAGCGGTTTGATCCAGCGCCTCTTGTGTATGGGCGGCATGTTCCGGCGTTTCCGTAGCAGAAAACGCTAGTTCTGCATAAAGCCCGCCATAAGGGGTTTTGACAGGCGCGTTTTCCAAAATAAAACGTAAACGATCCGCCATGGCATCTGCGGCTTGTGCATCTGCGCCGTAAAGGCAAATGCCAAAATCCACCCCGCCGATACGCCCGACAACATCTGGCGCGCGGACAGCATGAGCCAAACGACGGGCGATTTCTGCAATCAACCGATCTCCCGTGTCATAACCATAGACCGAGTTTAAATCGGCGATATTCGTTAGTCTCACGCGCAAGAGCGTCGCAGGCGTCCGGTCCCGTCCCGCCAGTGCAATCATATGCGACAGAGCGCGTTCAAATTGCGCGGTATTATCAAGCCCCGTCAGCGCGTCCTGTGTCGCAAGCCACTTTTCTCGGACGCTCGCACGATCTTCTGCACCCACGTCGCGAAAGACGCCCTCTATATCGGTCGGGATGTCATTCACGCCTGCGATACGTTGGCCGCGCTCTTCGATCGTCAAGCTCTCGCCTTGGTCCGTCCGCCATTGATAGCGCAATTTGTAACGCGCACCGTCCCACGTCAGGCGCCGCATCGCTTTACGTCGCGCGCGGATGTCTTCTGGAGAGAGGCGTGCCGTCCACTCCGATATCGTACGCGGCAGAGTTTGCGGAGACGTCCCGAACAAGTCGCTCGCTTGAGACGCCGGAGAGAGATGAAGGTTCGTGTCATCGGACAGGCGAAACGCCACGGCGCGCAACAGGGCAAGTGCTGTGTCGTCACGCTCAACGAGGCCAATCGGCGCCCGGTTAAGACGCGCGGCGGATGGAATATCGCCTTTATTCATAAATACAACTTAAGGTATTATCGTCCCGTTCTCGTTAAAATCTTTGGTGAATCAATCCGCAAAACCGTCTGCCACGGCAAAGTCACGACGTGCAGCGGCGATTGTCACCATAAAGCCCGCCATAACGTCCAATAACGCCATAACCATGACGAGGAAAAAGACGGAGGTCGCAAAGGCTGGCAACAGCAGGAATTCGACGAGGCAGATGATAAACAAAACGAGCGAGAAGCCATGGTTCATCACGGCGGCACGTCCAATCCCTGTCGATTTGATGAGCTCGAAAAATAGCATCAACAAAGCGCCGCCAATCAGAGCATGACCCGGCGTAATATGCCAAACCGCACCGCTGGCCATGGGTACGGACAGGAAATCTGTATCCAGACGCAGGCGCATCGCCTCAACTGTGGAGAGGGTCGCGCCGCCAAGCGCGAGAACATTATAGATCACGACAGGCACGATCATCAGCGGAAAAACGGTGAAAAAACGCACAGCGACGGACCTCGAATCAATAGGGTTAAGAAAACCCTACTCGCCAGCCGTTACCGAGGTGTTAAATCTCGTCAACACCACCCGGTAAGCGCATCCGACGGCGCAGCCACATCACACCCCGTAAATCGGCAATCGACACCCTTAGCCGACCGAAATTCGTATATTTGCTCTCGCCAAAGGTTCGGGCGCGGTGGTTTACGTCGACAAACTCGGTCGTATAGCCCTCTCGCAGCATCAGCGCGGGGATGTAGCGGTGGATGTGATCAAAATAGGGAAGCCGCAGAAAGGCTTCGCGCGTGAAAACCTTTAGTCCACATCCTGTGTCATCAGCATCATCTCGTAAGAGGCGTTTGCGCACGCCATTCCCTACGCGGGAGGCGACCTTCTTGGCGGCAGAATCAATACGTTTGGCACGACGCCCCCCCACCAACGCGAGTGTGGAAGGCGCGTCTCCACGTGTCATTTGCGCATAAAGCGCGGGGATATCTGCCGGATCATTCTGCCCATCGCTATCCAGCGTCGCGATCAGCGGCGCGCGCGCGGCCAGCACACCCGAGCGGATCCCGCGCGACTGCCCAGAGTTCTGGCGATGGGCCAGCACGCGCAAATGCGGAAACCGCGTTTTCATCTGCGTCAGCACGGCCAAGGTCGCATCAGACGACGCATCATTGATAAAGATCATCTCATACGAAATGTCAGACAATGCCTCGGCGATTTCTGCTGCGAGAGTCTCGACATTTTCCGCTTCATTATAGGCAGGCACAACGACAGAAATAGCAAGAGGCGGAGCAGAGGACATGCGCGTCCTTTGCCACGCGAGAGCGCATTCGGCAAAGGCGAAAAACCTTTTGCGCACTCGCGTGATACGCTAACGACTCTTGTATGAAAGGAACTCCGATCAAACGTCGCTGGCACGCGCTGATGCTGATCGGGCTGGCCCTGTTCATGGCCCTGCCCGGCTTGTCACGCCTGCCTGTTATTGACCGTGACGAAGCCCGCTTTTCCCAAGCCAGCCTGCAAATGGCTGAGAGCGGCGATCTTCTGAACATCCGGTTCCAAGACGAAGCTCGAAACAAGAAACCCGCTGGCGCCTATTGGGCGCAAACGGTGATGTTGAAACTCTTTAGCGATCCGAAAGAGCGAGATATCTGGGCGCATCGCCTGCCTTCCGTTTTGGCCGCGATGATGACCCTGCTGGCGACCTATTGGGGCGGGTTGAGGATGATCGGGCGGGACGGCGCGTTTTGGGCCGCAGGCCTGTTGGGTATTTCTATCATCTTCGTGTTTGAAGCACATATCGCCAAGACGGACGCGCTGCTTTGCGCCAGCACGACGCTCGCATTTGCTGCGCTGGCGAGGCTGCGCAATGGCGGGGGACGGCGAGAAGTTTGGATTTTTTGGATCGCTCTAGGGGCCTCTATCCTGATCAAGGGTCCCATCGGTCCGGCATTGGCGATCTTATCTCTACTTGGGCTGTGGTTGTGGGAGCGTGATTTGGGATGGGCGAAACCGCTCTTTAACCTCGGCGCGATGTGTCTCTTTTTACTCCTGTGGGTGCCTTGGGCCGTCGCGATTTTCATTGCCACAGATGGTGCGTTTTTCGCGGAAAGCCTTGGCAATGACTTTGGCGGAAAAATCGTCAGCGCACAGGAAAGCCACCCCGGCCCGCCTGGCTATCATCTCGGCTTGATCTTGCTGACCCTCTGGCCGGCGAGCCTCTTCCTCCTCCCCGGCGTGGCCTATGCCGTGGCGACGGTACGGCGCGGCGGGGACAGCACTGTTTCGCGGGCTATGCGGCTCTGCGTTGTCTGGGTCGTTCCGTTCTGGGTGTTGATCGAGCTGATGCCGACGAAACTCCCCCATTACGCCCTGCCGCTCTTTCCCATGATTTGCCTCACGATGGGCGCGGCGGTGACGGCAATGCTGCAAGTGGAGGCCTTTCAAAAAACCCGCAGGATTGGAGCCGCATTGTTCGGCATCGCCAGCCTCGGGTTGGTCGTCGGGCTTTTATTCGTGCAGTCTTTTTATGGTGAAACGAAGGTGGATATTTCGGCCTATGTCATTGTTGGCATGGGCGGGTTCAGCGCGCTGATCGCAATGCTGACATTTTGGGGCGGGCGGATACGCGCTGCGCTGTTCTCTGCCGGTGTTGCGGGCGTCGTGCTAACCCTCGGATCTTATATGCTCTTGCTGCCATCATTAGAGAGCTTCCGCACGCCCGAACGCCTCGCCGCAGACCTTCGCACATTTGCCCCAAATGTGCCCGTTTCGCGGGTGCATAGCCCGCAATTTACAGAACCCAGTCTGGTCTATTATTTTGGCAAAGAGATTAATCTAGACGGGGATGCCGCGCCGAATTTCACGAACGCGGATGTTATTGTTTTTGACCGACTACGCAAAGAAACGGCGGAAATGCTTCTCGCCCTCGCAGCCCAAGCGAAAGCCAACGATAGCTGCATCGCGCAAAGCGACAATGTGGATGGATTCAATTATTCCGAAGGCGATGCCGTGTCGCTCTTCGCGGTGCGGCTAATCCCTTGCCCGTCTACAGACTAGCGTCCAATCAACGCCTCTCGCAGGGACAGATAGAGCGCCCGACCGATAATCGCCGTCGCCATAAAGGGTGCAGCGAAAACCGTCATAATCTTCGACATCAGACCGGGTTTATAATTCCAAAAATACCGCAAAAAGCCTTTCAGCTTTTCCCATTCAATATAGGTGCGCGGGACATTTGACGTCGAGCCATAGTGCATAACGGTCGCGCCCGGAACAAAGCTGACCTGTCCGCCCATTTGCCGCGCGCGCCGACAAATTTCGATATCTTCAACGTGAAGAAAATAACGCTCATCAAATCCGCCCATCGCGTCGAAACTCGGGCGATCCGTCATCAGGCAAGCGCCAGAGACCGTTTCCATCGTCACAGGTGCCGTCGGCATGGGATCCGCCTCGCGGTGAACAGATCGCAGACCAGGAAGGCGCTCAAGCGCCGGGAAAAATCCAACCAGCGCAGACATCGGCGTCAAAGCGCCGCGACGCGCGCCACGTTGTTCTCGACCTTCAATATCACGTAGGAGGCCGCCTGTAATCCAAGGCCGGACGAGACAATCCCCCGCATTGGCGAGCTGCCGCGCAGCGCTTTTTGTGATCACAGCATCAGGATTGAGGAACAGAATATAATGGCCCGTCGCCAGACGCGCGCCGTAATTACAGGCCCGAGCAAAGCCGATATTGCCGTGACCTTGCAAGAAACGCACGCGGTTCCGTGTTGCAGTCAGCTCTGACAGGCGGGCGCGCGCAGATTCTGTATTACCATTATCGACGACGATCAGTTCTGCGATGTCGCGGTCCGCTAGAACGGCCTGTATCGCCTCCATCAACGCAGGACCTGTCATATAGCTGACCATGACCACGCTGATGGGACGCTTGTGAGCTGTCTCAGGCAGCGGGACAATCGTCGCGTGTGGTGTGGATGCGGGCCAGTCGGTCAAATCGGTATTACCTCAACGGTCTTTTCTCCCCGATTGGTCCTTTATGCGTCAGTTGGGGTTATTGCAAAGCGATTTTCACAGTGGGGTGTCGGCACAAACGCCGCAAAACAGATTGTCAACAAGATCGCGCCCCACCACCAATATTGCCACGCACCCACGGTTGTGGCTCCGTTAATCGCAATAACCATGACCACGCCAGCCAGTGCGGCAGCCCGCGCAGGCGTCCTAAATCCGGCCAAGACCGCGCGCAAACTCGCCAAGATCGTGCCCACCAGTAAGAGCGCGCCAATAACACCCGTTTCTAACCACACCTGCATGCCGACATTATGCGGGTGCAGCGAAACGATCACGATGTCTCGGCCATCGCGAAAACGGTATGTGTCCTGATAGCTGCGCGAAGCATCAAAGCCATTGCCGAGAAGCGGCGCCTCCGCAATCCGCTGGCTCGCAAAATGCCACATCCGCAAGCGGTGATCCCAGGAGCCCGGCAAAGACATCAAGGCACTCTCTGGGAGGAGGCCAGCGACAAACCCGATGAGCGGGGCAAAGAGAATGCTTGCCGCCGCGACTGTAAAGGCGAGGATGAGGCCGATTTTCGGGGCTCTCCAGGCAATGGCTGCAAATGCCCCGGAGACGATCAGCGCGGGTAAGATCAAGCTGATCCGTGTGTATATCGCTGTCACAACGAGTGCGGCGAGGAACAGGCCACCCAAGACCCAGCCGCGTTTGATCAGCATCACCATCAGAAACACAATCGGCCAGGCGAATTGCGCCATTGTTATCAAACCCCGGCCCAAATTCATCTCGGCATCGGCTTGGCGCAAATTCAGATTTGATCCCGCATCGACAGGATCAATCAGCGTTGCGAGGCCATATCCAGAGGCAATATCCAGCGCCATTATGCCAACGCCAAATACACCCATCGCCATGAAAAGATGCGCCGGTAAAATACGCTGGTCTGACGAGAGGCCTCGGATGACAGCCGGCGCAAAAATCAGCGGCACAGCAAAAGCAAAGAGTAAGCCTGCATTCGTCGCCGCGGCGGATGGATCATGCACCGTCCATGTTGCAGAGAGCCAAGCCCAAAGCACAAAAACGAGATATCCCAGCGCCCATGGCGACAAGAGATAGCGCGCGGACGAAGGCTGGAACAGACAGATTAGAAACCCGCCAACGCCCAGAAAAGCGGCGGCTGGTTGAAACCCTAATCCGCCAGCATGCGCAAGAATGGAATAGAGCGCGAGAACGATCCAAAGCCAACCGCGCGCAAGCGCTGTGGCGGCTGTGGCCAGCGCGCTCACAGTCTGGGGCTAACCTTCAGCCCGACGAAGATCAGGCGCGAGTGCTTCGGCGCCTAGCTGTTCAATCACCTCTTCCACGCTGAGGATTGTCTGGCCTTGTGAGCCAAGACGACGCAGCGCCAGCTTGCCTTCTTCCGCTTCGCGACGCCCGACGACCGCGATGACAGGAATCTTGCGATCTGCTGACAGTTCGCGGATTTTGTAATTGATCTTCTCGTTGCGAATATCCAGCTCTGCGCGCAAGCCTGCGGCTTTTAGCTTTTCGACGACGTCTTTCGCATAGTCATCTGCATCCGATGTGATCGTCGCGACAACGACTTGCACAGGTGAAAGCCACAGCGGGAATTTCCCCGCGTAATTTTCGATCAAGATGCCGAGAAAGCGCTCAAAAGAGCCGAGTACCGCACGGTGCAACATCACGGGCGTGTGGCGATTATCATCATCGCCGACAAAGCTGGCCTTCAGGCGCTCTGGCGTATTTGGATCAAGCTGAATCGTACCGCATTGCCAGTCGCGGCCAATGGCATCGCGCAACACAAAGTCCAGCTTTGGCCCGTAAAACGCGCCATCCCCTTCGTTAAGTTCAACTTCCAGGCCTGACGCCATGGCGGCTTCTTTCAATCCGGCTTCGGCCGTATCCCAATAGGCATCAGAGCCGACGCGCAACTCTGGACGGGTCGAAAACTTGACCATCACATCATCAAAACCGAGGTCAGCATAAACGGACTTCAGCAATTCGGTGAAGGCTTTCACCTCTTCCGTGACCTGCTCTAGCGTACAGAAAACATGGCCGTCATCCTGCACAAAGCCGCGTACGCGCATCAAGCCATGTAGCGCACCAGACGGCTCGTAGCGGTGACAAGAGCCAAACTCAGCATAACGAATAGGTAGATCGCGATAGGATTTTTGGCCCTGTTTGAAGACCTGAATATGGCACGGGCAATTCATTGGCTTTAGCGCCAGATGCTTATCCTCTTCGGCCACTTCGGCGATGAACATGTTCTCGCGATATTTATCCCAGTGGCCGGAAGCTTCCCAGAACTTGCGATCCATCAGTTGCGGTGTCTTGATCTCTGCATAGCCATATTCGCGTTGGCGGCGGCTCATATAGTCACGCAATGTCGTGTAGAGCGTCCAGCCATAGGGATGCCAGAACGCCTGACCTTGGGCTTCTTCTTGGAAGTGAAACAGCTCTAACTGTTTACCCAAGCGGCGGTGATCGCGGGCTTCGGCCTCTTCGATCTGTTTCAGATGCGCGTCCAACTCCTCTTGGGTCGCCCACGCTGTGCCATAGATCCGTTGCAGCTGAGGGTTATTGCTGTCGCCGCGCCAATACGCGCCTGCAACCTTCATCAGCTTGAAGGCTTTGCCAATCTTACCTGTGCTGGGCAGATGCGGCCCACGGCAGAGATCGAACCATTTGCCTTGCTTATAGACGGTGATCGTCTCACCTGCGGGCAAGTCCTGGATCAGTTCGGCTTTGAACGTCTCGCCCATCTCTGTGAACAATTTAATCGCCGCATCACGGTCCATGACCTCACGCACGAATTTGTCGTTGCGGTTGATGATGAAGGCCATCTTCTTTTCAATCGCGGCGAAATCATCGGCCGAGAACGGCTCGTCGCGGTGGAAGTCATAGTAAAAGCCATTTTCGATGACAGGGCCGATTGTGACCTGCGTCCCGGGGAACAGCTCTTGCACAGCTTCGGCCAGCACATGCGCGGCATCATGCCGGATCAACTCCAACCCTTCAGGGTCTTGCGCGGTGACGAGTTCTAACTTGGCATTGTCATTGATCGGCAGGCTGGCATCCACCAACTCGCCGTCGAGCTTAGCCGCCAGCACTTTTTTCGCCAGACCTTTGGAGATCGACTTGGCGACCTCCATCGCCGTTGTGCCGGGCGCATAGTCGCGCGTTGCGCCGTCGGGAAATGTCAGTGTGACCATGATCTTCGCAATCTAAGTGTTCGGGCCAGAATTCGTACCGCGCCAGAGCGCAACGCGCCAAGGTGCCCATATCGGCGCAGTCCTAAGATTTTCCGGCACATTATCAACCCCAGAGGTGCCACCCAAGCGCTCAAAAGGGTGACAGCGCAGCAATCGCGCCAGTGTCAGCCATCCTCCGGCCCAAGGCCCGTGGCGGCGAATAGAAATCTGCGCGTATTTGGAACAGCTGGGCATATGCCGGCATTTCACGCCAAAATAAGACGTCACAGGGGATAAAAACCAACGATAAATCGCCAGTAGGCCCAGCATAGGCAGGCTGAACAGCTTGCCAATCATGCGGTTTCCAATGCAGATTCCATCGCGGCAACCGCTGCCTCAAACGCGAGTAACGTTGACTGATGACGCGCGGGATAGTCCGCAACACCTTGCATGAGCGAGAGTTGGGAAAAGCGGCCTTTTGGGGCGTCACCGCCCTCTTTTAACATGGCTGAAAGTGCGTCGCGCGCGGTCTGTAATTCTTCTAAATTTGCACCAATAATATGGGCTTTCAAAATGGCGGCGCTTGCCTGCCCCAAGGCACAGGCTTGGACGCGCAGGGCACAGTCGGTGACACGGCCTGCCACCACACATAAGTCTATCTCAAGCCAAGACCCGCAGAGTTTCGAGACTTTGCGGGCCGAGCCATCTGGCGTTTCCAGTCGCGCATTCTCTAGCGTGGCCGACAGCGACAAAATATCCGTATTGTAAAGCGAGCCTAGCATCGCCGCATATATAGGCGGCGATGCGGGGATTGGCTAGCGCGGGTTGATCATCGCCACAGTTGTCGCGGTCCCTTGCGGTGGAATGCTGATCTTCACATCGTCGAAAATCGGCATTCGGTCCGTCGGCGGCGTGCCGGATGCGCCCCACCCGTCAAGGATCTGATAGGTCGCTTCATTCATGGAAAAGCGCATATCATTGTCACGATCATGCCAGACGGACACCGCATACTCTCCCGGCTCTGACACATGGAACGTCGCCTCCATCGTTCCCGGATTGAGAACTTTCAGGATACCGCCGTGCCCTTTAAGCGAGCGATAGGTCTCGCGCGTTTGGATCGACACATAAATCTTGTCATCCGCGATGGCACTCACGGGTGAAACGTCGGTTAGCGTGACCGTCACAGGAATATCGCCAGATTGATACCAGCCCTCGGCCTCTGCAATGGGTTCGACCGCATGGGCCATCGACCCATAGACGCTCATCAAGGCGATACCCGCCCAAGCACACACCCCAACAAGCTGGGATAAAGCCTTCGGATTCGTCATGGCTTTGGTTTCACATTTATCAAACATCATAGTCTCCTTTCAAATGAGTTTGTATTTCAAACTTGACTAAGTTTAGTTTGTTTGTCAAACCTATTTTATTGAACGACTTGTCTGAAGGGAGAATCATATGTCGAAAGAACACGTATTAGCCGATCTGGAATATGCCAGCCAGATCGCCCGCGATGGCGCCGAGACTCCGCTCGTGGGCGGGCCGATTGGTTTGATGTGGGGCATATTGCTAAGCGCAACTTTCGCACTGCACTATTTGATCGTGACGCAAACCCTCGCCTTGCCAGGGCAATTCATTGGATGGCTGTGGGTTAGCTTTGCCATTTTGGGCGGAATGGGTGTCTTTGTTCTTAGTCGTAAGACCGATAAAAAACCGGGCGCGCACTCCCTCATCAACCGGGTCGAGAAATATATTTGGCTGATGTTTACAGCGGCTCTGGCGTCTATGGCGGTGGGGATCTTACTCAACCAGCTTTTGAATGGCGGTGGCTATGAATTATGGACGATCATCCTCATCGCAGGCTTTGCCGGACAAGGCCTCGCTTACGGCGTGACGGCGAAACTGACAGGACATGGCTGGCTACATTTTGCGGCTTTGGCAGGCTTTACCATGGCAGCCGTCACGATGAGTTTTTATAACGATAACATTGTCTATTTGATCGCCGCGATTGGAACCGTGTTCACGGTCATTATCCCGTCGCTCCTGTCAATG
The DNA here is from genome assembly GCA_964414555.1 of uncultured Algimonas sp. GTDB lineage: Bacteria > Pseudomonadota > Alphaproteobacteria > Caulobacterales > Maricaulaceae > Litorimonas. The sequence continues at coordinate 27,211 of CAYPWW010000017.1, forward strand.
CGCACGGCAGGTTAAGATGTCGGACGACACACCTGACATCGACATCGGAGCCATTGATGACGTCATTCACGGGCGCCTGCGCCTCGGCGTCATGGCCTATCTCTCCGCCGTCAGTCCGGCCAGCTTTCCAGAGTTGATCGACAAGACTGGCGCGACGAATGGCAATCTGTCGACCCATCTGACCAAGCTGGAGTCGGCCGGATATGTGCGTCAGGAAAAGGGCTACAAAGGCAAACGCCCGCAAACCCTCGTGCATCTGACGAAAGCCGGGCGCTCGGCCTGGATTGCCTATCTAGACGCGATGAAAGCGATCCTCGGCGCATAGCCCCTTGCCTCGCGCAGATGCGCGGGGCACATCGCTGGCATGAGCGTCTGTCAAATCTGCGAAATCTCTCCGGCGAAGACGTCTTACGACATCCCCGAGTCGCCCAGCCCGACCGTGCTGGATATCTGTCACCGCTGCGCTAAAGCCTTGGATGCGCCACTGGAGCGCGCGGACCACTGGCGCGCAAAGTATGACGGCATCTGGAGCCAAGTCTCCGGCGTGAACGTCATGTTCGACCGGATTTACCGCGCCTTCGCCAGCGAGAGCTGGGCCGTCACCGCGCGGGAGAGCCTCTACCTCAGCCCGGAAGATCAAGCGTGGGCAGATGCCGATGACCTCGTCCCGCCGCCCCCAGACACGATCACGATTGACGCAAATGGTGCCACATTGAGCGCCGGCGATACGGTCACCTTAATTAAGGACCTGCCCGTCAAAGGCGCAGGCTTTACCGCCAAGCGCGGGACGACCGTTCGCGATATTTCTCTGACGCCGAATCCGCTGCACGTTGAGGGCCGCGTGAAAGGCCAACGCATCGTCCTCGTCGCCGCATTTCTAAAAAAGTCCAACTAGGAGCTCCCATGTCCAACACGCTGTTCTCGCCGATTAAAATTCGCAATCTGACGCTGCCCAACCGAATCGTGATGGCGCCGATGACGCGCAGCTTCTCGCCCGGTGGTGTGCCAACGGATGACGTCGCAGCCTATTACGAGCGCCGCGCGGCCAACCATGTCGGCTTGATCGTGACAGAGGGCACGACAACGGATCGCGACGCCGCCGGTAATGACCCCAAGGTCCCAAAATTCCACGGCGACGCTGCGCTGAAAGGTTGGCAAAAAGTCGTCGATGACGTCCACGGTGCGGGCGGTTTGATCGCGCCGCAACTCTGGCACGTCGGGATGATGCGAAAGCCCGGCACGGGCCATAATCCGGACGCCAATTCAGACAGCCCGTCAGGCCTGACTCATACGGGTAGCCAAGTCCTGCCGGCTCCATCCGACGAAGACGTCGCGGATATGGTCAGCAGCTATGCTCGTTCCGCCGCGAACGCCAAAGCCCTTGGCTTTGACGCGATCGAAATTCATGGCGCGCATGGCTATCTCATTGATCAGTTCTTCTGGGACGTGATGAACCAACGCGAAGATCAATATGGCGGCGACCTCGTCGAGCGCGCGAAATTCGCCGGCGATGTTATCCGCGAATGCCGCAAAGCCGCCGGGGATATGCCGATCATTCTGCGCTTTTCGCAGTGGAAGCAGCAGGATTATTCTGCTCGCCTCGCCGATACACCAGAAAAGTTGGGTGCGTTTTTGCAGGTCTTCGCTGATGCCGGCGTGGACGTGCTGCATTGCTCGCAACGCCGCTTCTGGGAGTCAGAGTTTGAAGGCTCTGACATGAACCTCGCAGGGTGGGCAAAGAAACTAACGGGCCTGCCAACGATTACCGTGGGTTCTGTCGGGTTGGACGGTGATTTCTTTGAAGCCTTCCAAGGCAAAGGCGCAGGCGCGGCCTCGCTAGACGAGCTGTTCGAGCGCCTAGACAAAGGCGAGTTTGATATGGTCGCCGTTGGGCGCGCCCTCCTCCAAGATCCAGAATGGGCCACGAAAGTCAAAAAAGGCGCATTTGATCAGCTGATGGATTACAGCGCGGATGCGCTGGCGACGCTGTATTAGG
>CAYPWW010000017.1:29306-43462 GCA_964414555.1 uncultured Algimonas sp.
GAGGCATCAAGCGCAAGGCGGTAGGTCATCTACCGCCGAGCATTGATAACGAAGCTCCAGCGTAAAAAATCGCCAATCACATTTGCATCGCCCAGCCTTCGACATCCATCGCGGCCTGACGGACGGCTTCTGATACCGTCGGATGCGCATGGCACGTGCGCGCGATGTCTTCAGAGCTCGCCTTAAATTCCATCGCGACACAGACTTCGTGGATCAGATCACCTGCGAGTGGCCCAAGAATATGTGCGCCGAGGATTTCGTCGGTTTCCGCATGGGCGAGGATTTTTGCGAAGCCTTCAGCTTCATGATTACATCGCGCACGGCTGTTCGCCGTGAACGGGAATTTACCGCGCTTGAACGGGATACCCGCTTCTTTTAGCTCTTCTTCCGTCTTGCCGACGCTCGCGATTTCCGGGTGTGTATAGACGACGTCCGGAATGACATCGAAATTCACATGACCCGATTGACCCGCGATCGTCTCTGCGACGGCCACGCCTTCTTCTTCGGCTTTATGCGCCAACATTGGGCCATCGATCACATCGCCAATCGCCCAAACACCCTCGACCGAGGTTTTCCAATGATCGACAGGGACTTTGCCGCCGCGGGCTGTTTCAATACCAACGGATTCGAGACCCAAGCCGTCTGTGTAGGCTGTGCGTCCAATACAGACGAGGACGACATCGGCGTCGATGTCTTTCGGCTTGCCGCCATCGGCCGCTTCCGTTTTGACGGTCAGGCCTTTTTTGCCTTCCTCGACGCCCATGACTTTGCGGGAAAGCTCAAACTTCATGCCTTGCTTTTTGAACATGCGTAGCGCGGCTTTTTGAATTTCCTTATCCGCATTGACCATGATCGACGGCATATATTCCACGACCGTGACTTGCGCGCCGAGACGGCGCCAAACCGAGCCGAGCTCTAGGCCAATCACGCCGCCGCCGATGACGAGCAATTTCTCTGGGCATTTTTGCAGGTCTAGCGCCCCTGTCGAAGAGACGATCGTCTTTTCATTGACATCGACACCCGGCAGGCGGGTCCAGTCAGAGCCCGTCGCGATGACAATGTTTTTGGTGTCATAAGTCTTACCGTCGACCTCGACTTTGCCCTTGCCGGTGATTTTACCAAACCCGTGAATGTGCTCGACATTGTTCTTTTTGAACAGATACTCGATGCCTTGCGTCAGGCCTTTGACGACCTTTTCCTTGGCTTCGATCATGGCGGGCACATCGGCTTCGACGGTGGCTTTCAGGCCCATCGCGGGGAAGTCTTTTTGGGCTGTCTCCAAAAGCTCTGTCGCATGCAGCAGCGCTTTTGACGGAATACAGCCGACATTCAAACATGTCCCGCCGAGGGTCTTGCGCGTTTCAATGCAAGCGACTTTCAGTCCTAGCTGTCCGCAGCGAATGGCGCAGTTATAACCACCGGGGCCACCACCAATGATGATGACGTCATATTGATCTGCCATGAGAATGTCCTGTCAGGCGAAGTGTGTTTCCCGACAGATAGGCGCACCCCCCGATAGGGTCAACGCGCGTCAGCCGAAAACCCTTCTAAAGCTGATACAGAATGGGCAGATGCTTAAGCGATGACACCTTTGGCCGCCATATGGCGCGAATAGAAGACTTCGATCAACCCTAGCCCGAAGACCAGCACCGGCATCACCCAAAACATATCGCCAGAGGCCGTGCGGATCTCGGTATTGATGAACACTGGCAAAAAGCTGACGACAGCCATCACAAACGAAAATCCAAAGAGCAGCACGCTCAGGCGTTTTCGGAGGACAAACAATATGGCTGCGAGCAAACCGCCCCAAACTGCCAAGGCATACCCCGCCGTCGCCCAAACGGGATAGCTATCCCTAACGGCCAGCATGGCCTCACCATATTGCTTGGCATAGGCGGCATCAGACATAGTTTTATCCATGATGTAAGCGACGCAGCCAAACAGGTTCCAGACCACGAAAATAACCGCTAGCACCCAGAATAGGACAGGCGGTTTTGGTTTCGAAAAATTTGACATTAGCTTCCCCCTTTAGAGGGAAACTAGCCGACCTGCGGCAAACTGTCCAATTTAGCCCTAGTCTTCGTAGAGCTGGCCATCATCTAAAGCTGAGTAAGACGCCCAGAAAAGGAACACACAGACCAAAACAATGCCGACATTTACACCGGATTCAATGCCGCCAAGAATTTCAAATCCGCCGCGCAGAATACTGTCAAACATGACCAGCAAAGTCCCGAATAGCGAGATCATAAACCAGTGATAGGCACTGCGACGACGCAACAACAGATAGACAGACCCACACAGCATACCGATGGCTGTCATGGCCTTCGCAAAGATCACCCAAGCCGGTGTGGCGAGCAAATACTGCACTTGTGCGGGATTATACCGCTCGGCCAGTTCCGCCGAATCCGTCGTGAGCGACAGCGTAAACAAAATGAGGCACAGCAGTCCCCAAGTCACAGCAAAAGCCGCCATAATCCCGAGCATACGCTGCTCGAGGCTCATTTTAGGTTTCACCGACGCGTTGGGCGCGAGTTCGATCTGGCTGGCTGACATATGTCTCTCCCAAGGATAATCTTGGGAAAGAACTTAGCCGTTCGGCCTTACCACCGCGTTCGCAGATGCGGTTAATATTGGCTTACAGATCGAGCAGCATACGTTCTGGATCTTCCAGACACTCCTTGACCCGCACGAGGAAGGTTACGGCCTCTTTGCCGTCGACAATCCGGTGATCATAGGAAAGTGCGAGATACATCATCGGGCGGATGACGATTTCATCATTTACAACAACCGCGCGTTTTTCGATCTTATGCATGCCCAAAATACCCGACTGTGGGGGGTTCAGGATCGGCGAAGACATCAGCGATCCATAGACGCCACCGTTGGAGATCGTGAAGGTCCCGCCGGACATATCCGCCATGGACAGCTGACCATCACGGGCTTTCGCACCGAGCGCACCAATACCCTTTTCGATCCCGCCGAGGGACAGTTCATCGCAATCGCGCAGAACTGGGACGACGAGGCCCTTATCCGTGCCGACCGCAATCGAAATATCGTAGTAATTCTTGAAGATAATATCCGTGCCGTCGATCTCGGCATTGACGCTCGGCACATCTTTCAGCGCTTGTACACAGGCCTTCACGAAGAAGGACATAAAGCCCAGTTTCACGCCGTGGCGCTTGATAAACAGCTCTTTATATTGGCTGCGCATCGCCATGATCGCGGACATATCCGCTTCATTATAGGTCGTTAGCATGGCCGCCGTGTTCTGCGCGTCTTTCAGGCGGCGAGCGATTGTCTGGCGGATGCGCGTCATGCGTACGCGCTCTTCGCGCTCACCCGTTTCGCGCGGCGCCTTAGGGGCAGCCGGAGCTGGCGCTGGGGTTGGCGCTGGCGCCGCTTTGGCTTTCGGCGGGTTGGCTTTGGCTTTCAGCGCATCAGCTTTTGTGATGCGGCCATCTTTGCCCGTTCCGGTGATTTGCGCGGCATCCAATCCATTTTCGCGAATGATTTTCGCCGCCGCCGGCATGACTTTCGCGTCTGCTGGAATGGAGCCAGTATTCGTTGCCGGAACATCGACGACATTACCGCCCTCGTCACCTGCAGATTTAGCTGGCACCCCTGATGGATCACCTGATTTGCTCTCGCCCATGCGCGCGATGGTTTGACCGACCTTGGCAACATCGCCTTCTGCAACAAGGTGTTCCGTGACGACGCCAGAGCGCGGCGCGACAAGCTCTTGCGCAGCTTTATCGGTTTCCAACTCGACGAGCGGTTCGTCTTTCTCGATGCTCTCGCCGGGCTGTTTGAACCACTGCGCAATTGTGACTTCCGAGACACTTTCGCCGACATTTGGCACGTCGATATTCAGAGACGCACCCGTTGCTTCAGCCGACGCTGGCGAAGACGTTTGTGCCTTCACCTCGGCATCGCCTTTGTCCGCTGCGACAGCGCCAGAGCCGGAGCCCAGTTTCGCGATCAGCTTACCAACTTCGGCGTTCTCACCTTCGGCGACGAGGATTTCTTCCAGCACACCATCTTCGGGCGAGACCAGCTCTTGCGCGGCCTTATCTGTTTCCAGCTCGACCAGCGGCTCATCTTTTTTGACTGTATCGCCTACGGCTTTAAACCACTGGGCAATCGTCACTTCGCTGACGCTCTCGCCGACGTTTGGGATTTTAATATCTGTCATAGCTTCAGTCCTACTTCGCAAATGCGCCGTCGATGATGGCTTGCTGTTCTTTCTTATGCTTTGTGCTGATACCCGTCGCGGTGGAGGCCGCAGCGGCACGTCCGACATAGCGCGGGCGGGTGTTTTTCGCACCAATCGCGATCAAGCTGTCCTCTAGGAACGGCGCGATAAAGCTCCACGCGCCCATGTTTTTGGGCTCTTCCTGACACCAGACCATATCGGCGTTTTTGAAGCGCGAAAGCTCTTCTTGAACGGCATCATCTGGATAGGGGTAAAGTTGCTCGACCCGCAGGAGATAGATGTCGTTCCGACCCAGCTCTTCCCGCGCTTCGAACAGGTCGTAATAGACCTTGCCCGAGCAGAGGATGACACGTTTGATCTTCTTGTCCTCGGCCAATTTAATCTGGCTCACCTCTGGGCGATATTCCGCGTCATCCCACAACAGGCGGTGGAACTCGCTACCCGGACCCATTTCCTTATAGGTCGACACGCAGAGCTTATGCCGCAGCAAGGATTTCGGGCTCATATTGATGAGCGGCTTACGGAACTTTCGTTTCACCTGACGGCGTAGAGCATGGAAGTAGTTTGCAGGCGTCGAGATATTCGTGACCTGCATATTATCTTCGGCGCATTGCTGGAGGTAGCGCTCTAGACGCGCGGAACTATGCTCTGGGCCCTGCCCCTCATAACCATGCGGCAGCAGCATCACGAGGCCAGACATGCGCAGCCATTTTTGTTCGGCGGAGCTAATAAACTGATCGACCATGACCTGCGCGCCATTGGCGAAATCGCCAAATTGCGCTTCCCAGATCGTCAGCGCGTTGGGCGAGGCCGTCGAGAAGCCATATTCAAAACCAAGAACCGCTTCCTCGGAAAGATGCGAGTTCAGGACCTGATAATATTCTTGATCATCAGAGAGATTATTGAGCGGGCAATATTTCTCCTCGGTCTTTTGATCGATCCAGTTGGACTGACGCTGCGAGAATGTCCCGCGCTCAGAATCTTGTCCTGACAGGCGGACCGGGTGGCCTTCTTGGATCAGCGTACCAAAGGCTAGATGTTCTGCCAGACCCCAGTCGATATTCTCACCGGACGCGATCTTTTCAGCCCGCGCTTTGATAATCCGCTTCAACGTGCGGTGCATGTTTAGGGAATTCGGGACCGTCGTGATCTTTGTTCCAATGTTTTTGAGCACATCGATCTCAACGTCGGTTTTCCCGCGTCGCTTGCCATCTTTTTCTGTTGGCAGGGACATGCCCTCCCAGACACCCTTCAACCAGTCTGGCTGTTTCGTCTCATAGGATTTAGCTTCGTCAAAATCGGTGTCCAACTTGGCGTAGAAATCATCCATTCGCTTTTTCGCGTCGGCCTCTGACAAAACGCCGTCCTTGATTAGGCGTTCCGCATAAATCTGTCGTGTCGTCGGGCGGCCATCGATCGCCTGATACATAATCGGCTGGGTAAAGGACGGATCATCGCCCTCATTATGGCCGTAGCGGCGATAGCAAATGATATCGAGAACGACATCCTTGCCGAATTTCTGACGATATTCCGTAGCGACCCGCGCCGCGAAAACAACAGCCTCTGGGTCGTCGCCATTGACGTGGAACACGGGGGCTTCAACCATAAAGGCGACATCGGAACAATATTGGCCCGAGCGATATTCATCCGGCGTCGTCGTAAAGCCGATCTGGTTATTGACGATAACATGGATAGAGCCGCCCGTGCGGTAGCCAACCAGCTGCGAGAGCTGGAAGCTTTCCATCACAACGCCTTGGCCGGCAAAGGCGCTATCGCCGTGCAGGATAACGGCCATGACTTCTTCAGGGTTATGCGATTGATATGTCCCAGAGGCCATTTGCTGTTTCGCGCGGGTCTTGCCCATGACGACAGGGGCTACAACTTCCAGATGGGATGGGTTCGGCGCGAGCGAAAGATGAACGGAATTGCCGTCAAACTCGCGGTCATCCGAGACGCCCAAATGATATTTCACATCGCCTGAGCCGAAATCTTCTGCACCGGCCGCAACACCGCCGAGAAATTCGTAGAAAATCGCCGAGTAAGGTTTTTGCATGACGGCGGCCATGACGTTCAAACGCCCGCGATGCGGCATACCGAAGTTGATGTCTTTCAGACCCAGCTGCCCACCGCGTTTGATAATCTGTTCCAGCGCGGGCAGAAGGCTTTCTGCGCCGTCAATGCCGAAACGCTTTGTGCCGGGATAGCGCTTGTGGATCAGCTGCTCAAAAGTTTCCCCTTCGACCAATTTTTGCAAAATGGCGAGGCGACCTTCCTTGGAGAAGCTGATCTCTTTTTCAGGGCCTTCGAGCCGTTCCTGTATCCAGCTTTTCTCTTCCGGATTAGAGACCTGCATGAACTGCACGCCGAGGGTCGAGCAATAGGTCCGCTTTAGAATCTCGAGGATCTGGTTCAGCGTTCCATATTCGAGGCCCAGCACCCCATCGATAAAGATATCGCGGTCCATATCCTCAGCCGTGAAACCATAGGTCGTTGGATCGAGCTCTGGATGGACATCCGGCTTTTGCAGGCCAAGCGGATCGAGATTAGCAATCAGATGTCCCCGCGCGCGATAGGCCCGGATCAGCATGATCGCGTGCAGGCTGTCTTCCGCCGCGCGCTTGACCGCGTCATCGCTCATGTCGGGATTGGCGGCCTTGACCTTTGTTGCGACAGCGGCGGCATCGCCCCAATCCCCGGTGAGCGCAGACGTCAGCTCTGGCGTTGGGTCCGTCGGGTGAGCTGCACGGGTCCAACTGGGTCCCTCGGCGTTATTTTTGGCATTTGCGCGGTCTTCCCCGAGAGAGTCGAAATATGCGCGAAAGCTGGCATCGACGCTGGCAGGGTTTTCCGCATAACGCGCCTGCATCTGCTCTAGGTAAGCAGCATTGCCGCCATCCAAAAAGAGCGTGTCGAGTAACGCTTGGTTTTGTTCGGAACGTTCGGTCATGTCCGGTTAGCCTTGCAGTCTTGGCATGAAATCGAAATCAGCCCTAGCAGTGCTTTCGCGCAGTGTCATCGGTGGATTTCGGTTAAAAGCGGCGTAAAAAATGCTGCGGAAATCTGCCCTAACCGCACAAAAAAGCCGCCCACGAGAGGCGGCTTTGATTCATTCGGATGACAAAGACTAGCCGTTGAGCACGTCCATCAACGTCACGCCCAATTTCGCAGGGCTGTCAGAGACGCGAATACCGGCCTTTTCCATGGCTGCGATTTTGTCTTCCGCGCCGCCTTTGCCACCGGACACGATCGCGCCAGCATGGCCCATTGTGCGTCCGGGAGGAGCCGTGCGACCCGCGATAAAGCCAACCATCGGCTTGGAAATGCCCTTTTTGGCCATATGCGCGATATATTCCGCCGCTTCTTCCTCGGCCGAGCCGCCGATCTCGCCGATCATGATGATCTGCTTTGTCGCGTCGTCGTGGAGGAACAGCTCAAGGCAATCGATGAAGTTCGTACCATTGATGGGGTCGCCGCCAATGCCGATGGCTGTTGTCTGGCCAAGGCCGACTTGGGAGGTCTGGTAAACAGCCTCATAGGTCAGCGTACCGGAGCGAGAGACCACGCCGCAGGTGCCTTTTTTGAAAATTTTACCTGGCATAATGCCGATCTTGCACTCGCCCGGGGTTAGAACGCCGGGGCAGTTCGGGCCGATCAGGCGAGATTTCGAGCCGACTAATGCGCGCTTGACGGGAATCATGTCGGCGACAGGAATGCCCTCCGTAATCGCGATGATCAGCTCCATCTCGGCGTCAATGGCTTCCATGATGGAGTCCGCAGCGAAGCGTGGCGGCACATAGACGACGGTCGCGCTGGCGCCCGTTGCGTGTTTGGCTTCGGCCACGGTGTCATAAACTGGCAGGCCGATATGCTCGGAACCGCCCTTGCCCGGCGTGACGCCTGCGACCATTTTCGTGCCGTAAGCCAGCGCCTGTTCCGTATGGAACGTGCCGGTCGAACCCGTCATCCCTTGCGTGATGACCTTGGTGTCTTTGTTGATGAGTACGCTCATGTTCTTAACCCTTCACCGCAGCGACAATTTTCTGCGCAGCATCGTCCAAATCATCCGCCGCAATGACGTTCAGACCGGAATTATTGATGATCTCTTTGCCTGCTTCGACATTTGTACCTTCGAGGCGTACGACGAGCGGGACTTCGAGGCCCACTTCTTTGACCGCGTCGACGGTGCCTTGGGCGATGACGTCACATTTCATGATCCCGCCGAAGATGTTAATCAGGATACCTTCGACTTTTTCGTCCGATGTCAGGATTTTGAAGGCCGCGACGATGTTTTCTTTCGTCGCGCCGCCACCAACATCAAGGAAATTGGCAGGCTCTGCGCCGTAGAGCTTGATGATATCCATCGTGGACATCGCGAGGCCCGCGCCGTTCACCATACAACCGATGTTTCCGTCGAGTGCGACGTAAGACAGGTCGTATTTGCCAGCTTCGACTTCTTTTTCGTCTTCTTCCGTTTCATCGCGCAGTTCGGCGATGTCGGGATGGCGGAACAGGGCGTTGCCGTCGAAGCTGATCTTCGCGTCGAGGCAGTGCAGACGCTGGTCTTCCGTGACGATCAGCGGGTTGATTTCTAGCATCGCCATGTCTTTAGCGAGGAAGCCATCATAGAGCGTCTTGCCGAGCTTACCGGCCTGTTTGGCGAGATCACCTTTCAAGGCCAATGCCTTGGACAATGTCCGACCATGATGCGGCATCCAACCCGTCGCAGGGTCGATGTCGAAATTGATGACTTTTTCCGGTGTGTCATGGGCGACGGCTTCGATATCCATGCCGCCCTCTGTGCTGACGATGAAGGACACGCGCGACGTTTCGCGGTTGATGATGATCGAGAGATAGAGCTCGCGGTCAATATCAGAGCCATGCTCGATGTAGAGGCGGTTGACCTGCTTGCCCTCATCCGAGGTCTGCTCTGTGACGAGATATTCGCCCAGCATTTCTTCAGCGTTCTTGACGACATCCTCGACAGAAAAGGCCAGACGCACGCCGCCTTTGGCATCGGCTGGGGCGCCGATGAACTTGCCTTTGCCTCGGCCACCCGCATGGATTTGGGATTTGACGACCCAGAGGGGTCCGCCCAGCTTTTCAGCCGCCGCTTTGGCTTCTGAAGCCTTGAAAATCGCGACACCTTCGCTGACGGGGGCGCCGATGGATTTGAGGACAGCTTTGCCCTGATATTCGTGGATATTCATGAGAGGTCCGTTAGTCGGTAATGAACGTGTGAACGCGCTTATAACGCCCCGCACGTCCGCCGCAACCGCCTAGCCCGCTCAACCCCCAAAGAACATCACCCACATCACGCGCCCTGGCATAAAGGCGAAAAACCCAGGGATCAGCAGCGCGCCGAAAAACATATTGCGGACATGCTTGCGGTGACTGGAAATATCCCCCCGTCGGACGGTGGAAATGATCTGATACAAACCAATAAATGTGATCGGCACGAAGATATGGATGAAAGAGAAACTGCCATCGTTGATCTCGCGAATAAAAATGGCAGAGGTCGCGGCCGCAATCATTAAGACGCCAAAGACGCGACCCGCCAATTTATGCGCGGGCGTCCCCTTGCGCGATAAAAACACCGCCGCGCCGAGGAAAAACGCGGCAATCGCGGCCAGCGCATGGATCTGCACAACAAGGCTTTGCTCAAAGAGATAGTCGAGGTTCATGGTCACGTCCTTTCGGTTGACCTTGTTCCACCACGACATTTCGCGGCGCGCTATCGCGCTTACGCAAACCGACGCCCTTCTTCGTGAACCGACTTGAAAAGACCCCGCCCGCCATTCACGTTGCGTGAATGACAGGCCTTTTTCAGAACGCAGTCCTGCGCGTGCTTGCGACACCACTCCTCGCGGGAGCCGTTCTCGCTGTGCTTGCGCCATTTGGGACGGATGGATTTTCTGTGCCTGTCCGGTTTCTATATTGGATTGGCCTGACGCTCGCGGGTGGATTGGGCGCGATTCTTGGCCAAGTCCTTTTGGCGCGGTTCCGGCCAAATGCAGCCCTGCCTCTGCGTATCATCGTGCAATCCGTGACGGCGACTTTGGCCGTTGCACCCTTTGTCTCCGCGCTACACCCGCAAAACACCCTGATGGGTTTAGGCCTGACACTGTTTTATATCTTTGTGATTGCGGGCACGATCACGCTTGTGGGTGAACTGGCCCATCGGCCCGCACCCGCCGAGCCAAATATTCGGCCCGCCCTCTTGGATCGCCTGCCGCCAAAATTCCGCGAGGCAACGCTCTATGCGATTTCATCCGAGGACCATTACGTCCGCATCCATTCCGCCGCGGGCGAGCATATGCTGCTGATGCGCCTGTCCGATGCGCAAGATCTGGCAGCCCCCTTGCCCGGCTTAAAACCGCATCGCAGCTGGTGGGTGGCAGAGGCTGGCGTTGCCGAGGTGAGTCGCACATCTGGCAAAGCCAGCATCGTGCTTCACTCTGGCACGCAGGTCCCGATCAGCCGGTCTGGCGCGAAGGCGCTCAAAACGGCAGGCTGGACCTAAGGCTCTCTCAGGGATTCATCTTCAGCAGGCGCAACAGTTTTAGCTTGCCCTCGCGCGAGGAGGGTTTTATCCGCGCGCATTCCACGAAAGTGGTGCTCGGACGGACAGGTGGCTGAGCGGTTGAAAGCGCTGGATTCGAAATCCAGTAAGGATGCAAGTCCTTCGGGGGTTCGAATCCCCCTCTGTCCTCCACGCGGCTTGTAAGCCCGCTACACCACAGCAAGCCGTGAAACGTCGCTATCCCGATATTCCAAAAAAATACCCGCTCCGAAACGAAGCGGGTAAAATTTCAATGGGTTGGTTTAGGCCTGAACCCTAATCCCGCAGGCTTGGCTCCATCTCTTGGCAATCGGCGATGATCTTCTCGACCGCCGCGACGGACTTCATGAACATTTCGCGCTCGTCTGCTTTCAGGCGGATGTTCATGACTTTCTCAACGCCTTTGGAGCCAATCATGGCTGGCGCACCGACGTAGAGACCGCGAACGCCTGCGATTTGGCCTGAGAGGCGTACGGCGCATGGCAGGATGCGCTTCTTGTCGCGCAGATAGGATTTCGCCATTTCGATGGCGCTCTCTGCTGGCGCGTAGAAAGCCGAGCCATTGCCGAGCAAGCCGACGATTTCGCCGCCGCCCTTACGGGTGCGTTCGACGATGGCGTCGACACGTTCTTGGGTCGTCCACTTCATCTTGATTAGGTCTGGCAGTGGCACACCGTTCACGGTGGAGTAACGCGTCAGCGGCACCATTGTGTCGCCATGGCCACCAAGGACCGACGCATGCACATCTTCGACCGAGCATTTGAACTCATCGGCGAGGAAATAGCGGAAGCGCGCGCTGTCCAGCACGCCGGCCATGCCGACAACTTTGCGAGGCTGAAGCCCAGAGAATTTCTGTAATGCCCAGACCATCGCGTCCAGCGGGTTGGTGATACAGATTACGAAAGCCTTTGGCGCGTGCTCTTTGATCCCTTCGGCGACCTGTTTGATCACGCCGAGGTTTTTGCCGATCAGCTCACTGCGGTCCATGCCCGGCTTCCGAGGGAAGCCCGCTGTGATGATGCAGACATCTGCGCCGGCGATATCGGCATAATCATTCGTACCTTTCAGGGTGCAATCTTTTCCGATGACAGGGGCGGCCTCGTTCAAGTCGAGGGCTTTGCCTTTGGCGGTGCCTTCGAAGATATCGAACAGGACGACATCGCCCAACTCTTCGCGGGCCGTGATGTGAGCCAGCGTTCCGCCGATCATACCGGCGCCGATAAGGGCGATTTTTGCGCGTGCCATGGGAGTCTCCGAAGTAGCGTTCTAATTTGAGCGCCCCTTAGCGGGATGGGCGCGGCGGGGCAATGGTGCGAGCACGAGATTCGCGCCCTCATCTGCACCTAAAAGGATAGCTCCAGCCCCGCGAAAACACCGCGCCCAGGGGAGGCATAGCCGACGATCTCTTGATATTGTTCATCCAGCAGGTTCGTCCCACGCAGCGTGAGCGCTGCGTCATCCGTCACAGACCAGCGCGCATTAGCGCCCACCAGCGTAAAACTATCCAGCGTCACATTGGAAAATGTCGCGAAATCCGTGTCGAGTTGCTCGCCATTGTGATCCACGGCGAGCGTTAGGCTAACCGCCTCGATCGGGCGCCATGTGGCTGTCGCACTAGCGAGCACGTCTGGGCGGCGGATCTCTTCGACGCCGTCTTGCTCGCTGCTCAAGAAGCTGGCCGAACCGGAAACCGAGAACTTGTCAGCCAGACGCCAATCCGCAGCAATCTCGATGCCTTCACGCGTGCTGTCTGATTCCAGATTGACAACCGTACTGGTGAAGTCTGGATTAAAGAGCGTCGTGATCTCGTCTTTCAGCTCTGAGCGGAAGTAATCCAGCGTGACCGAGAGATTGCCGATCTCTTGCGTATAGCCGACAGAAATGCCGGTCGAGCGTTCAGGCTGTAAATCTGGGTTTCCGGTAAAACGCGATTGCGGGAAAAAACCGAACAACTCGACCAATGTCGGGTTCTTGATCCCGGTCCCGAGAGAGGCGCGCAGGCGACCTTCCCAAGGGAAAGCGTAGCCCGCGCCTAACCTCCAAGTCGTCGTGCTGTCGAACAAATCATTGTCATCCAGACGCGCAGAAGCGCTGACGGTCAAACTGTCGTTCTGGAATCGGTAGTCCCCTGCCAAAGCTGTTGTCCATACGTCAGGTTCGGCTCCGGCCTCCGTAAAATTTGGGGTAATTTTATATTGCTCATGCTCAGCCTCAACCAGCACGGTGAGTCTATGCACGTCATCAAAGTCGGCTTTCGCGATCCAGTTAATCCCGTGGCGCGCGCCTGTCGAATTGGACGCAAAGCCGCCGATCGTATCGGTCTCAGTCTCGACCATATGTGCTGTAATTTTGTTCTGGATCGCACCCAGATCAAAGCGCGCGTCGACGCGGGCCGTGGCCGTTTCGACTGTCGTTTCATCGGCGGTATTATCCAACCGCCCGTCGAAATCCGTATCGCTATCAAAGTCGGTTTCGCGGCGGGTAAAACCGTATTTCCCGCTGAACGTCACGCCGCCCAATTCAACTGCGTTGAGACCGAGATTGAGGCTGCGTGATTTTGCGCCATCCGCTTCGCCGTCCAGTCCCGCGATGTCGTATCCGCCCGTCGTAAAAGCGTTGCCGTTGATCGAGAGAGCTGCCTCGCCCACAGGGATGACGGCACCGAACCCGCCATCAAGCGTATCGCGGCTGCCGCCCTCAATGTTCGCGCGCCAGCGCTCGCGCGCTTCTCCCGCACGGGTGAGAATATTGATGACCCCGCCAACAGCGTCCGAGCCGTAAAGTGCGGATTGCTCTCCGCGCAGGACTTCGATCTTGACGATGTCTTGTGTGGACAACCCGCCGAAATCGAACGCTCCATCGGCTGGGTTGGCGACCTCAACCCCATCGATAAGAACGAGGATATGATTGGCCTCTGCCCCGCGCAGGCGTAGCTGTGTCAATGATCCCGCTCCGCCGTTTTGCGAAACGGAAAGACCGGGTACGGTGCGAAGGAGGTCTGCAACGACGGCTTGGTTGCGGTTGGCAATGTCGGTCTGGGTGATTGTCGAGATTGGGGCTGTGAGATCATCTGGCCGATCAAAACCGATACGGCTTGCCGTCACGATGACGGTATCCCGGTGGACGTCTTCTAAATACCAGTCACAAATTATAATTTCATCCGCCTCATGCGTGCCGCAAGAAATATACTGGCTGTAATCTGCCTGTGCCTGTCCCCAAGCCGGCGCGGCCAGCGCGAGTAAGCTCGCGCTCAAAATCAATCGTTTCATCATACACTCCAAACACGCCCGCCGGATGCCGGCAGGCTGACACAGATATGTCGTCTGGAGAATCCTCCCTGCGCATCGGTACATCCCGCCCGGGCGCGTGGCGACGGTGTTGGCAGGT
>CAYPWW010000018.1:0-16372 GCA_964414555.1 uncultured Algimonas sp.
GATCGGCGCAGCGTCCCGCGTCAGGCGTGGAGCCATCGGCGCAGGCCACGTCATAAATCGCTTCTTGGGGCTGACCGTCCGCATACCAACTCTTGATAATCTGCACACGCTCCAGCGGGGCGGAAGTGGCGTCTTGTGCGGCCCAAGCGAGGAATTGCGGCGCACCGCGGCTGTCTTTCTCCCAGCGGCTCCCCATGGGCAGCCCGCCAGCATAGGCTTGCGCGACCATGTCGGGTGCGTCGAGAATATCCGTATCTGCGCGGGCCTCCATTGCGAAGAAGCGGACCTTCAGGCGCGGACCGGATGTGCCAAAGGTCTCGCGGTTTTTCATCGCGGCGAAAATATCCGTGCGCGTATTGGCCTCAGACCAAACCCCGGCCAGGCCCGATGCGCCATATTGCGGCGTGGCGACGAGGTCTGTGGGTCGCGTCTCTTTCGTGCTCCAATCTGTCACGCCATCTGGCGGGGTGGACTGGCGATTATCGGGATCCATGTCGTGCGGGAATTTACCGAAGAAGCTTTCCTCGCCAAAGGCCCCACCAGAGATATGCGTGTCTGAGCTGCCGATGACGCCGAACTCAAACGGGTTCGTGCCGAGGCGACTTTCCACGTCGAGTCCGCGTGCGAGACCTTGGCGCACAAAGCTGCCGTCGACGACATAAGACGGCAGGGTGCCACCGATCAGATTGTCGTAAATCTCAAAGTCCGACCATTCATCATTGGGCGAGAGCAGGGGGTGGGTTTCTGACGTGCCTTTTAATTGCGTGATCTCGACCAGCGGTTCATTGCGGGCGCGTAGCTCGACTTCCGCGAGGTCTAGCGGCGCACCGTTATAGCTCCCGGCGGCGAACATCATACCATTAGACGCGTTGGAATTATGCGGAATGGCCAAGACGTCGCGGCCTTGGGCGCGCTGATCATCCATCCAGCCCCACAAAGCATCTGGTCGCGGGCTATCCAATGTCGTGAACAGGCGGTCGGGCGCGGCATTCTCAAACACGACATTGCGGTGCAGGTTTGCCGCTGCCCCATCGGACACGGCGCGCATGGCGGTAAACTCATAGCCGGCAAAGGTCGTGAAGGTGCCGGGGTCATTATGATCTTCTGCGGCTTGGACGGTGCGCGCCCAGACGCCGTCCATGTGCGCGCGGTCATAGATTTCCGGGATTTCGTCGCCACTCACAACGGTTCCTCCGACGCGCAAGAAGGACCCGCGACGATCATTGGCGAGCAGGCCGAAGATCGATTTCGCCGTGTCTGTCTTGGATAAGGGCGAGCTGCGGTCGCGCATGGCGGGGACGATGCCCAGATATTCACCGTGGTCTGTAACAGCATAAAAATCGAGCGGTGGCCCGTCGAGCTGGATCGCCTGACCCGCGCCATTGTCGATCGTGCCGCCCTTGGCAAAGCGGTAGGCGGCATCGGCATCTGTGCGCGTGCCAAAGATAAAGGCGTCAAAGCTGTTGGCGGTGTGAACATGTAGATCGCCGAAGAGCGCGACCTTTGTGGCGATACGCGGGATGTCATCTGGCGCAACGGCTGGCGCCTGAGCTGACGGAGGCGTCGGGGCAGTCACTTGCTCGGCCTGACAAGCGGTGAGGGCCAGCAAACTGCACGCGGCCAAAGTGATGGTTTTGATCGATTTCATCCGTGTCCCCTTTTTTTCCAACGCTAAGGGAGGCAGGCGCAGCTGACTAGGTAGATTTTTGCATGACCTTATTTCTTCAAACCGTGTTTGCGTAACATGCCGCGAAATTGGTGATAGGACAGCTCCAGCCGTTTGGCGGCCTTGCCCTGATGGCCCTCTGATGTGCGCAGGGCCTCGTCGATCAATCGCCGCTCAAAAGCCAAGACGCGATCTGTAAAGCTCTCTTCCACAGTCGGCGAGGGGTCCAGTTCTGGCAGGCCATAGGCCGGCATGGGGCGATCGCTGGGGGGTGCCGGCTGAGGCGTTGGGGCCACAGGGGACGTGTCCCGCAAACGGTGCGGCCCCTCGAAAGGATCGAATTGCAACGGGCCCAGAGGCTCTGACAAGGTTTCATCTGCCAACCAGGCATTGGCGGTATTGCGTTCCACGATGGTTTTCAGCTCACGCACATTGCCGGGCCAATCGCGGGCTTCCAGCGCTTGCAGGCTCTCTGCCCGAAATCCCGGAAAGCTGGGCGCACCTAATTCTGCCGCCATCTTTCGCCCGAAATATTCCGATAGTGGCGCAATATCATCCCGGCGCGCGCGGAGGGGCGGTAGGGTGAGAACATCGAACGCCAAGCGATCCAGCAGGTCCGCCCGAAACTCACCGCGCGCCACGGCGGCGGGGAGGTCGATGCCTGTCGCCGTGATGACACGGACGTCGACGTCTTCGGTGGCGGTCTCCCCACTGGCGGCGTAGCGCCCATATTCAACGGCTCCCATCAGCTTTTCCTGCAAACGCGACGGGACCATATCAATGTTGTCTAAGAAGAGCGTGCCTTCATCGGCGGCGAAAAACTTGCCATTTGTGTCCGCTCGCCCGTCGAGCAGGCTAGACCCGAACAACTCTCGATCCAGCTCTTCATGCGTAAAGGCCGCACAATTCACGCTAATAAAGACACGTTCCCAACGCGGGGAGAGGAAATGCAGCCGAGCGGCGATCAATTCCTTGCCGGTCCCGCGCTCTCCCACCAGCAAAACAGGCTTATCCAGCGTCGCCGTATCCGACACCCGGTCCAGAATCGCGAGATAGGCTTGGGACTGACCTATGGGCTGTGGGGGGAGTGTTGGCATAAATTAGCTATATCAGCCATATAAAATTAGTCAAATATACTAAATACAGGTAAAAATGACTATTCATTTCCCGTGCAGGATTCTGGAAATCTAGAAAATACAATAAAATCAATAGTTTAAAAACATTCGACAAATGGGGTCATCCTGTCGCACCTTCTGTGTGTAGCCGAGAGGGACATCCCAACAGGCTCACACAGGAGACGAAAGAGAGAGGCCCCAATCCCGGGGCACATCAATAATAGGAGACGAAATTGACCTTCCGCACGACAGACACCGAAATGGAGACCGCAGGTGCCACTGCTGATCCCATGACGCACGCGGTGCGTCGCTCACGCTATGCTCGCCGCCGCGCAGCACTGACCTCGCGCCACAGCACGGGTGCCGTATCGAAAGCTTGGGGGTAATCATGCGGGACAATTTTGAAACACCTCGCCTACGCTCGGTTCGCCGAGCACGCAAAGCCCGCCGCAGCGCGGTCCTGGGTACAACACGCTACGCCACCCCGGGCTTCAACAGCCCGCACGGCACAACCATAACCCGCTAGATTTTTCAGGAGACCAACATGAGCTCATATGACCCAAAATCCAAAGACTGGCGCGCTGACAGCGCAGGCTTTGTCCGCCGCGTGACCTCGGGCCACGCCGAACCTTGGCAATACATCCTCATCGGTGTGCTGCTGGGCTGGATTTTCCTCTAACCGCTAACCCAATTCAAACCCCAATACCCACCGTCAAAGGAGACACACAATGGGCATTTTTTCCCGCATGGGCGACATCATCAATTCCAACCTCAACGCCATGATCGACAAGGCGGAAGATCCAGAGAAGATCGCACGCCTCATCATCCAAGAAATGGAAGACACGTTGGTCGAAGTCCGTACGGACGCCGCCCGCAACATCGCAGAGCGCAAAGAACTGGCCCGCAAAGCCGATGACTATGCCGCCCGCGCAGAAGAGTGGGAAGCCAAGGCCGAGTTGGCCTTGTCTAAGAGCCGAGAAGACCTCGCCCGTGGCGCCCTGTCGGCCAAGCAACAGTCCGAGAATATGGTCGGCGTCGTGACCCGCGAAATCGCGATCCTCGACGAAGCCGTGGACAAAGCTGATGCGGATCTCGCCAAGCTGCAGACCAAGCTGAACGAAGCCAAGGCCAAGCATAAGGCGCTCGCCATGCGCAGCTCTGTTGCCAAGTCACAGGTGAAAATGCGCACCATGGTTCGCGATACGAAAGTCGAAGACGCACTGTCCCGCTATGAGCGGATGGAGCGCAAGGTCGACGAGTTGGAAGCCCATGTTGAAAGTTTCGATCTCGGCGCAGGCGACAGCTTGGAAAGCCAGTTCGCAGAATTGGAAGCCAATGATGCGGTTGAAGACGAACTCGCCGCGCTGAAGGCTCGGATGCGTAAACCTAAAGCTGCCAATGGTAGCTCAAAGAAAAAAGCCGGCTAAGGCTCACGAACCCCCTCGCGCCCGGACACGGAAACCCGCTGTCCTCGCGGACCCCGCCTAGTGAATGCTAGGACGTCCGGGCGCACCTTGAAATAGATTGAAGACAAGAGAAGAGAGAGAAAGGCATGGACATGGGAATCCTGATACCGCTTGCCCCGTTTATTATGGTGCTCGGCATCGTTTGGGTCAGCTTACACTATAAGCACCTGAACAAGACGGCCGGCACAATTACCGAAGACCAGTCAGCAGAACTGACGCAGATGAGCAAGATCGCCGATATTTTGGATAAGCGTGTCGCGGTGCTGGAAAGCATCCTTGACGACGAAGTCCCGAATTGGAGGGAGAAGTGAACACGCGCGTCCAAGACTGGAATCGCTGGAACACAATGAACGAGAGTTGGAACATGACACATTCATCTGAGCGCCGCCTGACGCGCAATAAAATTGAAGGCAAGATCGGCGGCGTCTGTGCCGGGATCGGTGATTACCTCGGCTGGGATCATACGATGATCCGGATTATCACAATCCTGCTGATCTTATTCTTCGGGGTTCCACTGATCGCCTACTTCATCCTCTGGGTGTTGATGCCCTCAGATCCACGCGCGCCTTATATCCGCGAAAAGCGGGAAGCCGAAGCCAAAGTCGCGCCAACAATGGCCGCGGGGAAAGCTGGCTCTACGACGACCTATTCGGACGTACGGTCCAAGTTCACATCGCTGGAAATGCGTCTGCAGAATTTGGAGAAATCCATCACTTCGAAGGAGTGGAAACTTAATCGCGATTTCCGCGATCTCGAAGACTAAACTGACCGAAGCGCGGTGCCACGCGCTTCACATATCCTGCGGGATGCGGTGCCACGCATCCCCTTCATATCTGGCCTAAAGGGAGAGTTTCGCCATGATTAAAACAACACTGATTTCACTAATAGCTTTAGGCGGGATTGGCCTGCCAACCATCCCAACGCCCGTCGCGATGGACGCAAACATCGCCTATCTCCACCTCAGCGTGGACGAAGACGGAACCGCGATCAGCCTTGATGCACCGTCCGATTTTATGATCGACATCGCCTTTACCGGTGATCGTCACATCCGGATCGGAGTCTAGGCCATGACGTATCTCAAGACCCTCAGTGTGAGCGCGGCCGTCCTGGCCATGTCGGCGATTTCCGCCACGGCGCAGGAAGGCCCGACCGTTGAAATACGTAACTTTGTCGGCACAATTCATTGGACCAATGGTCCGCTCGCGGCCGAAATAACAGGCGGCCAAAGTGCCGAAATTGATCGTCGCAACGGTTTGCAAATCGACGGTCAATATAACCCGAAGCGCTATAAGTGTCGCTCGCGTCGCGATAAAATTACAATCCGCACGGAAGGCCGGAAATATCGGCCGATCAAGGATTACCCAACGCTGACGCTCAGCCTGCCTAAAGATGCTGAGCTGATTATCGATGACTCCATCCTGTTCGCCGAAAAGGCCTTGGATGTCGCGGGTCTTGATCTGGATATGGGGCATTGCAGCCGCGTCGTTCTCGGCGATGTTGCAGGCCTTGCGCAGGTCGATGTGTCTGGTGCGTCGAAACTGACGCTGGGCGATAGCGCGCGTATGCGTTTGGAAGCCTCAGGTGCGTCAGCTTTACGCCTTGGCGACACAGGCGCGCTGACGCTGGACGTATCGGGTGCCAGCAATATCGATATGGGCAACATAACGGGAATCGCAAAAATTGAAGCCTCCGGCGCGTCCGATCTTACGGTTGTGTCTGTGACCTCTGAAAACCTGTCCTTTGATGGCAGTGGTGCATCAGAGCTGCGCATTGATGAAGGCCGGATCGGTGGGTTGAAAATCCGCGTGTCGGGTGCGTCCGATACGAATATCGATGCGGATGTCACGACAGCGGATATCTCTGCCTCTGGCGCGTCTGACGTCCGTATTCGCAGCGTTTCTGGCGGGATAGATCAATCCAGCTCCGGCGCGTCGAAAGTTCGGATCGGCTCGCGCGATTAACGCGGCTGAAACCGGGTGCGCACAGCCTGTGTGATCGGTAGAACCTCGCCAAAGCTCTCCGCGACCAAGGCTTCCGCCAAAAGCGGCGCAAAGACAAACCCGCGAGAGCCTAACCCCGTCAGGATATGCCGCCTATTTTCAGAGATGAGGACGGGTAGTGTATCCGCGCTGGTGACCCGCACACTGGCGCGGGATGACCGGTCTGCGGGGGTCAGGCTCTGGTCTGTCATCGACTCAAAATCCGCGAAATTCTTTGCGTCATCCTCAGTCCGGATCTCAAATGGGTCACGGTCGTCAAGCCGATCATGCGTCGCCCCGATGAGCGTCGCGCCATCCAAGGGCAGGGCATAACCGCCGTAAGCCAGCGGGCGCTCTAGCCCGGTCGCATTCGCCCAACTCAACTGCCCGCGCGAAAAGCGCAAGGCGAGCTCTGGCAGAAGCGTCCGAATGCCATATCCAGCCGCATAAAAGACGCGCGTATAATCGCGTTTCAAAGCGTCTTCAGCGGTCTCTTGCTGCACCTCGAAATTTAGCCAAATTTTCGCAGGATCGACGACGAGCGCGCTATCCATCTGCAATGCCGTGCCATCCCAACGTACATGCGTGTCACCCAAGGCGCCTTGCACCGCGATTTTCTCAAAGCGCGTGGCTTGCGCAGGTGTCTTGGGCTTTTGCGTTACGCCCTCGCTTAGGATGCAGTCTGGTTGCGCTAGATAGGTGCGGCGCGCATGCAGAAAGGCCGAGAGGAAAAAGCGCGACTCTGGTCGGTCTTGCAAATCTAATCGAGGTTTGATCAGAGCCGCAGGATTACCACTGGCGGCCGGTTGCCCGCTGTCGATAATATCAAAATCCGCCCCGCGACGGGATAAAGCCTCGGCCAGCGCGCGGCCTGCAATGCCGGCGCCGATGATAAGGGACTTTCCTTTGGAGGCAGTTGGAACAGACTCGCCGGGAAAAACAGCTTCCAAGCGGTGACGCTTGCGCCCAAAACCGGGTTGTTTCGTGACCGTAAATCCTGCCGCAGTTAAGGCTTGCCGCACGGCGCCCGCCACGCTGAAGGTCGCGGCCCGTGCCCCCGGCGCGCAAAGCATACCTATCCGGCCCAAGACCTCGTCGGTCCACATCCCCGGGTTTTTTCCCGGCGAAAATCCGTCGAGATACCAAGCGTCCGCACGCAGGCCGGCCACCGCGTCCAGCGCGTCTGTCACATCCGCATGGATCAGGGTTAGGCTGACATTGCCAAAATCTAGCCGATGCATGCCGCGCACACGGCCCGGCCACGCGGCGAGTAAGCGTTCCGACAAGGTCGAAAGCTCTGGCCAAGCGGTGAGGGCGCGCCCGAGTTGTTCGCGGTCAAAAGGAAACTTCTCAATAGAGACAAAGTGCAGACGCTGCCCCGCTTTGGCCGTGGCCAGCCAAGCTTGCCACGTCGCGAGGAAATTCAGGCCTGACCCAAAGCCCAGCTCCGCAATCGTGAAAACGTCCCGTTCCTGCCAGCGATCTGGCAGACCGCAGCCGTCTAGAAAAACAGCGCGTGTCTCCGCTAATCCGCCATCGGTTGAGAAGTAAATGTCCCCAAAGTCTGTTGCCGCAGGTGTGCCGGGCCGCGACCAGTCAAGCGCGGGGGCGGGCGTTGGGCCGAGAGGTTGGGGCGCAGGCATAAGCTGACATAACGGTTGGCGTCTGACTTGCCAATCAGTCCCAGCGCTCAAAGCACGTGAAACTGCGGTTTTAACCTTCTCTTAAGCGTGTGGCTCTCCTGCAACAGCCTGTGCCAAATCGGTTGCCCGTTATTGGTGAATGGCTTGCAACCGTTCGCATGGCGCGATAGCCAGTTCGCAACTGCGGCATAAGTCCGCATCAACAATAAACATCGGGAAATTTATGTCCAAGTTTACACGCGTGCTGACGGCTTCTGCCTCAGCCATCGCCCTTCTGTCTACTGCGCCCGCTTTTGCTCAGGATGCTGACGAAGACGTTATCATCATCAGCGCGACAAAGCGTAACACAACCCTGCAAGACACACCGGTTGCTGTCACAGTGACATCCGCAGACGTTATCGAAAATGCTCAAATCTTGGACATCAAGGATCTTCAATCCGTCGTCCCAACTTTCCGCGTCTCACAGCTGCAAAACGCCGCTAACTCAACCCTGATCATTCGGGGCTTTGGTAACGGCGGCAACAACATCGGGATCGAGCCATCCGTCGGCCTGTTCATCGATGGCGTATATCGCTCGCGCGCCGCGGCACAAATTGTTGACCTTCCAAACCTCGACCGGATCGAAGTCCTGTCCGGCCCACAATCAACACTCTTCGGTAAGAACGCCTCGGCCGGTGTTGTTAGCGTTGTGACATCTGCCCCCGAGTATGAAGCCAATGGCTACATCGAAGGCGGCGTTGGTAATTACGGCCTGAACTATGCAAAAGGTTATTTGACGGGCGGCCTGTCCGACACTTTGGCTGTTAGCTTGGGTGCAGGTTACCAGAAACGTGATGGTTACTTTGAGCCATCTGCCGGTTCTGGCGGCGGCGACTTCAACGATCTCAATCGTTTCAACATCCGCGCACAGGCGCTTTGGGATGCGACAGAAAACCTGTCCTTCCGGGCGATCTGGGACAAGACGACTTTGGACGAAAACTGCTGTGGCGTGACCACAGCCGTTGTTGGTCCAACAGCGGGCATCATTGGTGCGCTGGGTGGACAGGTTCCATCCCCGAATGACCCATTCTCTTATGAGACGGCTCAAAACCGCGCGACAACCAACCTGATCGACGATGGCGGTGCCTCTTTGACGATTGAATACGGCAAAGACTGGCTCGGTGGTCTGACATTTACCTCGATCACGTCGAAGCGTGAAAATGAAACTGACTACGAAAGCGATAGCGACTTCACAACAGCCGCGCTTTTGGACAATGTCTTCCAGTTCGTTGACATCGACACCTTCACACAAGAATTCCGCGTCGCGTCCAATAATGGATCGGGCCTCGAGTTCATGCTGGGCGCTTACTACTTCGATGAAAGCATCGATCAGGACGCCGGCCTGCTCTATGGTGCCGACCTTCGTAATTATATCGATGCGTTGGCTTCGATTGATCCGGCGACGGGTGTGCCTGCCACATTCGTCAGCGGTCCATCCGCTTCACCTTTGTTCGGGTTTGAGCAAGTCCTTGGTTTTGAAACAGGCACCTTCTTTGCGGAGGGTCAGCGTATCGATGAGCGCTTCCAGCAAGAAAACGAAGCCTACTCCTTCTTTGGTACAACAGATTTCGATCTGACCGATCGCCTGACGCTGTCGCTTGGTGGTAACTACACGAAGGATAAAAAGGACGTTCAGCTGGACGTTATCCGAAACGAAGATGTCTTTAGTAACCTCACGCTGACAGGCGCGCAGGGTACGCAAATCATCTCGACAGGTTTGTTCCTGGACGGCAATGCTGCTGCTGGCGTTCCGTCCTTCGAGGCGGCCTTGGGTATCCCATTCACTCCGGCGAACTTCCAAAACGCGGCTAGCGGTGCATTTGGTCCCGCGGCGCAGGGCTACGTCAACGGTGTGTTGGGCGCTTCTGCCGGTCTTGCCGCAGATGAAGTCAATGGCCCGCTTGCTGGCCTGTTGGGTCTGCAGTTCCAGCCGCTTCTGATCGAATTCCCGAATGCTGTGGAAAGCGGTCGCACGCGTGATAGCGACACAAGCTACACCGCCAAGCTCGGCTATGAAGTCAATGACAACATCAACGTGTTTGTCTCGACAGGTACGGGTTTCAAAGCCTCGTCCTTCAACCTGACACGTGACACGCGTCCGTTCCGTACGGATGCCACCGCTTTGGGTAATGCAGGTCTTCTCGCCAACAACAACTACAATGGTGCCACAGGTCGTAACTTCGGTACGCGCTTCTCTGGTCCAGAAGAAGTGACGGTTTATGAGCTGGGTCTGAAGACACGTTTCGATTGGGGTGCGATCAACATCGTTGCCTATGATCAGACGATTGAGAACTTCCAGTCCACGATCTTCCAAGGCACAGGCTTTGTCCTCGCCAATGCGGGTGAGCAAACCTCGCGCGGTGTCGAATTCGACTCGACCTTCAAGCCAGTCGAAGGCCTGACACTTGGTTTTGCCGGTATCATCCAAGATCCGGAATTCGTCGATTTCCAAGGCGCGCCTGTTATCACGGGCGGCGAACTCGATCTCGCCAACCAAGCCCCTGGCACACCGGGTGACGGCGTCGGCGACCTTTCAGGCACGAAGCCTGCAGGCATCAACGAAATTGCTCTGTCGGTTTCCGCCTCTTACGAGATGCAACTCTCCGATAATCTCAACGCCTTTATCCGCGGTGATTATCAGTATGAGGACGAAGTTCAGGTTGTTGGCAACATTCCAGGCGTCACGCGGGAAACGAGCTTGTTCAACGCGGCCCTCGGCTTTGAATATGATGGTTACGCCCTGCGTCTCTGGGGTCGTAACATCCTCAATGACGAGTCCTTCACCAGCGCCTTCCCAGGCGTTGTGCAGGCCGGTACGGTCAATGCCTACCCGAACCAGCCACGCACTTATGGTGTGGCACTGCGTAAAACCTTCTAAGGTCGTTCGCATAAATGATTTAAAGGCGGCGCCCTCGGGTGCCGCCTTTTTCGTTTGGGATGCTGCGATTGTCAGCCTACGCCGCGCGGGCTAGACTCTCTTCATGACAAAGATCTCCCTGCCGCAAGGCCTGAAAAATCCCTTCGATACGCCTGAGCGTGCGGCCTTTCGCGAGACCATCCATAATTTCGTTCAGACCGAAATCCGGCCCTATGCCTTTGACTGGGACGAAGCGGGTCAGGTGCCATGGGCGCTACATGAAAAGCTCGGCGCGCTGGGCGTCTGGGGCTTTGGCATTGACGAAAAATACGGCGGCCTCGGATTTTCCGATATGTTCATGCGCATGGACTACGCCGTAGAAATGGCAAAATGCGGCGCGGGCGGTGTGCCCGCTGCGCTCGGCGGGAGAGGCATCTCGATCGACCCGATCCAAAAGCTCGCCAATGATCATATCCGCGAAACGATCTTGCCAGAGATCATCGCAGGTCGCGTGGGTAGTTCTTTGGCGATCACGGAACCGGGCGGTGGCTCGGATGTGGCCGCGTTGAAAACAACGGCGCGACGGGAGGGCAATGGCTGGGTTCTGAACGGATCGAAGACGTTCATCACGGGCGGCATGGAATCAGATTACTTCGTCGTTGGCGCACGGACAGGTGGCCCCGGCCTTGGCGGAATTTCCCTGTT
The DNA here is from genome assembly GCA_964414555.1 of uncultured Algimonas sp. Lineage (GTDB taxonomy): Bacteria > Pseudomonadota > Alphaproteobacteria > Caulobacterales > Maricaulaceae > Litorimonas. The sequence continues at coordinate 11,471 of CAYPWW010000018.1, forward strand.
CTTTGTGCCAGCAGATGCGCCCGGCTTTTCGCGCACGGCGCTAAAGAAAAAGATGGGTTGGTGGGCCTCCAACCAAGCGACGCTTTATTTCGATGACTGCCGCATTCCCGACGATCATCTGATGGGGCAAGAGAATTTCGGCTTTATCCAGATCATGGAGAATTTTAATTACGAGCGCTTTGGCCTCGCCGCAATTTCCCTCGGCATGATGGAGGTCTGTCTGGAAGACAGTCTCGCTTGGGCGCAGGAACGTGAGACCTTTGGTAAAAAGCTCATACGCCACCAAGTGATCCGCCATAAGATCGCAGATATGTCGGCCAAGATCGATGCGCTGCGCTCGCTGCTCTGGATTATCTGTGCCCAGATTGAGGCGGGCGATATGCCCGTGGCAGAGATTTGCAAAGCCAAATTCTTCGCGACGAAAGCGTTGGAGTTCTGCGCCTCTGAGGCCATGCAAATCCTTGGTGGGGCGGGATATCTGCGTGGGAACCGCGTTGAAAATGTCTACCGAGAGGTCAAAGTCATCGCCATTGGCGGCGGCTCAGAAGAGATCATGAAAGACCTCGCCGTTCGCCAGATGGGCCTTTAGGTGCGCGCTACGTTACGCGGTCGTGTCTTGCCCTGATGCGCCCCCACCCCTAGACCTGTCTCCACTAAAGAGGACCTGCCATGTCACGTATTCACGATATTCCATTATTGCTGCTCGTCGTTATTGCTGCGGGCTTGGCGTTTTTATTTTGGGCACTGGGGTTTTCTTGGCTCGCTGATCCGATCGCGCCGGGCGGAACCTACCTGCTGAAATCCATCGCCGGACTGGCGAAGGACGCGCTGTTTGTTCCGCTGAAACCGCTGATGTATGCGCTGATCATTCTATCGATTGGCAGCTCGATTGCGATTTCTCGGGGTGGGTTAGGCGCAAAGTTTTTACGGGTCTTTGCATTTTTTGTGACCTTCTCCTTGATCGGTCTCGCGCTGGGTATCGGTGCATATCTTATGTTCCCGAACCTCGACATTTTGCCGGACCCAGCAACGATTGGCGCAGGTGGCGGCGAGATTAAACAGACGCCATTCCTTGCGAAAATCTATGGGGTTTTGACTTCTGCCCTGATGATTTCGATTTATGCAGGTGTGTTGTTGGGCAAAGCGCTGACGAAACTGGACTTGGGACAACAGGCGGACCGCGTGTCTGATTTGTTCATCGCCGGCTTCCGTAAGTTCCTGCAATATACGATTCCATTGGCTGTTTTTGGCTCTATCACGCTGGCGCTCAATCGTCCGGGCGGGATGGACACGTTGACGGATTTGGCGGGGCTGTTGCTGCCTTATGCTATCGCGATGATCGGGACGTGGGTCATCATTGTTGGCGTTACAGCCGCGATGCAAAAACGCGGCATCGGCTTTGTTCTCCGCGCGATCTTGCCGCAAGCGCTCGTCGCTTTCTCGACCAGCTCGTCTATCGCGACACTGCCTGCGACGCGCATGGCCTGTGACCAACTGGGTGCGAATGCGGATGAATCTACGCCGTTTTATACGATCGGCGCGACGATCAATATGGTCGGGACACTGATCGGTCTACTGCTGCTCTCGCTCTATGCGATCAAAGCGTTCGGTATTGATCTGAACCTCGCAGAGATGGGTGTCGTTGGCTTGCAGTCCATGATTTTTGCAACCGCGGCCGCGGGCACGCCAAGTGCATCGGTTGTCTTGTTACAAGACATCCTGATCAGCCAAGGCGTCTCGGCAGAATATGCCAGCTATGTCACGGGACTGATCATCACGATCGATACGTTGATCCTCGATCGGGTGCGGACGGTTCTGAATACGCAGAGCGATTCCATGAGCACAGCCAATGGCTTGAAGCTCTACTACCGCACGCCCAAGACTTTGGCGGATTGAGGCATCGCCCCGCATACAAAAAGCCGCCCCAATTTGGGACGGCCACTTGATTTGAGTGGAAAGTGCGTCCGGTGCTATTCTTTCGGATAGGTGATCGCGCTGCCTAGGTTTTCCAGAACCTCGCGAGCATTAAATGTCAGTGGGTCTTGCGATCCAACTGTCCGACCAAATTTGACCTCTGCCGTCGCGCGATATTTTGTTACTTCTCGGACGTCATAATCGTCAAAGAATGGGTCGTAGAACGGATCGTAGAATTGGTTGAAGCCAAAACCCCGACGGCGATTAAACCCGCGAAACGCGGAATAGCGATAGGGGCGAGACCAGCCATAGCGGGGTCGATAAAAACTATATCCGAAATAGGGATCATAGCCGAAACCGGGGCCAAAGCCCGACCTGAAGCCGGGGGTAACGCTGACGCGTTTGTTGGCTTCGAGGTCACGCTCTTGCAAGGTGAAGGTCTCAAACCCGCGTTCGACAGCCATTTCAGCCGCGCGGTAGAGCAGGTAATTCTCGACCGTTTCACGCTTGGTCAGCGAATTACCGCCAAATGTAATCCGCGCACGGTCGTTTTCGATCATCTGCTGTGAAAAGCCGTCAAAACCACCGGCGGTAGAGGCTGGCTGATAGGGGGTCGCCGTCGCACAGGCCGCCAAAACGGCAGCCGAGGCAGCGAGCATCAGATGTCGAAGATGCTTTCGATAGGTCATATCAATCTCCTTCATGGGCAAATTTATGCCAGAACAAAGCTGAACCCCCGCTGACAATATCAGTTAAACTTATGTCATGTAGCAGGTTCGGGTTCGTCTTCTGTTGTGTCTACGTTCGGACCAGCAGAGGTGTTTCGCCAATCAAGACAAAGTGAGACCGCGGCCCAGAGACATAAAAGCCCTGACAAGACCGCGAGGCTTGCGCTGAACCAAATCGGCAAAGGCGTCATTGCGATGGCTAGGCCGCTTAGCGCTAACCACGGCAGCATCAGAAACAGAGTCCAGCCATAATCCCGCAGGCGTCCACCTCGACGTAGCGCGGCGCGCGCTAAGCCTGCGACAATGGCAAAGGGGGCAACAGCTAAAACGAACAGCCCCACCGTCAAGATGAGCGCGGAGAGCAAATGCTCCCACCGTGTGTCGTTCTCGGCAAACCCCAGAAAAAATGCGATCGCAGATCCGACGGCGAGAATGGCACCTGCGCTGGCGATCAGAGCTGCCCATAAATCAGCGGGACGCCCGGGTAAGGTCTGCAAAGGCGCGGCGCTGTCTGCAACTTCGGGCACAGCGCGAATGATGGGGGTGTCGTCCATGAAATGAGCCTAGCGCGCAGGAGTGTCGCTGTCACGCAGCGGGATTTAGAAGAGCCGCCCATTGCCCGGACAAAGAAGCCTCATTGTACGGACAGGCTTTTGCTTCACACATACCGAATTTTCAGATGTGTTAGACCTCGAGATATGAAAGGCCTGTCACATGCATGAAGACACATCAGAAAAGAAAAGCGAACGGTTGGAAGTCCGTCTCGGCTATCGCGAGAAGCAGAGTTTCGTCGAGGCCTGTGATAGTCAAGGCGATACGCCGTCCAGCGCTTTGCGGCGCTTTATACGCGGCTATGTGCGGCGTGCGGATACGGACAGGCTGGCGAGTGCTTGGCGCGGTCTGGGGCGTCGCCGTTACGGGATTCTGGCAGGTGCGAGTCTTATCAGCGCAGCTCTTGTGGCCGGTGTTTTTGCATTCTCCGCAAAGCCGAGCTTGATTGAGACAACAAATATGGATGCGTTAAAAACTGCTCTTGAGGAAGCCGAAGCAGCCCCGCAAACGGGTGAGCGCCTGACGGGGCAGGCGGCGCTGGATGCGGCGAAAGCGGCCGGCCCTCAACCCATTCCCGACATAAACATGGGCTTGTTCAATCGACTGGACAAAAATGCAGATGGGCGTCTGACGCGTGGTGAAATCCTTCCGAGCGACCATCACGTGCATCGCTTGCTCGATGTGGATGGGGAAGCTGGCATTGCGCCAGAGGAATTCTACGCCTCTGGGAATATGCAGTATAAGCTGGCCGAGAGTTGGGACATGATACAGGACGGCGCGTCGAAGCGATTAGGCCATACGGGTGAGGACGAAACGATCAATGTTGAGTTTGAACTGATCCAAACTCCGCCGTTAATCCACGCTGCCCGCCCTTTGGAAGATGCTGTCATCGCGCGTCCTGATCGAACTGTTATTTGGGAAACGGGCGCAACGAAGCCATTCCTCGTTTTCACGAATGATACGCATCCCGTACGAAAATAATCTGAGGCGAAGCGTGTAACATCTCGAAATAAACCGGAACGGATTGCAACACGGCTTGGTTTGCGGTGTTTTGGATTTCGTTCGAGGGTCATCTCATCAAATCGGGAGATGACCATGACACCATTTAATTATTTTGCCGCGACACTTGGGCTTGCACTGGCGATGTCGCTGCCAGCCGCGGCTCAGGCGCAGTCTACCGATTTTGATGCGGCCTTCGCGCCGCGCGGGGCGGAAGCGCGGATCAGCCTCAGCATACCTTTGGGCGGCGATATGAAATCTGCCAAATCAAAGCCGCAGCTGGCGCTTATTGGGCGGCAATATCGTTCGGATCGGGGCGCAGCAAATTGGGCGATCAAGTCGGCGGGTGCGGGCGAGCGCTATACAGAGAGCCGTCTCGCGATGACCCTGTCCAGCCAGCCGCAGTTCTTATTGAATGATGCCGTTTTGCAGCTTCCACAAAGTGAGCGCGAGGATATCGGAACAGCGGGCCGCGTCGGCTTGGGCGTTGGCGCGATTGTTCTGGCAACGGTGACAGTCGTTTCAGTGTTGGTATTGGCGTGCAGTGCGGATGATGACTGCTTCGAAGGCCCTTATGATGAATAAAAGACCCGCCCCGATCCGATGATCGAGGCGGGCGCACTCTCCCCAGAGATTTTATTTAATTTAGTGGGCAATCACCGCCAAGAGCAAGAGCGCGATAATGTTCGTGATCTTAATCATTGGGTTT
>CAYPWW010000018.1:16382-27524 GCA_964414555.1 uncultured Algimonas sp.
CCGGAGGGCGGTCCTTGAAGCTTACAATTTTCGATGTCGCTTAGTGGGCGACAACGGCCAGCAATAGCAGGGCGATGATGTTCGTAATCTTGATCATCGGGTTCACGGCGGGGCCGGCTGTATCCTTGTAAGGATCGCCAACGGTGTCGCCAGTCACAGAGGCCTTATGGGCTTCTGAACCTTTGCCGCCATGGTTACCGTCTTCGATATATTTCTTGGCGTTATCCCACGCACCACCACCGGCGGTCATGGACAGGGCCAAGAACAGACCCGTGACGATCACACCCATCAGCATCGCACCCAGCGAAGCCAAGGCTTGGCTTGTACCTGCGATGAAATAGATCGCGAAATAAAGCACGATCGGCGCCAAAATTGGCAGCAAGGACGGCTTGATCATTTCCTTGATCGCCGCACCCGTCAGCATGTCGACGGCCCGCGCATAGTCAGGACGTGATGTGCCGGCCATGATGCCCGAGTCAGCTTTGAACTGACGACGGACTTCCTCGACGATGGCTGTCGCCGCGCGTCCAACAGACTGCATCGCCCACGCTCCGAAGAGGTAAGGCAGCAGTCCGCCGATGAACAGGCCGACAATGACGTAAGGGTTGGTCAGGCTGAAATCGACGCTGACACCGGACAGTGGATTGCCGGGCTGAGCGCTGAAATACAGGATGTCCTGATAATAGGCCGCGAACAGTACCAGCGCGCCGAGGCCCGCAGATCCAATCGCGTAACCCTTGGTCACGGCTTTTGTCGTGTTACCAACAGCGTCCAGCGTATCGGTCGTGTCACGCACCTCCGGCGGTAGTTCTGCCATCTCGGCAATACCACCCGCATTATCGGTCACAGGACCAAAAGCGTCGAGTGCGACGATCATACCGGCCACGCCGAGCATGGCTGTCACAGCAATCGCGATACCGTAGAGGCCTGCGAGGCTGAAGGTAATTATGATACCTGCGACAATGATCAGGGCTGGAATGGCGGTCGCTTCCATGGAAACGGCCAGACCTGCGATTACGTTTGTGCCGTGTCCGGATTCAGACGCGGCCGCGACGGATTTCACGGGGCGGTAGTTTGTGCCCGTGTAATACTCGGTGATCATCACGATCAGTCCGGTAATGATCAAACCGACGACGGCGCAGAGGAACAGGTCCATCCCGGAGAATCCGGCAAAGCCTGCGCTTGTCGCGGTCGAGGCAACCATTGTGCCGCCAACATCGCCAAAGCCGATCATCAAATGTGTTACGACAGCGATAGCAGCTGCGGACAACACGCCCGTCACGATCAGACCTTTGTAAAGCGCGCCCATGACATTGGTTGAGCCTTTACCCAGTTTCACGAAATAGGTGCCAATGATCGAGGTCACGATACAGGCTGCGCCAATCGCCATCGGATAGAGCGCTAGCTCGCCGATGGCTCCGTAAAGGATCGAGCCGAGGACCATAGTCGCAGCAATTGTCACGACATAGGTTTCGAACAGATCTGCTGCCATACCGGCACAGTCACCGACATTGTCGCCGACATTGTCAGCAATCGTAGCGGGATTGCGGGGATCATCTTCGGGGATACCGGCTTCGCCCTTACCCACCAAATCGCCGCCAACATCTGCACCCTTGGTGAAGATACCGCCGCCGAGACGCGCAAAGACCGAAATCAGAGACGCGCCGAGCGAGAGGCTAACCAGCCCGTCAATCACGCCGCGCTCATCCGCGCCCATGGGGCCCGTCAAGACGAAGTAATAAACCGCGAGGCCCAACAGAGCCAAGCCTGCGACCAGCATACCCGTGACCGCGCCCGCTTTGAACGCAACGTTCAGGCCCGCGCCCAGGGATGTGCGTGAGGCTTCTGTCGTCCGGACGTTGGCTTGGACCGACACCAGCATACCGACATAGCCCGCGATACCTGACAAGACCGCGCCGAGGATAAAGCCCACAGGTGCGATGAGACCAAAGTCGAACAGGACGAACAGGATGATCGTAACTGGCACGCCAACGATGGCAATCGCCTTATATTGTTTGTTGAGATAGGCTTTCGCACCTTCTTGGATCGCGCCGGCGATCTCATTCATGCGTTCATTGCCCGTTGATGCCTTCATCAGGCTGGCACGGGTCAAAATCCCGTACAGCACGGCGATTAAGCCCGCCGCGATAATTAAAATAAGAGTCAGTTCCATCTGATCTCTCCCCATAAGTCGAGCCGATCTAACGCCGGCTAGTGTGTTATGAAGTTGGCCGTCTCGATCCGGATCCTTGATCCGAAGGACGCTTCCCCTCGCGAGTATGAAGTTGGCCGCTTGCCCATGGACAGCGCTTCCCTTCGCGTAGGAATGTTGTGTGACAAGGCCGTAAGGTCTGGTCAAGCTGTAATTGGGCCAAGTCCGCTCGCGTTCAAGCTAGGCGTAGATGTCCTTGCAGGTTTTCGAGTGGTCTGGCCCTCACACAGCCGGGTCAGGTCAAGATTTCGCGAGGAGAAGCCGCAGAGCTGTTGCTCTTTGATCTCTTGGGCTAAGGAACCCGAAAGCGCCTCGCAACGTATGTGTTATGAGACCTACTTTATTCGGAGATCCGACATGCCTCGTTTTTTGCTTTCTGCCGCTATTCTTTCCCTGTCCAGCGTGGCGCTCTCGACTTCGGCTGTTGCTGAAACCGTGACAGGCACCAATGGCTCCGAGATCGAGATTACAGAGCTGGAGACATTCGACGGCGCTTGGGCGATGACCTTTATGCCGGACGGGCGCGCGCTCGTGACCGAGAAAGAAGGCGCGATCTGGCTGTTGGGCCGCGACGGCAAGAAGCTGGGTCGCATCGCCAATGCGCCAGAGGTGACGGCCCGCGGGCAGGGCGGCCTCGGCGATATTATCGTCCATCCTGATTTTGCATCCAATAACACCGTGTTCATTTCCTATGTCGAACGCGACGAAGACGATAATGCGTTGTCCGGCGCGGCGGTCGAGCGGGCCACGCTCTCGCTCTCGGCGCGCGGTGGATCATTGGTCAATCGCGAAGTCATTTGGCGCCAATATCCAAAAGTGACGGGCAACGGGCATTATGGCCACCGCCTCGCCGTTGGGCCAAAGGGTTATCTCTGGATCACCTCTGGGGAGCGTCAGAAATTCACGCCGTCGCAAAATATGGACATGAACCTCGGCAAGGTCGTGCGCCTCAATACCGATGGCAGCGTGCCAGAGGACAATCCCTTCTACGGCCAAGGCGGCGTAACGAATGAGATTTGGTCGCTGGGCCACCGTAATCCGCTAGGTATGGATTTTGACGCCAAGGGCGATCTTTGGGTCCATGAAATGGGCCCACGCGACGGCGATGAGCTAAACCGCATCGTACGCTCTGAGAACTATGGCTATCCGACGGTGTCGAACGGCAAGCATTATTCCGGTGTCGAAATTCCGGATCACAAGACAAATCCTGTCTTTGAAAACCCAGCCGCCTATTGGGTGCCCGCGATCAGCCCTGCCGGTTTTGCGATTTACAAGGGCGATCGATATGCCGATTGGACGGGCGATGGTTTCATCGGCGGCATGTCTAGCCAAGCCCTCGTACATATCGTTTTTGACGAAGATAAAATCGCACGCGTCGAAAACTCTCCTGCCAAAACGGATATGCGCAGCACGATCGCAACAGAGGCCGAACGCTTTGAGTGGGGTGCGCGCATCCGCGAAGTCGAAGCCGGACCGGACGGACGCCTTTATGTGCTGGAAGACGGCGAAGGCCGCCTCTTACGCGTCGCGCCAAAGTAAGTCTTACTACGGCGTGACGACGTCAAACCACATCTCCGGCGTTTCCAGCGCGGTCAGATAATCCCTGACCGCAAGGGGATTGCCGTCGAGTGAGATTTCGCCCGCTTTCATCAGGTCCTGAAATTCCGCCTGCTGCCCGATCAGGCGGTTAAAGGCGTCGCGCGTTAAGGTGATCGTCGCATTCGCTTCCCCCGACAAGCCGGGGCTTGCGCCCGCCGTGGCGCGGTTGACGTTCAGGGTGAACCGCTCGTCCGTGTCTGTGAAGACAAAGTGCAAGACGCGCGGGTTCTTTGAAACTTTCTCGCCATTAAACCGCACGGCCATCGCGTCCAGCAATGTCCGGGTCGGCACAGCGCGCAGCACATCCGCACTGCCCGGGTTCGTCATGCCGCGCGCGACGAGGCCTGCGCGAAGCTCTTGCGCGCCGGTGAGGTAATAGCTGCGCCACGCGCCGCTCTCGGCTTGGTACCCCATTTGCTCATAGGTCGCCGCCAGCCAGTCTTTCGCGCGCTGTCCACCTTCATCGGCAAACACCAGATGGTTCAGCACTTCGGCAGCCCAGCGAAAATCACCCGCTTCATAAGCGTCAATGCCGGTGCGTAAGGTGGCTTCTGCCCCGCCCATTGCGGCGACATATTTAATCGCCGCCGCTTCCGGCGGGAGGGCGTGATACTCCGCCGGCACGCCCGACCACCAACCGAAATAATGCTGATAGACGGCTTTGGCGTTATGGTTCAGCGTTCCGTAATAGCCCCGCGCCCCGAAATCCTCTGACAGGAAATCGGGTTCCTTCAGAGCCTCTGCCGCCTCCGACATACCCGCGCCTGCATTGGCCGCGCGCATCGTCGCGTCATGGACGTAGCGGTAAATGTCGCGCTGGTTCGCCAGATGAGATTGGACGCGGTCCGTGCCCCATTTCGGCCAATGATGCGACGCCAGCACAATGTCCGACTGCGCGCCATATTCGCGCAACATATCGTCGATGCCTTGCGACCACGCCAGCGCATCGCGCGATTTCGCCCCGCGTGGGGTTAGGACATTATGGAACGTTCCGCTGGCAACTTCCGCCGTGTGCAGAGCTTTGAACGCGGGCAGGTAAAAGACGAACTCGCTGGGCGCTTCCGTGCCGCCCATATCCATGAATTCAAACGCCACGCCGTCGATGGTTTTTTGCGTGATACCATCGCCTAGTTCTTCCGTTGGTGGGATCAGGCTGACTTGTCCGCGCGGTAGGCCCGGGCCGAGGCCAGAGCTAACGTGGCCTGTCGCAGACCGCGGCAAGGTCGAGCCGAACATTAGCGTTGCCCGCCGCGTCATATGATTTCCGGCGATGACATTTTCCGACACGGCCTCGGCAGAGAAATCTTTCGGCGCGATGACGGGCACATCGCCCGCCCCATTCGGGAGGACACCGCGCGCGCCACCAAAATGATCGGCATGGCTATGCGTATAGATCAGCGCCGAGACAGGACGTTCGCCCAGCGTTTCATTGACGAGCGCTAGGGCCGCCGCCGCTGTTTCCACATTGGTCAGCGGGTCAATGACGATCCAGCCCGTCTCGCCTCGGATCACCGTCATGACGGACAGATCATACCCACGCACTTGATAGAGGTCCGGCGCGACTGCGAACAGGCCGTGGCGCGCGACGAGTTCGCCCTGCCGCCAGAGTGAGGGGTTCACCGTGGCGGGCGCTTCGCCCGAGACGAAATCAAATTGCGCGATCTCCCAGACGGGGGTGCCATCTGCGTCTGTGATAGCGGGGGCCTCAATGGCGGCGAGGAAACCGCGCGCGGCATCTTTGAAATCCTGCTGATCCGACAGCGGCAAGCGCTTAGCCAGATCGGTATTCGCCTTGGCTGTTGCAGGTGCCACCGCGCCGGGTTGGGGTGCGTCGGGAATATCCGCCGTCATCTCGGGCTGGGCTGAACAAGCCGCCAAGAGAAAAGCCGAGATCATATAAAACCGTGCGCGCATGAAAAATCCCCATTCGTTTTACACAAACAGGGATAATTCAATCTGGGCAGAGGGAAAGCTTCTTTTGCGATTAGCCTTTATACGCGGCGATCCCTGCTTGGATCAGCTCGCCAGCCTTTTCCTTGCCTTCCCAGCCCAGAATTTTGACCCATTTCTCTTTTTCGAGATCTTTATAATGGGCGAAGAAATGCGGGATGCGGTCCTGTAAAACCTGCGGCAGGTCGGTATAGGTCTGGATCTGGTCGTAATAGGCCGTCAGCTTATTATGCGGCACGGCGACGATTTTCTCGTCCACGCCAGCTTCGTCTTCCATCATCAACACGCCGACGGGTCGGGCGCGGACGACACAGCCTGGCATCAGGGCGCGTTGCCCCACGACCAGAATATCAGTCGGATCGCCGTCCTCTGACAGGGTGTGCGGGATGAAACCATAGTTACAGGGATAGCGCATGGACGTGTAGAGAAAGCGGTCCACGAACATTGCGCCGGAGGCTTTGTCCATTTCATATTTGATGGGCTGACCGCCCAGTGGAACTTCGATAATGGCGTTGACGTCAAAGGGCGGATTTTTGCCGACCGGGATTTTACTCATATCCATGGGAAATGTGTCCTGTTGTGCTTTGCGCGCCTCATAGCGATGTCGATCTGAATGGCAAGTTAAGCCGTGGAGAGAACTGCATAGAGTCCGGACGCCAGCATGACGACGCCGATGGCAATGTTAAACCAACGTCCGCGTTTCGGGTCGCGTAGGAACGTCCGAATTTTCGAGGCAGCCCCGGCGTAAACGGAAAGGCCGAACAGCTCCAACACGGTCACTGTCACCAGCATAATCAAGAATTGCGGCGCCATCGGCGCGTCGGGCACGAAATAGAGCGGCAATAACATGCCGAAATAAACGAGTGGCATGGGCGAGGTAATTTGCAGCAAAAATCCTTTTGCATAGAGCCGCCCGCGCTTTGGCGCGTCTTCTGGATTGGGTTCGAGGCTCGGCAAGGGGCCGATCATGACGGAGAGCGCCATCCAGCCAAGCACCAGCATACCGAGGACTTTCAGGCCTAATGTCGCGCGCGGATAAATCTCGAATAGCGCCGCCGTACCGCTGGCCGCGATGCACAGCCACAGGACATTGGCCGAGGCCACACCCAGCGCGGGCAGCAGCGCGGGCTTAAACCCATAACGAAAACTCGACGCCAGCACGAGCATGACGGCAGGGCCGGGCGTAAGCCCACCCGTGAAGAACAGGGCGACGAGTCCGAGCCAAAGCCCAAAATCCATAGCTGTCGCGCTCCTGCGTGAAAGGTTCAATTCTTGCTTGCGCCCTACGCCCGCGCGTTCCAATTGTCACGCTCTATGGAACCCGTACGACCAGAAGATGATGAGACGCCGTTGCAGTCAATTGTCGAACATGTTCAGCAGAGCATGGACGGCGAACCCTATGTCGATCTGAAAACAGTCGTGGAGGGGTTTGGCAATCGGTCCTTTGGGCCGGTCATGATCCTCTGTGGGTTGTGTATGATGACGCCGTTGGGCGCGATCCCCGGCCTGCCCGCAGCGTTCGGATTGATCGTGATCGTCTTTGCATTGCAACTGTTGTTTCGGCGGCCGACGCCTTGGATGCCAGAGGTTCTGCGCCGTGTGAAAATCCCGGCGTCTAAGCTGAAAGTCGTGCAGGAGAAGACGCGGCCTGTGCTGGCGGCCATTGATAATGTGATCCGCCCGCGCTTGCTCTGGGCCGCGACAGGACCGATGCAGGTGCTGGCGGCGTTAATGGCGATTGTTTTGTCGGCGACATTTGTGCCGCTGGGTGCCGTGCCCTTTGGCGTTGTGCCAAGTGCATTTATTGTCGGGCTTTTGGGTCTGGGTATTACCGCGCGAGATGGCGTCGTGATCTTGTTCGCGATGAGTTTAGGTGTCGGCGCGCTGGCGGGGACGTCGATGCTCGTTGTGAAACTATTGGCGGGCAGCCCGCTCGGCTAGAGCCGCCAGCGCTGGATCATGACGCGGGGACAGTCGCCTTGCCGCCGCCAGCAAATGCCGCGCAAGTTTGGGTTCGCCGTCGCTCAGCGCTTGCCGTCCAGCCTCGCCCAAAAATGTCGCGGCGCGTTCCCCAGACAGGTCTGCCACGGCGTCTTCTAATCGGTCCAACCTCAGCAGCGTCCGTCGGCGATTATTGTCAAACCGCAGGTCGGTCGGGTCTTGCAGGACGGCCGCATTGAATGCGCGCAGGGCAATCTCTGGCTGACCTTCGAGCAAAAAAGACTGGCCAATATTATTAGAGGCCAGTCCGGCGCGCGCGCCTACGTCAGCCGCTTTGCGATAACTCTCGCGAGCTTGCATATGGTCACCCACGTGGTCCTGTAACTGGCCCAACGCCGTCCAGAGACGAGGGTCGGATTTTTCAGTCACGAGGGCGAGTTCCAGTGGCTCAGTGTCACCGTCCCGGAGCGCCGCAATCAACGCAGTATCCGCAACATCTGTATCAGTATATTTCGCGGCGGTTTTCCAATCGCCCCGCGCCAGATAGCTGCGCCGTAGGCCTCGCCGCGCGTCCACTTGGCGCGGATCATGCGCGTGGACGAGGTGATAGCCGCGCAGCGCGCTCGCATAATCTCTAGCGGCAAAGGCGGCCTCTGCCCGTGTCAGCGTTTGCAACACGGCGAAGACATCGACGTCCTGTATTTCGACGGGACGCACCTCTGGCAGTTCTGCGGCCTGCACGGGCAGGGCGAGCGCGACTGCAGCGAGAATGATACCTGCTCTAACCACCGGCCAGTCCCGCCATAATCCTCAGGCCCGCCGGGATCATCAGCATGACCATAATTGTCGGGAAGATAAATACGATCAGCGGCACGGTCAGTTTCGCCGAGAGTGCCATCGCTTTTTCTTCGGCGCGCATCATCCGCTTGTGCCGCATGTCCTCTGAAAACGTCCGCAGCGCATGGCCGACAGAGCTACCCATTTCTTCGGCTTGTTTTAGCATCACTGCCAAGGCTTTGGCTTCATCGAGACCGATACGATCCGCGAAATTCATCATCGCCTCATTGCGTTCACGACCGGCGCGCAGCTCAAGATTCATAATATCGAGGTTTTGTTTTAGCGCCGGATAGCGCCCGCCCAGCTCATGCCCGACGCGGACCAGAGCGGCATCCATGCCCAGTCCCGCCTCGATACAGGCGGTCATCAGGTCCATCATATCGGGAAAGCCCTGACGGCAGCGGTCTGTGCGCTTCCCAGCTTTCCGGCGTAGGAAAAAACTCGGCGCGAGTAAGCCAATGCCTGCAGCCATCATTGCAACAAATATCGCGCCTGACAGGCCAATTTTGGCGACCAACAGTCCCCAGCAAATAAAGACAATCATCTGCGGCGCGAAAAGGCAGATCACGCGTGCGGCAATAAAACTGCGCACGGCGGTGGGGTCGTAATATCCGGCTTTGGCCAGTTCGAACCGCAGTCGCGTGATTTCCTTGGCGTCGGGCAGCGTCAAATGCGCGCCCATCTGGCTGAGCAGGTTGCGTTTGGCTTTGGCTTGCGCGCCAATGCCCAAATCCGCATCAGCGTCTAAAGTGGCGCCGCCCGCCAGACGACGCTGGACGCGTGCGCCGTCACGGATCGCGCTGCGCACAGCAATGAAGCACAGCCAAAGTGACATGCCTAGAAAGCCGATGGCCACAAGGACCGTGAGTGCGTTTGTAAAGCTCATTAGATTTTGAAATTGATCATGCGGCGCATCACCAAATTCCCAATACCCATCCAAATGACGACGCCCCAAAGCGCGTATGTCAGCAAGACATTGCCCTCAAACTCGCCGTAAAATTCTGGACTCATGAAATTAACCGCCGCAAACAAGAGCATCGGCGCTGCGTTCAAGATCAGCGCGCTCATACGCCCTTCGGCTGAAGCGGCTTTGATCCGCAAACGCATTTTCTGGCGGTCGCGAATAGTCTTGGCATTCGAGCGCAATAGCTCTGCCAGATTGCCACCCGTGCGTTCTTGCAGCCGGATCATTGCGGAAAATAATTCGAAATCATCATGACCGACCCGGTCTGCCAATTTCTGTATTGCCGCAGAGATGGAGGAACCGAAGCTGACCTCATCCGAGGCGATGCCAAACTCACTGCCGATGGGGTCGGGCATTTCCCGCGCAACAAGGCCCATCGCGACAGGTACGGGATGCCCCGCGGCGAGCGAGCGGATGATGACGTCTAAAGCTTCGGGGAGCTGCGCGACGGCCCGCTTGCGACGACGGCGCACAAAAAAGATCAGGCCGAAGAGGGGGAGAGTTGCACCAGCGGCGACCCCGATGAAACCGCTTTGAAGCGTGCCTTTCAGCAAGAACCCCATCAAGCTTAATGCGACGACGGCAACGGCTGTTACGGCATAAAATCCGTAGGGGCCAAGCGGTAAACCCGATTGCAAAACTAATTGTGCGATCCGATCGTTCCAGCCAGCCAAAGCTCCGTCTGAATTAATGGATCGCGAGCGTTTCATCCGTGCCAGCACATCTGTCGCGTTCTCGCCTTTGGCCAGACGGCGCAGGCGGTCATTGGCCAAATGCACACGTTTCGCCGCTTGTCGGCCACCACCAATGATGACTTGCAGCCCTAAAAACCCTGCGCAAAAGACAAGGAAATAGACAAGATATTCAACGGAAAACGTCATCAGCCGATGCGCTGTTTCATGGGCTTATCCGACAGGCGACCGGGCTCAATGACTCGTGGCTCGAACAGACCTTCAGGCAATGGAATGCCGCGTGTTGTGATTTCGTCTAAGCATTTGGGCCGTATGCCCGTCGCGCGAAATTCACCGATAACAGTGTGGTTCGGACCTGTACCTGTGCGGGTGTAATTAAATATTTCCTGCATCTGGATGACGGCGCCCTCCATGCCCGTGACTTCGGCGACGGAGGTGATTTTGCGTTGCCCGTCGGACAGGCGTTGCGCTTGAACGATCAAGCCGACGGCGCTGGCAATTTGTCCGGCGACGGCTTCGGGTGTGATTTTCATATCACCCATCGCGACCATTTGTTCCAAACGGGTCAGAGCGTCACGCGGCGTATTGGCATGCAATGTCGCCATGGACCCTTCGTGGCCCGTGTTCATGGCTTGCAACATGTCGAACGCTTCTTCGCCGCGCACTTCACCCAAGATGACCCGGTCAGGCCGCATCCGCAGGGCGTTTTTCACAAGGCCGCGCTGTTTAATTTCGCCTAGACCTTCGATGTTCGGCGGGCGGGTTTCCATCCGTGCGACATGGGGTTGTTGCAATTGCAGTTCCGCCGCGTCCTCAATCGTGATGAGGCGTTCTTTTGGCGAAATTGACTCGGAGAGCGCGTTCAGCAGTGTCGTCTTACCCGAGCCTGTCCCGCCGGAAATCAGGATTGTTACGCGGGCTTTACAGGCGGCCCAAAGGAATTGCGC
>CAYPWW010000018.1:27624-42645 GCA_964414555.1 uncultured Algimonas sp.
CTGACGGGAGATAATTCCAGCTCGCCACGCCGTTCAACGAACACGCGCTCATGCCCATTAATCAAAATATCCGACACGCTCTCATCTTGGAGGAGAGGTTCCAATGGGCCGAGGCCAACCATTTCATTGTAAATGCCTTCCGAGAGTTTTTCCAACTCACGGACGTTCATTTTCAGCTTTTCCTCACGCGCCATCTCGCCGACGATATCGGCGACGCGTAGACGTAATTCCGTGGACTCTAATCCGTCGAGTTGCGCGAGATCAAACTCATCAATCAAGCGCGTATGCAGCTTGATTTTTGTATTCAGAAATTCATCGTCTAACGGTACGATTCTTGGCTCGGGTTCTGGCGTGACGACGGCTGGAATATCGACTAATTCTGGCTCAAAGTCGGGCGTATTTTGGACAGGCGCTTGCGCGTCGAAATTCACCTGATTTTCAGGTGTTGCTGTCTCAAAAGCTTGTGAAAATCGTCCCATGTTCGGGACAGTATCATCCGGGCCTTAGGCAGCCGTTAGGGCTTGCGGTAAACAGGGCGTTACTGCCTGCGCGTGCAAATGTTCGACCAGCTTTCTGACGTCTTTCACAAAGCGCGCCTCGGGCCGGATTGAACCTGCTGGCTCTCCGCAATTCAGCGCTTCGCGTGTTGTGTCTGGATCCAAACAAATTGCGCTGAATATCTCTTGACCCAGCGCCGTTTCCGCATCCGTCAAGCGCAAATTATTCTTGAAAGACCGCCGCTCGAACTTCGATAAAATGATATTGGCGGCAATGCCTTGCGCGCTAAGATGCGCCAGTCGTTCCCGTCCTGCCTGTAGGGAAGGAATCGTCAATTCGCAGACCAGATTTAATTGATCGACGGCGGCCATAACACCGGCGGTCCAAGGCTGGGCATGGCGCGGCAAATCGATAACAACATGCTCATATAGCTCACAGGCTGCGTCTAACATAGCCATGACGGTATGTGGGTTGACGCGCTCTTGTGCGCCGGGCGTATTCGGCGCCGCCAGCAGTGACACACCAGAGGAATGCGTG
This sequence comes from uncultured Algimonas sp., assembly GCA_964414555.1. Classification (GTDB taxonomy): domain Bacteria; phylum Pseudomonadota; class Alphaproteobacteria; order Caulobacterales; family Maricaulaceae; genus Litorimonas. Next base: position 28,660 of record CAYPWW010000018.1, read on the forward strand.
GACACCAAGGCCGAGGTAAAGGCGCTATCGATTTGATCGGCAGGACCGCAAAGGTCTGCAAGGCTGAGGCTGGGTAGTAGGTCGAGATGATGCGCGCAGGCTCCCGTCTCGAAATCCAGATCAATCAGGCAGACGCGCGGATCACGTGGTCGTCGCGATTTATTTTGCGGCAATGAGACCGCTAGCTCATGTGCTAATTGCGTACAGAGCGAGGTCGTACCGACCCCTCCGGTTGCGCCGATTAAGGCGAAAACGGAGGGGCCGCCACACGCGGGTGTTTCCATGTCGGTCGGGTCAAGCGTGTCGTCTGCCGTACTGGGACCAACGGCTTGGACGGGCGCATAATTATCTTTGCGGGCGACTCGCTTGTCTTCGCGGCGACGTCCCCAGAGTTTTAGATCAGCCATCTCTTAAATCCTCTCCCATGACGGTCACCTCGACGGGTGGCAGGGTGGCGATACCGCCAAACCCGACCAGATCGAGGAACGCAAAATTTAGCGGCACGTCACGTAAACGCACGGTGATAATGGGCGCTGGATCGGCTTGGAAACCCGCGCGTCCGAAGCCGGAACTGGTGTAGCTGACATCGACATTCGATCGGCGCACATCTGGGAAGACATCGCACATCCCGCGGCGACCTTCTGTCGTGGCGGCGCAGGCATTGTCATCATCTGGACCAAAGATAATCGCGCGCATGGCACCGGCGTCATATCCTCCGCGAGAGCAACGTTGCGTATCGCTAGAACATTGGCGGTCATAGGCCGGCATGGCCGCGCCGGTCTGCACGCTTTCCAGTCCCGTCATCGTGCGAATATCGCGCGCGACAGGGTCATAGGTCGCCGCAATCCGCGCGCCGGTTCGGGCGGCTGTTTGCGCGCCGTTCCATTGATAGAAAGCATAGCTCGCCTCAATCGCGCCACCTGTCAGCACGGTCAGGAGTAGGATCAGAAAGCTGGTCTCTACCGTGACGGCGCCATCTGCATTCTTGCGAAATCTCTGAAAGGAATTTCGCACTATAGGGCCCGCACAAGGCGTTCTTCGTGATTGGCACGGATTGTCACTCGTCCACCGGACACGAGTTTTATAAAGCCCAATCCTTGATAGCTATGCGCGGTGGAGAACCGTGCGATTTTTACATCTGCACTGCCGCGATAATCGCCATTATTCGCAATGGTCGAAATCGTCACGCGCACATCGCTGGGCTGCCAGCCGGAGACTCGGGCCTGACCCGTGCCGTCGATTGTGCCGGTGACCGCGTAATTTTGTGCCAGGCGTTCGACTGCCGCAGGCGTGTTGGCGCGTGCAAGATAACCTGCACCCGCGACGAGGCCTTGCTCGACTTTGTGGTTTTGCAACAGCAGCATGGAGCCATCGATAAATCCGAAACCCATCGCGATCAGCAGCGGGAAAAGGAAGGCGGCCTCGACGACTGCGGCGCCTGATGTATCATCCCGGAAACGCATCAGCGGACCACCGCGACTATATCGTTGTTTTTGCCATCAGGTCCGCCCACGCCGACGGGGCCGACGATCTCGCCGTAAATGATGTTGTCTTGGCCTTTGCCCATCGGTTCGGTCAGGAAAACTTCCACGAAGGTTTCGACCGGGACAGAGTCTTTTTTCTTGTAAACGCCTGCGTCCATACCGGCTTGGATCTCGCCGCAATTTAGGACGGCGACTGTCATCAGACGGCGATCGGCCACGGTCGTGGATGCGCCAGCGCTATGGCATTGCGGTAGACCTTCTTCGGGTGTCACGGCTTTGTTGCCATAGGTCTCGCGGCCGGGCACGCAATCATTATCAATTTCCCAGCGATACATGGCGTAACGCGAGGGCGGTGCGGACGGCGTAAATGTGCCCTTCTTGGTATTGATGCGATAGGTCACGCCTTCGATCGTGATGCGGCGAAAACCCGGGTGGTTCAGCGCCATATAGCCTGCGAAATCCCAAGAGCCCGTGCCCCAACGATCGTCTGAGCAGGACCCGTTGGCAAAGCAATCATCGCGGGGCAGTCCCATCGCTTCGGATGATTGACCGGTTGGGCAGCCGCCAACAGAAACATGTCTCTTCTTCTTACCATTTCCTCTACCCGTATTCGCCCAGCCTTTGAGGACATTGGCCGCGGGCGCATAGCGTGGGTCTGACGCTTTACGTTTGAAGCGACCCTCATAAATATCGAAGCGCGTGTTAAATCCTTGGGACATAGACGCAATATTGCCAGTGCGCATCACGACGCCAGCGCTCTGGCTGAAACAGGTGTCTGGCACATCAATGGCTATCGCATCGGCCAGTTTCGACGCGCCGGAATTGCCGCCGTAAGGGTCCAGCCAGCCAAAGTTCCCACGCCCATACATACCGCGGACATTATTCGGTGTTTTGAATTTCACTTGTGTCCGTCGAAACTCTGGTTTTTGCATTTCTAGATAAATATCTGTGGTCGTGCTTCCCTCAACAGGGTTGCAAATAAAGACGGGGGCTGCGCCGCATACGACGCGGTCCATACCGGCCACGGATTTGGAGGATAGCGTCACATTCGTCAGACCGCGGACCAGCTTTGGCGGGAATAATGTCCGTACGGTTTTCGGTTTGACTTTGACCTCGACATAGCGGGCCTCGGATGGATTATTCGTTCGCGCGCTCATGGGCATGTCTTCGTAATCGCGTGCGGGAACGTCCGTGTAATAGGTGATGGTATCGACCTCGACAGACGTGCTGTCATCGGCAAATTTCTGATCGTGAGAGAGCAAGCGCTGCACAGCACGAGAAGACCGTGAAATGGCATCACCTTGGCGATCTAATTCCGCTGCGCCCGCTTTGGCTAGCGCATCAGCGGCTGCCTGTAATTCGGCATCAACATTATAGACTCGCGCGGCATCCACGGACAGGGCAGCACCGCCGACAACGAAAGGCGTCGACAGGGCGACCCAGACGGCGACGCTGCCAGAAATTGAGGCTTCGCTTAGGAAATGGCGAAAGGTTTTATGTGGGGGAAACATAGGGGCTCTCTCTTTCAAAAATTCAGTATAATTAATTCGGTTTATTTAAATTAGTCGTCGCTGGTGCCGACGGTGGTCGGATCTGCAATTTCGCCTTTTTCATAAGCTTCACGCGCGAGATTTTGACGGGTGCGATTAGGCGGGATGTAGGTGTCAGCTTTTTGTGCGGCCGTCGGGGCGACGCGCTGTGCCGCGATATTGGCGGCGACGGCGTCACCGAAATTCGGTGTGCTGGATTCTAATGCTGGGCGACTGGCACAAGCCGAGAGTGTCAAACCCGCGAGCGCGCCGAGCGCGATCAATTTACTGCAATGCATGGCCAAAGCCTCCTTCGACATTACCCGACAGAAGCGTCTGTCCGATGGATGGAACGGTCATCTGATCCAGCGGCGTGGCCAGCTGGGATCTGTCCGCGACGGGCTGAGCCAGATGCGGCGTTACGATGATGACCAACTCTGTTTCGCTCTCTTGATAGCGGGTCGACGAAAACAGTGAGCCCAGGATCGGCACTTTCGACAACCACGGCACACCATCGCGCGTGTTGGAATTTTCATTTTGCAGCAGGCCAGCAATCGCAAAGCTCTGCGAATTGCGTAGCTCGATCGTTGTGTTCGCGCGGCGTACGCGCAGGCCTGGTACAGAGACGCCGCCAATCTCGATCGCGCTCGAGAAATCCAGCTGGCTGACTTCCGGTGCGACTTTCAGATTGATGATACCTTCGTCCAGCACGGTTGGGGTGAAGGCGAGGCCGACACCGAATTTGCGGAACTCAATCCCGATCTCACCTTGGCCTTGCGGCACCGGGATTGGGAATTCGCCGCCCGCGAGGAAGCTGGCCGTTTCACCTGACATGGAGACGAGGTTCGGCTCGGCCAGCGTGCGGATGACGCCTTGGCTTTCCAATGCATCGATGCGGACATTCAGCGCGGCTGCCCCAATCCCACCGCCGAGCGCGGCGGAGAGGGCGGCATTTCCGATCAGGCTGTCATTGCGCGTCAGGCCAGACCCGCCCACGGCGAAGTCACCCGGGCTGAGCGACAAACCGTCATTCAGCAATGCGCCGCCGCGTGAAGACAGCACGTTCACGCCCAACTGGCGGATTGTATCGCGGCTGGCTTCGACAAAGCGAACTTCCAGCATGACTTGATGGCTGTCGCGCACGGACAGGCCCGATGTCACCCGCGAGGGGGCATAGGCTTCGGCGATGGAGAGGGCGCGTTTTGCAACAGCCTGCGTCGAGACATCACCCGAGACATAAATCCCGCCAGCGAGGGGGCGGACTTCGACGCTCTCGCGGGGGAAGGTTTCGAAATAGGTCTTTTTCAAACCGGCAACGTCATAGCCGACGGTGACATCGACAATATCGACGAGCGAGTTTTGCGCGTTATAGAGCATGACATTCGTCTTGCCGCCCGCGCGCCCCAAGACCTGAAAAGATTTATCGGTCAGCACGACGACATCGGCGACCTCGGCATTGGCAACACGCACTTGGGCGAAGGGCGTGTCAGTCCGCATGACGAGCGTGTCGTCCAGCGTGACCGTCGCTTCCGTGCGTTCGCCGCCCGTTACGGTATCAACCCAAGACTTCGCGTGAGCTGTGCCGCCAGATAGCATCAGGGCAGCTGTGCAGAGCAGGGTGCGGTGGATGGAAGTCATCATGGCTCTAGCCTCCCGCCAGTTTTTCTTCCGTCGCAGCGTCTTCTTTGCGCACAGATACGGATTGGCGTGTTTCACCGCGGATGACGGTGATATTTGCAACAGGTTTGGGTTTTGGTTTGGGCGTCACGCGTGTCGGACGCTTTGGCTTTTTCGTGGCCGAGAGCGAGTTGGCGCGCTCGTCTAATTGTTTCGAGGTGAAGGAGCGCGTCGTGCTAGGCACGGCTTCGCCTGTGGCGCGCAGGACGAGGCTGAGATAGCCGCTCTCTTGCGCAACGGCGAGGGCTTGCGCGTCCATATGGCTGACTTCCAACGTCAGCGTGCGGGCAACGGACGGCGCTTCTTGGCGTTGGTTACTGGACTGGTCGACGGCCAGAACACGCACGGATTGCAAGATGATATCAGAGCGCACGGTTGTCTTTCCGCGCGTTTCCGGCTCGGTGATATATTGGATATCGATCAGGTCGCCCGGCACGACGAAGCCCGCGACACCGCTGACATCATCAACGCGGATCGATACCGCGCGGTAGCCGGGACGAATACGCGCGGAAAGAGTTCCACGGCCACCGAGGCCAGAAACACGATGCGGTAGAATGACTTCATTCATGGCAGCATCGGCCAACATGACGAGCGGCACAGGCGTACCGTCTTCCATCAGTTCTGGATCAGGCGAGAATATATCCGAGATGTCTGTGAGCGCATCATAAGGCACAGAGTCTTCGGGCATTTGCACAACCCGCAAAACGTCTGGCGACAGATGATCGCCAAACATGAGATCGACATTGGCGACGACGACACCGCGCATCGGAATGGCAGGGGCAGACGTCTGCGTAACGGTGAAGGGTTTGCGCGTTTGTGCGAACTCGTCCTCAACCGCGCCATTGATCCAACCGCGCGCCAGCACGACGGCCATAATGCCGAAGGCAGCAGATGCACCCAAAGTCACCATCGTATTTGTACGCATGAGCAGCCCATCCTGGTCGCAAACGGTCAAGTGTCATGATGACGGGGCCCCACGCCCTTCGACCTTGCGAAAGGCAGCCTTACTCCGAGCCTTAGTAAGGTTTCGTTCAGGATTGCGGTGAACGGTCTACCAAGCTTTGGTCTTAACAAGCCGTAAATGTCAGCGCGTCTGATTGTCTATCCGCTTGGAACTGCCGCTTTGTGAATGGGTGATAAATGCTGGGCCGGCGGGCTTGTGCCTTAAAACCGCATTAACGCTGTCGGCTTAGGTTGCGTGCAAATATGATTGTTCTCGAAAGGACTCCCCTATGTCTCGTCTTGCTCTAGCTACTCTGGCCGCTGCATTGCTTTTCGCCGGTTCGGCCTCTGCGTTGACAGCCACGCAAACGGTTGAAAAAGAAATCACTGTTACCTTGGAGGATGGGACGACGACGACACAGCGCGTTGCGGCCGATACGGTCATACCGGGTGAAAAAGTCATCTATACAATCGATTTCGTCAATGACTCCGACGCCCCCGCGACGGAATTGGTACTGGCCATGCCTGTGCCGTCCAACGTTCGTTATTTAGAGGGGACAGCGGATCGTGCGGATGCGCGCGTGCTTTACTCTGCTGATGGTGGAGCGACATTCGCCGCCCGCGATGCACTGATCCTGCCAGCTGTCGGTGGCGGCACGCGCACAGCTAGCTCTGATGACATTACGCATATTCAGTGGACGATACCTGGTCCTGTCGCTGTCGGCGCCACGGACAAAGTCGCCTTTGGCGGTCGTCTAAAATAACGCCTGTAATAACTTTTATAGCTCAAGCCGTCCGTGCGAAAGCGCGGGCGTTTTTTTTGTGGAATGTGGCAAGTCTTCCTTGAAAAAGAGGTTGCTAAAAGGTGAATGAAATCCACCTTAATTTCCACTAAGCAATTGAAATAAATGAATTTTTCTTCATGAATGCGACATGAAACCTGCGTAACTTTATCGCAGATTAACCATGTCGCCTGACGTCGCTTTAACCAAGCTCGCATAGAAAGCTCGGGTCAAACACATGAGGAAACCGGTATGACTTACACATCGAAACTCGCGAAAGGGCTATTGGGCGCAACCGCTCTGACCCTGCTGTCCACGGGGACGGCGTTCGCGCAAAACAACTTCACGCCTGCTGATACAGACGTGGCAAACACATTCTCGCTGAATTACAGCGTCAATGGTACACCCCAAACCGAAATCAACAATGATGCGACGCCGACAACTTTTAAGGTCGACCGTCTCGTCAACGTCACGGTTGCATCGCAAGGCAATGAAAACGTCTCTCCGAATGAGACGAACGCAACGCTTGATTACACCGTGACCAACGATGGTAACGATACACACGCATATCTGCTGTCTATCGAAGAAGTCGTCAACGGTACGGGTTCAGACAACCTTGATACGGATGCGCCGACCAGCGGCCAAGTTATCACCTACTCGATCCCAGGACCTGTTGGTTCCGGCGGTACGGCGGGTGCTTTCGTGCCTTACGACCCTGCTAACCCGCCTGTTCTGGCTCCAGATGTCGTTATGACAGTTCGCGTTACACAAGACGTGCCATCTGGTGCGACCGATGGGGATCAAGCCGATGTCGTGCTTCTGGCCGAAACGCGTGACAACGTGACGGGCTTCCCGGCAACAACAGCAGACAATGACACAACGAACTCGACAAATGTGACTGAGAACGTTCTGGCTGACGCGGCTGGTGATGCAACGGGTGATACGGCGTCTGACGCAACGCACTCCGACACTGGGTCTTACCTGGTTGTCTCTGCTGACGTCACGGCGACGAAAGACGTCTTCGTGCTGAACGCTGATTATGATGATACATGTCCGGCAATTCCGGGCGCATACACACCACCAGCGGCTGCGACACGCGATGCAGGTGGCGCAATCACGACACCTGTGCCGAACAATGGTTACAACCGTCCGGGTGCTTGTGTTGAGTACTTCATCACAGTCACGAACGCCGGTACAGCACCAGCCAGCGCACTCTCGCTGGTCGATAACCTGCCATCCAACTTGATCTTCCGCAGTGCAGCCCTTGTCGGCAGCCTGAGCGCGACGACCGAGACCTATCCGGGTGCAGGCACAGACTGTGCAGGACCAACGACCGCAACAGGTACGAACTGTGAAGTTTCGGTTTCCGGTGGTACGTTGCCAGCCGGTTCGACAGGTCACCTCGTTATTCGGGCGACTATCGAGTAGGACCGACCTACCGGACTTTCCTTGACAAAGCCCCGTTTGCGCAGCGCGTGAACGGGGCACGTTAAGCGCCAGATGTGGGGATTGTTGCGATAGATGTCGTGACCATGATCTCCAGTCATGGCCGAGGAAACGGTTCGGATCGGACCTCACATCCAACTCCCCCGGATGATGAAACCTACGCCCCGACATAACACGGCACTGCTCGTTCTCGCCGCAACGGCTTGGATTGGCACAGCTAATATTGCGACCGCGCAAACTGCGCCGGCCAATAACTTCGGCACGGAAGTGACGAATATCGCAACCCTGACCTATACGGTTGGCGGCGATACGACGACCGTTGCAACAGACGAAGCCATATTCGTTATCCGCCCGGCCGCGACACCAGCCACCATTGAATTTTTCCGCTTTGCGCCGACGGCCGCGGATCCCATGATCCGTGCGGTTAATGGGTCTGATTACAGCCCTTCCGGCAATCTCGACGGACCTTTCGTTACGACGGGCGAGCCCGTGACAGCTGGCGGAGCGCTTGTTGATTTGACAAAGCCAATCCCGCTGATCCCCGCGACAACCTATCTTGCGGGAGAGCTGATGTTCGTGCGTGTCACGGACATGGGCCAAAACCTCGACAGTACAGCGATCGATACGCTGGAAATCACGATTACCGCCAGCAATGGCGATGAGATCGTCCTGCGCCTTTATGAGAGCGGCCCCGATACAGGTGAGTTCTTTGCTTACCTGCCATCGACAGATGCCGACACGGCGCAATTTGACAACCGGATTACGGCCTCTGGAAACACCAGCCTGACCGCGACCTATATCGATACATTTGATTCAACAGATGTTGTCGTGGACACCGCGATCCTGAACCCTCTGAACCGCGTGTTCTCTTCTGTCTCAGGCGAAGAGGTTGACGGCGCAGTCATCACATTGATCGACGCGACGACTGGCGAAGAAGCGACCGTTTTTGGCGTCGATGCATTCTCGACGTTCCCGGCGCAGCAAGTCTCTGGCTCTGGCAGTGACGACGGCGCTGGCCTGACCTATGAGTCCAGCGAAGGTGAGTTCCACTTCCCCATCGTCGCCCCTGGCACTTACATCATTCAGGTCGAACCGCCTGAAGGTTTCAATTTTGCGACCGTGTTCAGCGAAGACGAGCTGGCCGATCTCTCAAACCAGAACGGCTTTGTCCTGACGCCCGGCAGTTTTGGCCAAGTCTTTACGGTTACAGAATCTGGCCCGCTGCGCTTTGATATTCCGTTGGACCCAGAATCAAATCTTGTTGTTTCGAAAACGGCAGACCGTGGCACGGCAGATGTCGGCGATTACGTCAATTACACCGTGACGGTCCGCAACCAAGGCCAGTCGAGCGCGCCTGTGCGCCTATATGATACGCTGCCCGTTGGCTTCCGCTATGTCGAAGGCACCACGCGGGTTGAGCGTGTCCGTTCAGAGGACCCAACTATTGCCGAGGATGCGGCCCTACTGACCTTTGATGCAGGCCTCGTCGCGCCCGGTGAATCTGTCACCGTTGACTACGCGCTTCTGGTTGGTCCCGGCGCGCATATGGGCGACGCGGTCAATGAAGCCGTTGTGCGAGATTCTGAGCTCGACCCGATTTCCAACGTGGCCCGTGCCGCTGTGACTCTACGCGAAGATCTCTTGCGCTCGACAAGTACGATCATCGGCCGCATCACTGAACAATCCTGCCAAAGCGAAGATGATTGGGCGCGCCCGATTGATCGCGGTATCGGCGTGGACGGCGTGCGGCTTTATATGGAAACGGGCGCCTATGTCGTGTCCGACGCGGACGGCCTGTTCCATTTCGAAGGCGTCTCTGAAGGCGTGCATGTCGTCCAAGTTGACGAAGAGACACTGCCGCAGGGTTTCGAGTTGATGAAGTGCGAAGAGAACACCCGCTATGCCGGTGCGATGAATTCTAAATTCATCGACGTGCAGGGTGGCGGTATCTGGCGCGCAAACTTCTATCTGAAACAGACGGGCGAACGCGCCGCAGTCGTCGAAGAAGAAGTCTTTGACGACAATACAGAACATAAAGATTTCGACGCCGCGTGGTTGGATACGCAAGACGCGACACCGGCTTGGGCCTATCCGGCAACGACGCGCACGCCGTCTAATCCGTCGGTTCACGTTGGTATTAAACATGCCGCTGGCGACCGCGTCACGATCCGCCTGAACGACCGCCTCGTTGAGAGCTATTATTATCAAGGGCAGACGAAAAGCACGGCTGGCACAGTCGGTCTGTCGCGCTGGCGTGGCCTGCCGATGCAGGACGGCCGCAACGTCTTTATCGCGACCGTGAAAAACGCAGACGGCGACGTTGTCTCCACCCTGCGTGAAGAAATTTGGTATGTGAAAACGATTGCGCGCGCCGTGCCGCTGCCGGATCAATCCACACTGATCGCCGATGGTCGGACAACGCCCATCGTCGCCATCCGTATGGAAGATCAGTCGGGCCGCCCCGTCCATGCGGGCCGCATCACGGAAATCGATCTGGAACCGCCTTATCGTCTGCAAGACGAAAATAACGAAAACCGCCTGCGCGAGATCACAGAAGATCTGACCGCGCCACTTTCTGCGCGCCGGGATTTCTCGGTCGGGCCGGGTGGTGTGCTGCAGGTCAAGCTAGAGCCAACGCTGCGCACGGGTAAAGTCACCGTCATCGCGACGTTGGATAATGGTCGCCGCGTGCCGATCTATATGTATCTGGAGCCTGAAAAGCGCGACTGGATCCTTGTCGGTCTGGCCGAAGGCTCTGCCGCGCTGCAGGACATTGACGGGAATAAAGAGAGCTTTGACGGCGATCTGGATGACTTCACAACGGATGGTCGTTTGGCTTTCTTCGCCAAGGGCCTGATCAAGGGTAACTGGCTGATGACGCTGGCCGTGGACACGGACAAGCGCCGCGGGGCACGTGACGGCGAGTTCGGCTTCGAGATCGACCCCAACGCTTATTACACGCTCTATGGTGACCGCACCTATCAGGAATTTGAAGGCGTCTCGCGCTACCCACTTTACGTGAAGCTGGAGAAGCGTCAGGCCTATGCCATGTTCGGCGATTACGACACGAACATCACCGAAGGTCGCCTGACCAGCTATTCACGTCGCCTGACCGGCCTCAAGGCCGAGTATGTCGGCGATGATGTGCAGGTTCTGGGCTTTGCAGCCGAGACGAACCAAGGGTTTGCGCAGGACGAAATCCCGGCCGATGGTTTGTCGGGTGGCTATCGCCTGTCCAATGATCGCGTGCTGCCACAATCGGAAGAAATCGTCGTGGAAACACGTGATCGCCTGCGCCCAGACATCGTCTTGGACCGCAAAGTGCTGGTCCGTTATTTGGATTACACACTGGATTATTTCACGGGCGAGATCATTTTCCGTCTGCCTATCGATGCAACAGATTTTGACTTCAACCCGAATGTCATCGTCGTGAATTACGAGACATCAGAGGATGCCGAGCGCAATATCACTGCTGGTGGTCGTGTGCAGGCGCAAGTCTTGGACGGCAAGCTTCAGGTCGGCTCGACCTTTACGCATGAAGACGGCAGCGCCTTGACGGCTGGCGCGGAAGCCAATCAGATTGGCGTCGATGTCATTGCACAGGTCACGAACTCGACACAGGTCCGTGCGGAATATGCGATCACGGAAAACAAAGACGTCGACGGGCTGGGCGATGTGACGGCTGATGCCAAATTATTGGAAATCGTCCACACGTCTGAAAAGCTCGCCGCAGAAGCCTATTTCCGCGAAGAAGAAGGCGGCTTTGGTCTGGGCCAACGGACAACAAAAACAGCGGGCGTGCGCCGTTATGGTGTGCGTGGCTCACTGAAAATCCATGAGTCCGATGATGAGGAAACAGGTCGCCGGACTGCGCGTCGCGTCGATGCGCAAGTCTATCGCGAAGAAAACTTATCCAATGACAGCTCCCGCACCAGCGGCGAACTCTTGGCTGTTCAAGACGGCACCAAGTTGGACGTTCAGGGCGGCTTGCGCGTCACGAAGGACGAAATCCAAACGGGCTTGGGCGAGGTCGAGCGCGAGAGCCTCTTGGTTGTCGGACGCGCGTCTTATGACATTCCGAAACATGGTATGAGCGTCAACCTGTCGGCTGAGCAGCCCCTCGACGGCAAAGACGATGTGTCAGCCCAGCCGCAAAAACTGGCCCTTGGCATTAATAAGCGCGTTGGCGATACGATCATCATCACAGCTCGCCATGAAATCCTGAATGGCGCAGGCCAAGAATCGACGAATACGGCGCTGGGCGTCAGTGCGACGCCGTGGTCCGGTGGTACGGCAACGGTTGCCTCTGACCGTCTAACAAATGACAGCGGCCGCCGCATCGGTGCAACTGTAGGTCTGGATCAGACCGTCAGATTATCCGAAAATTGGACGGGTACAGTTGGTGTGCGCACGCGCAAAGTTCTGGACGCAGAGCGTGACTTTGAAGAAGTCGCCCCTGATGCCGCGATCTCCGCTTTTGAGCAGAATGAAGATTTCCGCTCGGCCTATATTGGTGCGGCTTACCGGACAGAGGCCATGAGCGCATCGGGTCGCGGTGAAGTGCGCGAAACGAATAATGATACGACCTATGTTGCCTCGGCATCTGTTGCGCGTGAGCTGTCCGAGACACTCTCCCTAGCGGGTGCGGCGCGGGCGCGGATCTCTGATCCTGCGAATACGGTTGGGACAGATGCGAATTATGACGTGCGCCTCGGCGCGGCTTGGCGTCCACGCGATGAAGGCACTGTTGTCTTCGACCGCCTCGACCTGAACCATAATTCCACCATCGGCGGAATCCGCACGACCAAGGCCGTCAACAATCTCGCCATGAACACCATGATCGCTGACAACTGGCAGATGTCTGCGAATTGGGGCACGAAATACGTCAAGACCGAAATTGGTGACGCGGAATATGACAATTGGACGAACTTGCTAGGCGCCGAAACCCGTTTCGATGTGGCCAAGCGGATCGACGTCGGCCTGCGCGGTGCGGTCATGCATTCCAAGGACGCTGGCACACAATATAGCTGGGGCCCATCCATCGGTGTCTCACCTGTCGACAATGTCTGGGTCAGTGCTGGCTATAACGTCGAAGGGTTCAAGGACCGCGATTTCGAGGCCGCAGAATATGCACGCGAAGGTGTCTATCTGCAGATGCGCGTGAAGTTCGATCAAGATACGGCGCGTGGCCTACTGCGCCGGATCAGCCCGAGCGCCAATGTCGTTGGCCCGCGCGATACGAAACAAGTGCTCAGCCAGCCGCGCCCAGAACCGCGCGTGGAACCCGTGACCATCGTCGCGCCAACTCCCGCGCCCGCGCCGCAGCCTGTATCTGATTGGGAACCTGTGCAGCTCGTGCAAACACCTGCGCCGGAACCAGTCATTGAGCCTGTACCTGTCGTGGAACCTGCGCCTGTGATGGTCGTCGAAGCGCCGGTTGAGACCGTTCCTGCAATTATTCCGTCGGTGGAACGAGTGAACCTGAACCAGTGTGATCGCTCGGCCATTGCCTTGTTCGACGTTGACATGAAGCAAACTCCAAAAGTTGTCTCCCGCCTCGGCACGATGCCGCAATTTGGCGACAGCCACGGTCTCACTCCGGCAGAGTTCTACCGGAAGCTCGATACGAAATATGCCTCAGACGCCAATGATCGCGCTTATCTAGATTATATGTTCAATTCGCTGGGCTATGAAAATGGTTGGGCCGATGCCCGCCCAGACATGTTTAGCGATGATGTTTTGCCGTCTGGAACAACAGGTTTGATGGGTTTTGGCCCAGAGCATAGCCTGCAATATTCCGTGCTGGCTGTGTCAGAATATGACCGCCAAGCCTTCCGCGTGCAAAGCGCCAATGGCGAAGTTGTTCACTTCATGAAAGCCTGCGGCAATTATATGTATAGCTGCGAGACAGCCGAAGTGGATATGCCGCGATTTAGCTTGGCCTCACGCTAAGCCCACCTATCCGGCGGTGCAGACCCGCTTGGACGGGAGCCTAAGTCTATTCTCTCAAGGAACACCCGCATCTGGGGCTTGCACGTTGCGTAAGATTGGCGTAACTCGCGCGCCACGATGGATGGTGAGGTAGCTCAGCTGGTTAGAGCGCAGGACTCATAATCCTGAGGTCGA
>CAYPWW010000019.1:0-41176 GCA_964414555.1 uncultured Algimonas sp.
TCCAGCTTGCCCTTCATGGCGCGTATCCAGCCCTTCTCGGACATGACGATTGTGATGGGCTCTTTCGTGATGAAGGCCGTCGCCAGATCAACATCAATATCGGGGGCGAGTTCAAACGTCGTACGACGTGCACCGATCTCTGTCTTTGGACCATAGACATCGCGAATTTCGCGGACCTGTCCGGCAATCGCGTCCCATTGCAGGCTGTCCGTTGAGACGAGCTTGTTCAACGCATCCCGCTCAACCGAGAGCTTGTCATGCTCGCCCTGAATTTCGATTTCTTGCAGCTTGTTCAACGCCCGTAAACGCATGTTCAGGATCGCATCGGCTTGACGTTCGGTCAGTTTGAACGCCGCCATCAACTCTTGCTTAGGCTTATCTTCGAATCGAATAATGCGGATGACTTCATCCAAGTTCAGGAAGGCGATCATATAGCCATCGAGGACTTCGAGGCGGTCCGCAATCTTTGCCAAGCGTTGGTTGGATCGGCGCAGCAACACCTCGCGGCGGTGATCCAGCCAAGACTGAATAACTTCACGCAAATCCATCACGCGCGGCGTGCGCGTCGCATCCAGCACATTCATATTCAGGCTGACACGGCTCTCCAGCTCGGTGACTTTGAACAGGCTTTCCATCAACAAGGCCGGATCGATATTCTTGCTGCGTGGTTCCAGAACGACCCGAATATCTTCTGCGCTTTCATCCCGCACATCGATCAGGCCAGGCGCTTTCTTGGTCTCGATGACCTCAGCCAGTTTTTCGATCAAGCGAGATTTTTGTACTTGATAAGGAATTTCCGTGACGATGATTTGATATTGCCCGCGTCCAATGTCTTCGACGTTCCAACGACAGCGCACCTTGAAACTGCCGCGTCCGGTTTCATAGGTCTGGCGCATGGACTCGCGCGTCTCTGTGATGATCCCACCCGTGGGCAGATCAGGCCCTAGGATATAATTCATCAGCGTATCAATCCGCGCATTTGGCGTTTTAATCAGGTGCAGCGCCGCATTGCAGATCTCCGCAGCATTATGCGGCGGAATTGAGGTCGCCATACCCACGGCGATACCTTGGGAGCCATTGGCGAGCAGGTTCGGGAATCCGGCGGGCAGGACCTGCGGCTCTTCATCTTCCTCATTATAGGTCGGGATGAAATCGACAGCGTCTTCGTCGAGACCCACCAGCAGCGCAACGCCGGCAGCGGTCATCTTCGCTTCTGTGTAGCGCATGGCGGCCGGGCTATCGCCGTCGATATTGCCAAAATTCCCTTGCCCATCGACAAGCGGATAGCGCGCCGAGAAAGACTGCGAGAGTTTCACCAGCGCGTCATAGATCGAAGCATCGCCATGCGGGTGATATTGCCCCATCACGTCACCGACGATCCGCGCGCATTTCTTATGCGCATTCTCGGGGTTCAGCTTTAGCTGGCGCATGGCATAGAGGATCCGGCGATGGACCGGTTTCAGCCCGTCGCGTACATCCGGCAGGGCGCGTTGCGTGATCGTCGACAGTGCATAGGCGAGATAGCGCGAGGACAACGCTGTGTCGAAATGCTCTTCGATCACCGCATTCTGGGGAACGCCGTCACCTCCGTTACCTGATTTTGTCTTTGTTTTAGGTGTTTTAGCCATGTGTCTTGAACATATTCCTGCGCGCCGCGAATCAGCAATTTCAGCCTAGCAAAGCCGCGCCGCCAATGCCCGTAAAATGGCAGATCAAATCGGCTTTACGGTCAAACCCTCTGCCATCAAACGCGACACCATCGCTCCTCTTGCCTCTGGCAGGGTACGGTTGACCTCCCACTGGACGCGCGTTTCCAAGAAATAGGCGGTCAGGCGGAGGCCGTGCCAGATATCTTCTGAGGTGGCGGTTCCCTCACCACGCATAAAGCCCGGTAGTTTGAGAAGCTTGTCGAGATAAGGTTCCGCCGCCGACGCACTCACCGCGCGACCCGAACGTGGGGAGACATGGGTCAACGTATCATTCGCCCCCGTCGCGGCGCAGGTTGATAGGTCGAGGCCATAGCCAAGCGCGGAGAGCAATCCCGCCTCCCACCGCACATAGAGCGCAGGCCAAATCTCGGGCTGATCCAAGGTCGAAACGACGATTGAGAACACGTCATAGAGCGCGGGATAGACTTCGCGTTCGGGCAAAAGCTCTCGCGTCATTGTGCAGAGCGCATTCAGCCCCGCCAGCGAGAGACGATCATCCATCAACTCTGCCGCGCGCGAGTCGATCGCTTCGACGACATAATAGCCCAGATGGTCTTCCAACCGCCCGCGCCATTCGACGCGCACATGATTTCCGGGTTGCAAGACGGGACGCATCCGCCGTCCATATCCGCCGCGAACCAGGCCGGAATGTCGCCCGTGATTAGGCGTGAACACGTCGATAATGGCTGCGTTCTCGCCATGCTTACGCGAAGACAGGATATATCCGTCGTCAGCCCAATCCATTACAGGTCGCGCAGGTTAGACATCAAAGTCCAAGCCCATGCTAGAATAGCGGGCTTTGTCTTCCTGCCAATTCGAACGGACTTTCACGAAGAGAAAGAGATGCACTTTACGGCCAAGCCAATCGGACATTTCCCGACGGGCTTGCGCGCCGATGCCTTTGATCGTGCGGCCGCCTTTGCCTAGCACAATCGGCTTTTGGCTATCACGGCGCACATAGATCACTTGATCGATCCGCACGTCGCCGTTCTTCATGTCTTTCCAGCTCTCCGTCTCAACCATAGACGCATAGGGCAGCTCGTCATGCAGGCGCAGGAACAGCTTCTCGCGCGTAATTTCGGCGGCCATTAAACGCGACGGAATATCGGCAGCTTGATCTTCAGGATAAAGCAGTGGCCCTTCCGGCATGGCCTCTGCCAGCGCGATGGAGAGGTTTTCAATCCCTTCGCCATTCGTCGCAGAGGTCAGGAAAATCTCGGCATATGTCTCCTGTGCATTGAACTCTGCGATCAGTGGCAATAGCTGATCATGCGGGATTTCATCGACCTTATTCAGAACCAGAAACGCATTGGCTTGACGTTTTTTCAGTCCCGCTTGTACGCTCTTCGTATCATCCACCGAGAGGCGGTCCTGCGCAGAGCCTTCACCCGCTTCTTGGCGGAGCCAAGCCGGTGCATCGATCACATGGACGACGAGTTGGCTGTCCGCCGCGCCCGACCACGCCGCATGGACCATGGATTTCGCAAGGCGGTCCGTTTCTTTCGGCGAGAAAATCCCGGGCGTATCGACGAGGACAACCTGCGCCGCCTGCCCGTCTTTTGTTTCCAACATCGCAATCGCGCGAATTTGGAAACGCGTTGTCTGAACTTTATGCGTGACGATGGAGACTTTCTCCCCCGCCAGTGCATTCGTCAGCGTGGACTTGCCCGCATTGGGCGCGCCGACAATGGCGGCAAAACCGGCACGGCTCATGAGAGTTTCTCCAGCAGATGTGTGGCCGCGAAACGTTCTGCATCACGTTTGGATTTTCCTGTTCCGCGCGCGGACCCGAGCGCGGCAACACTAACTTCGATGACAAAGAGCGGACGGTGATCCGGCCCGCTTCGCTCTACAATTGTATAGGCCGGTAGTTCGTGACCGCCCGCCATGGCGCGTTCTTGCAACGCCGTCTTTGGATCCTTGGCAGAAGACTTCACGACCTCTGCCATAATCGGCATCCAGTATTTATCGTAAAAGGCTTTCGCCTGTGCATAGCCACCGTCGAGATAAATCGCGCCGATCAGCGCCTCACAAGCATCGCCCAAGATAGACGTCTTTTCGCGCCCGCCTTGCTTGTCCTCAGCCGTAGAGAGCAGCAACGCATCGCTGATGCTGATTTGACGCGCGACTTGTGCGCAGGTTTCCTTTCGTACAAGCGCGTTTAGCCGCCGCGCGAGCGTACCTTCGGCTTCGGCGCTGTGGTGGAACAAAGCGTCCGCTGTCAGTAGACCCAAGACACGGTCGCCCAGAAATTCAAGGCGCTCATTATCCGGCGTAATGCGTTGCCCGTCGCCATAAGAGCTGTGCGTCATAGACCGCAAGAGCAGCGACGCATCGACAAAGCGATAGCCAATTTCTGCCTCTAAAGCAGTGAGCCTTGGATAGCGCCCATCTTCTGTCAGCGCGGTCATTCGATCAACTCAAAGAAACGGTCGCCACGCATGTTCGCCCACGTCCAAGGCTTCTTCAGCGAAAAGTCCTCATTGACGGACAATAGGACAATCTCTGCCTTGCCGATGATGTTCTCCATCGGAACATAGCCTGCTCCGCCTGTGCCATTAGGGCCAACGGGCACACGGCTATCGCTAGAGAAGTCGCGATTATCGCCCATCATGAAATAATGGCCTGCGGGAACGGTGTAGATGCCCGTGTCATCGTCGGGCGTACCCTTCTGCGCATCATAGACCGTATAGCTTTCGCCATTAGGAAGCGTCTCTGTAAACGCCTCCGCCGTGACGGTGCGTCCGCTTGACGTTTGGAAATCTTCAGTCCCGAGGCTTTTCATGCCGACAGCCGCCCCATTGAGGTGCAGAACGCCACCTATCATCTGGATCTGATCTCCCGGCAGGCCAATCACGCGTTTGATGAAGTTCT
This sequence comes from uncultured Algimonas sp., assembly GCA_964414555.1. Taxonomy (GTDB): domain Bacteria; phylum Pseudomonadota; class Alphaproteobacteria; order Caulobacterales; family Maricaulaceae; genus Litorimonas. The sequence goes on from CAYPWW010000019.1 coordinate 4,584, forward strand.
TATTCGAGCCTTCCGGTCGAAACACGATGACATCACCTGCGCTCAATTCTCGCTCGAACAAACGCCCCGATTTGACGGGAAAGGGAAAAGGCGTTGCCGCGTGGCGGCCATATCCGACGCTATATTTGGACGTGATGATATAGTCACCCTTCATCAATCCTGGCAGCATCGAGCCGGATGGAATGTGAAACGGTTGGAACAAAAAGGTCCGTAGCACGAGCGCAATCCCCAAGGCCCACAGTACCGTCGAGATCAACTCTCCCAAGCCGCCTTTCTTGGCGTCATCATCTTTGGTTACGTCTTTGGCTTTGCGAAGTTTCATCTAAGCGTCTGTAGCGTCTTCATCCGCTTCGGCAACGGCAAATGCAGTGGCGTAGGGATAGTCGTCTGAGAGGCTGAGGTGGATTTTCGCCCCTGCTGCACGCTCACGCGCAGGGCCAGTGAGTTTGGCGCGTGGCCGTCCTGACGGATCATTCACCACCTCGACACTGTGCCATGGCAAGGCACCTGTCTCTTTGCCCGCAAGCGCTTTCGCGACGGCCTCTTTGGCCGCAAATCGTTTCGCATAGCACATGCCGGGGCGCGCTTTGGCGTCGCAATAGGCCTGCTCGTCCGTTGTAAAAGTCTTGTCGAGAAAGCGCTGACCCTTGCTATCGATCAACTGCTCGATCCGGCGAATATCGCAGATGTCGGTGCCAATGCCGCGGATCATCACCCAAGCCTCGCTTGGGTGGCGATTTCGCGCATACGTTGGATGGCAGGCTCTAGCCCAATGAAGACCGCCTCCCCGATCAGGAAATGTCCGATGTTGAGTTCCATCCCTTCAGGGATGGCAGCAACAGGCGCCACATTATCAAAGGTAAGGCCGTGGCCAAAGTGGACCTCTAGCCCCTTCGCTTGCGCCAGCTTGGCTCCGCGTTGCAGCGCCTTGAGAATATCTTCGGCCTTGTCAGTGTCACCGTCATCGAGGGCGTGTGCATAGGCCCCTGTGTGAAACTCGACGACCTCGGCCTTCGTATTGGCCGCGGCCGTGATTTGCGCATCGACCGCTTCGATGAACAACGAGACACGTGAACCGTTCTCGGCCAAAACGGCAACGATCGGCGCAATGTGATTATGCCCGCCCGCAACGTTCAACCCGCCCTCTGTCGTGCGTTCTTCGCGGCGCTCCGGGACAATACAGACCGCTTTGGGTTTCAACGCCAAGGCAATGTCCAGCATCTCATCTGTCGCAGCCATTTCCATGTTCAGCGGGATGTTTTCACTCTCGCACAGTGCTTGTAGCCGCACCATATCATCGTCGCGCATATGGCGACGATCTTCTCGCAAATGCGCCGTAATACCGTCTGCACCCGCCTGTATGGCGGCCCAAGCACCCGCAACGGGATCAGGATGTTCCCCGCCGCGCGCATTCCGGATCGTCGCAATATGGTCGATATTCACGCCAAGACGTGGGAGCGGCTTGTCCCGCATTATAGACCCCGACTGCCCGGCTTGACCGCCGGCAGGGCTTGCAGCTCTGCTGGCAGGTCATCCGGATCATAATCTGGGAATTTCCGCGCCGCGAGACTGACAAGCGGCACACCGATATCCGCTGTGCCATTTGAGCGGTCAAACAAACACGCGCCCGCAATAATCTCTGCACCCGTTTCTTTTGTGATCGCCGCGATACATTCGCGTGAGGACAGCCCCGTCGTCACAATGTCCTCGACCATCAGAACCTTCGCGCCCGGTTTGATCGAGAACCCACGGCGCAACGAGAAAACGCCGTCCACGCGCTCAACAAACATCGAATTCAGCCCCATCGCGCGCGCTGTTTCATAACCGGGAATAACCCCGCCCATGGCCGGCGCGATGATTACATCGGGCTGCACATCTAAAGTCGCGCGGATTTTGTCTGCTAAAGCCGAGCAGAGCTTTTCCGTCAGCACGGGATCTTTGAAGATCAGCGCCTTTTGCAAAAACACGGGGCTGCGACGGCCAGAGGACAATATGAAATGCCCCTCTAGCAACGCACCCGCTTGGCGGAACATCTCCAGCACGTCATCGGTGTTCATGGCGTCTCTCATTTCCAGAATAAGCGCGGCTGCGGTTTACTTTCACAACGAAAGCACTGGCCCTCAGCGCGGCGATAATTTGCATCAGGTGGCGATTGTCGCGGACTTCGATATCAACGGTAAAATTGACGAAGGCCGGACTGCGATCAGAGGTCTTGATATTCGTGAGATTGCCCTGTGCCTCACCGATAATTTTTGTGACGTCGGCCAGCGCGCCCGGGATATTTTGCACAACTGATGTGATCCGGCCCGTCGCAGCGGTTTGTCCCGCCGCTCGCCGCCAGCCAAGATCGATCCAGCCGCCCTCATCATCTTCGGTATTCATCAGCTCATCACAGTCGATAGTATGAATAACAATTCCGCGCCCCGGTGCCTGCACGCCCACGATCCGATCATAAGGGATCGGCGAACAACATGACGCGAGATGCAATCCTATTCCGGGGTTCAAACCATCCCCTCGCACATAAAGCCGAACAGAGTCGTCATCGAGCAGATCGCGGTCTTGTAGACCCTTGATGTCTTCATCCTCTTTGCGCCCGGGGAAGACGGCGGCGACAAAGGCATTCATGGAGAGATCACCACGCCCCAGCGCTTCGAACAGGCTGTCTTCATCCGACATTTTCAGGCGTTTCAACGCGTCCACCAAAACCGTCTCGTCGAGCGACTTCTCTTCGCGCTTGAACGCGTGCTGCGCCAAAGTCTGGCCGATCCGGCGAAATTCTTCCGCCTCGCCCGTTCGCGTCAGACGGCGTAGGGCTTGGCGCGCACGACCTGTGACGACGATGTCTTGCCAACCGGGTTGCGGCTCTGGTGCTCCGCCGCGGATAATTTTGACGACGTCACCATTTTGCAATTGCGTCCGCAGCGGCATTTTCCGCCCGTTGACGAGCGCACCAATGCAAGTGTCGCCGACACGGGTATGCACGGCATAAGCAAAATCAATCGGCGTCGCCCCACGCGGCAAGGCAATCAAATCCCCTTTGGGCGTAAAGGCGAAGACCTGATCTGCGAACATCTCGAGTTTGACATTGTCGAGGAACTCATTCGCGTCGCCACTTTGCTCCATCATCTCGACCAGCGGACGTATCCGGCGCAACGGGTCCCCGCCCGCGGCTTTCGCACTCGCCGGATCATAGGCGTAGCTCTCGTCCTTATAGGCCCAATGCGCCGCAACACCGCGTTCCGCGACATCTTCCATTCGCTCTGTCCGAATCTGAATTTCAACGCGGCGGTTTTCGGTCGTGCGGATTGTCGTGTGTAGCGATTGATAGCCATTGGGCTTTGGCACGGAGATGAAATCTCGGAAACGAGACGGCACGGCCCGAAACGCCTCATGCAAGACACCCAATGCACGGTAACAGGTTTCACGATCTTCAACGATCAGTCGAAACGCGTAAATATCCGCAACATCGTCAAAGCTAATGTTTTGCCGTTGGAGCTTTCGCCAGATCGCATAGGCGCGTTTTTCACGGCCATAGACGCGCGCATCGACATCCGCGCTTTCCATGACGTTCTTCAGGGTCACAAAGACTTGGCTGATCGCTTCACCTTGATCAGACCGCCACGTGTCCAACCGGCGGCGGATGCTCTCGAATGCGTCCGGGTTGATATGCTGGAAAGACAGGTCTTCTAGTTCAGAACAAATTTTATCGACGCCAATACGACGCGCCAGCGGGGCATAAATCTCTAGCGTCTCCCGCGCGATGCGCTCGCGAGAGGCTTGCTTAGGATGATATTGCAAGGTCCGCATATTGTGCAGCCGGTCGCAGAGCTTCACCAGCAGCACGCGGACATCCTTGCTCATCGCCAAAACAAACTTCTGGAAGTTCTCAGCTTGCGCTTCTTCACGCGACGCATCCGGGCGAGACATTTCGACTTGGCCGAGTTTCGTTACACCATTGACGAGTTCAGCGATCTCTGGCGTGAATTCGCGGGATAGGTCCTCAACACTTGCGTCCGTATCTTCCAAAACATCGTGTAAAAGCGCCGTACAAATCGTCGCCGTATCCAGATGCAATCCCGCGACAATCCCTGCCACTTCGATCGGGTGCGCGTAATAGGGATCGCCCGAATGGCGCATCTGCTGGCCATGCGCTTGGACAGAGAAAACATAGGCCTTGTTGAGCAGCGCCTCGTCCGCGCTGGGGTCATAGGCTTTGACCAGTTCGACCAGCTCATATTGTCGCAGAAAACTCTGCGGCCTGGCCGGGACGGACTGGGTGATATCAACGGGCTTATTCACGAGCTCTAGCTATAGCGAGGCTTTGCAGAGCGGGCCAATAAAAAAGCCGCCTTCGAGGGCGGCTCTTTCATCAAATTTTGTGTCTCAGCTAGAAGCGCGAAGAGCTATCGTTGTCACGGTCACCTTGCAGGGCACGCAACACGTCAGCTTCGGACATTTCGGCTTGCTTGGCTTCGCCGTGCTCCAGCGCCAGAACCGGCGCGTCTTCTTCTGTATCAGGCAGATCGTCGTCTTGGATCACACGCTGCAGGTTCGACACGAGCGACTCTCGCAGATCACCCAGATCAAGCGTTTCATCCGCCAGTTCACGCAGGGCAACAACGGGTGTTTTGTCATTATCGCGGTCAACGGTCAGCGGTGATCCAGCGGCAATGTTGCGCGAGCGGTGCGAGGCTAGCAGCACGAGATCGAAACGGTTCGGGACTTTTTCGACGCAATCTTCAACGGTAACGCGGGCCATGATGTCTCCAATGCAAAAGCCGCCTCAACTGGTGGCGGCCTAAATTCCACTCGCACATAGGTCAAAAACGTCGCAACCGCAAGCCTTGCTACCACCCGCCGACATATTTCAGCGCTGCAATATCCTCGCTCGGCAACCTTCGTAGCGCCTTCAGCCAATTTGAGTCGATTTCGCACAGAGGCATTAGCACAAACGCCCGATCCAACATGCGCGGATGCGGCAGGGTCAAGGCCTCTGTCGCGCGGATTTCTTCGCCAAATGTTAGAAGATCGAGGTCGAGCGTCCGCGCCGCGTTCCTGACGCTTCGTTCGCGCCCTAGCGCCGTTTCTGTCTCCATCAGGATCTGTAGCAGCGCTTCCGGCGTTCCGGCAAAACGGACTTCTATGACGGCATTGATATAATCAGGCTGATCAGACCCCGGTGGCCAAGCGGGAGACCGCCACAAACCGGACTTGCGCAGAATCTGCACCCCCACAGCCTTCAACCGTAATTCCGCCGCCAGAAAATTCCGCTTCGGATTGGACAGGTTCCCCCCGAAAGCGATAAGACAGCGTTTCATACTTTATTCGATTTCAGACTGACGAGTTTCATATGGCTTTCTATCCCGACGAGCGGATTGCGTTGTTTATTGACGGCGCGAATTTTCATTCGACTGGCAAAAATCTAGACTTCGATATCGACTACAAGAAGATGCTGGAGCTGTTCAAGACGAAGGGTCGCCTGATCCGCGCGAATTATTACACCGCATTGCTCGAAAATGATGATTATTCGCCCATTCGTCCCCTGATCGACTGGCTGGATTACAATGGCTATCATGTCATCACCAAGCCCGCGCGCAGCTATACCGACCGCGAGGGACGCAGCCGTATCAAAGGCAATATGGATATCGAGATCGCCGTGGATATGCTGGAGCTGGCCCCGCACGTTGATCACATCCTACTGTGTTCCGGCGACGGGGATTTCCGCGCCGCCGTCGCTGCCGTTCAGAAACAAGGCGTGCGCGTGTCGGTGATTTCTTCGATGAAGACACGGCCTTCGATGCTGTCGGATGACCTCCGCCGCCAAGCCGATGCCATTATCGAAATCGGCGATATGGGCTCGCTCGTTGGACGGCCCAAGCGCGAATATAAACAGCATGACGACGACGATGACGCGTAACGTCAATCCGGAATATAGCTGTCGCCGCTGTCCGCGCCTCGCCGCCTTTCTCGATGAAAAGCGCGAGGAATTGCCGGAGCATTTCAACGGTCCCGTGCCAAATTTCTGGTCGCCTAACCCCAAGCTGATCGTGATCGGCCTCGCGCCGGGTCTGAACGGCGCTAACCGAACGGGTCGGCCATTCACGGGCGATTGGGCGGGCGACCTGCTCTATGATGCGATGGATAAATACGGGTTCTCAACCGGGACTTATGACAAGCGCGCGGATGATGGGCTGGCCTTGCGGCAGGCCGTTATAACCAATGCCGTGCGCTGTGTGCCGCCGCAAAACAAACCCGTCGGCGCGGAAATCAACACCTGTCGGGAGTTCCTGAAAGACCAGTTAGACGCCCTACCCAATCTGAAAGTCATGCTCTGCCTCGGCAAGATCAGCCATGACAGTACGATCCGCGCATTGGGCCTGCGACTCGCGACGCATAAATTCGGACACGCAACAGAATATGATGACGGACAGGGCCGAACCGTTTTGTCGAGCTATCACTGCTCTCGTTATAACACGAACACACGGCGCCTAACCGAAGCGATGTTCTTCGAGGTTTTCAAGCGCGCGCGGGAATTGGTGGACTCTTAGCCCTTCTCGCGCATCAGGCGGGCTTTCTGCTTTTGCCAATCGCGTTTCTTTTCAGAGTCGCGCTTGTCGTAATTTTGTTTACCAACGGCCGCCGCGATCAGCAGCTTCGCTTTCCCGCGCTCATTGAAATAGAGCTTTAGCGGGACAATCGTGCGGCCTTTGCGTTGCGTTTCGCCGATCAAGTTGCTGATCTGCTTTCGCTTTAGAAGCAGTTTTCGCGGGCGGGTCGGTAGATGATTAAACTGCGCCGCCGGTTCGTAAATCGGGATTGTCGCATTGACCAGCCACGCTTCATTGCCCTCAACCGCGACATAGCTCTCCGCAATATTAGCTTTGCCTTGGCGGAGCGCTTTGACTTCTGTCCCAACGAGCTGGATGCCTGCCTCGACAGAGTCTTCGACGGCGTAATCATAGCGGGCACGGCGGTTTTCCGCGACGACTGTGTCGTTCACGCCTGCCTTTTTCTTGCGTCCACCCGCCTTGCTCGACATCTCAGTACGTTACGCCTGCAGAGGCCATCGCATTGCGGACAATCTCTTTTGTCGACTCACGACAGGGCGTTATGGGCAGGCGAACCGTCGGTTCCATCTTGCCCATCAGCGACAAAGCATATTTTGCAGGCGCAGGGCTGGGGTCGACGAAGAGATCTTTATGCATGCGGTCGAGTTTTGCATTGAGCTCGCGCGCCTTAGCGTAATCGCCTGCCATCATAGCTTCATGCAGGTCGGCATAAGCACGCGGCGCAACATTGGAGCCAACCGAAATCGCACCATGGCCGCCGTGGGCGCTATGACCGAGCGAGGTTGGATCATCGCCGGACAGCTGAACAAAATCCGCGCCACACCGCGCCGTCAGACCCGCCACACGGCCAATGTCGCCCGTTGCATCTTTACAGCCAATAACGGTTGGTAAGCCCGCCAAACGCTCCATCGTATCATTCGTGATGTCGACAACGCTGCGCCCCGGGATGTTATATACGACAATAGGAATATCAACAGCTTCTGAGATATACTTAAAGTGCTGATAGATGCCTTCTTGTGACGGCTTGTTATAGTAAGGCGTAACGACCAACGCGGCATCTGCACCGCTCTCTTTCGCATGTTGCGCATATTTCGTGGAGACACGCGTTTCATTGGACCCAGCACCGGCAATCACGGGCACACGGCCGTTCGCGGCTTCGGCACAGAGTTTGATGACGCGCTTATGCTCGTCATCGGTAAGGGTCGCGCTCTCACCCGTCGTGCCGCACGGCACCAGCCCATGCGTGCCAGAGGCAATCTGCCACTCCACGAAATCCTGAAACGCTTGCTCGTCCAACTGACCATCTTTGAACGGCGTGACGAGCGCTGTAATTGAGCCTTTAATCATGTTTGTCTTTCGCTGGCGCGTTGTGTAGGCCCGAATTTGAGCCGAAGCGCAGGTGCGCCGGAGTGATAGCGTTGTTCTAGCTTGTGTTGCAAGACGATGCCGCCTCGGAAAACATCCTGCAAAATTCAAATTGGATAACGCGTATGTGGACCGCAAATCATTGGATTCCAAGGCCGTTTCGCGGTCTTTTTGTGGCATTTCTCTCTGTTTTGATGATTGCGGCTAGCGCGCAGATTTCCTCAGCCTCTGTTCCCTTACCCCGGCTTAAACCTGCCCCGCCAGCCCTGTCGGCTTATCTAACAGAATCGGATGCACGCCTCCTTCGCCAGGGGCTGGCTGCCTCAAAAGCTGGTCGCTGGTCCGAAGTGACCGCCGTGCGACTGAAGATGAATGATCCCGTTGCGAAGGATCTGCTGCGCTGGACCCGTGCAGCACGGGATCGAAATGCGCCTTTATCGGACCTGGAATATGTTCACCAGCGGCTAGGCGACTGGCCGCGCATGACAGCCGTCCGCGCGGAAGCCGAACGTCGTATGTTCGATGACCGTTGGCCCGCGCAGAAAGTCTTGGATTGGTTCGTCACGACCGAACCTGTCGCCGGAGAAGGCCGCGCTGCCCTCGCCCGCGCACATTATGCCAGAGGCAACAAAACCGATGGCGACAAGTGGCTGGCCTTGGCTTGGCGGGAAAGCCGACTGACCCGCGACCGACAAAAGACGATGTTTGGTGAGTTTAAGAGCAAGCTGACAAAAGAGGACCATGCCGCACGCGCTGACCACCTGATCTGGTTGGGCCGTCGTCACTTCACGAATGCCAATGCGCTTCTGCCGCATATGAGCCGCAATGACAGAGCGCTGATGAATGCGCGCATGAAACTCGCGCGGAATGCCTCTGGCATGGACAGCGCCATTAATGCCGTGCCGCCCTCCCTCCAATCCGACCCTGGGCTGGTGTATGAACGCGCGAAATGGCGTCGTCGGAAGAAGACCAAAAACTACGCCATGCCTGTTTATCTTTCCGTCCGTACACCACCACAGTCTGACCTTGGCAAGACGGCGATGTGGCGCGAAAAGAAACTCATGGCCTATTGGGCCATTCAAGAACGTGATTTCAAAGAAGCATACCAGCTGACCCTGCACCACGGGCTGACGCATGGCTCGTCATTTGCCGAAGTTGAGTTCCTCTCGGGCTGGCTAGCCCTGACGCAACTGCGCGAACCTGATCGCGCCTTGCCCCATTTCATTCGTCTACGCGACGGCGTTGGTTCGCCAATATCGCTAGCGCGTGCGCATTACTGGATCGGCCGCACCCATGAAGCCAAGCGCGATGGGCAGCAGGACACGCATTACCGGCAAGCCGCGCAATATCAGAATACCTATTACGGTATGCTGGCCGCACTAGAGCTGGAGGGAGGAACTGCGCGTGTCAGCCTCCCACCAGAATTTATCAGTGAGACGTCAAAGGCGAGTTTTGAAGCGGACAATCGTGTTCGCGCGCTAAACCTGCTCGGCGAAGCCGGAGAAGAACGCTATTTCTCGCAAATGGCCTTTCATCTGGATGATGAGTTAAAAGAACTGGATCAGCTGAGCCTGCTGGCGAAGTTGTCGTCCGAGTATGGCTTTATGCGTCCATCAGTTCGCGCGGCGAAGCAGGCCGGACGCTTCCAATCCATGCTGACCGAAAGCGGTTATCCCATCGTCGGCGCGATCGACGCACTCCCCGCGAGTCAATTCGAGAAAGCCTTTGTCTATGCGATTGCCAGACAAGAAAGCGAATTTGCACCCAATGCCGTCAGCTCCGCCAAAGCCTATGGTTTGATGCAAATGATCAATTCAACCGCCAAAGCCACAGCGCGCAAGCACCGCATCAAATATAGCCAAACACGTCTGGCATCGGACGCGGATTACGCGGCCAAGATGGGAGCGCTGCACCTCAATGATCTGCTGGAAATGTGGGACGGCTCCTACATCCTCGCGGCTGTCAGTTATAACGCTGGTCCGCATCGCGCCCGCTCTTGGATCAAAAAATATGGCGACCCACGTACAGGCGAGATCGACCCCATCGATTGGGTTGAGAAAATCCCATTCTCAGAGACTCGGAATTACGTCATGCGCGTTCTGGAAAACATGAACGTCTACCGCGCGCGTCTGGACGGAAACTCTGCGCCGAACCGCTTGCAAGAAGACATGTTGCGCGGGCAACGCGGTTAGCCCCGCGGCATCCTGACTCACCTCTGCGGCAGTGGTTTAAACCAGAACACGAGGCATACCAAAACGCCTTGACAGATCCGTCTCGTTCCGGCTTTGTTCCGAAATATGCACAAGCTGTGCTCAAGGGGATAAGGCTGTGGGTTATATCGGGGACAAAAAGGACAGCCACGAATGAGTGCGCAAAGCTCCCAGAGGTATATTCGCGCGGAGCGCCGCCGTTATCGCCGGGCCCAAGCCGGACGTGAATGGTCCGTGCGCGACCTGCCGCAGTTTTATTATCACAAGAATTTCTGTGAGTTGATCGAAGCCGTAGAAGCCGCGTTTCCGAAACTCTTGGCCGAAACGGATCGACGGTTCCTACGCGATTTCCGCGCCCTGCCCCATGCCGCACAATGCGCCTATGTTCGCCTCTGTGGACGCAAAGGACATCTGTTCCACACGGACACATTCAACTACCCTGAAATCGATGACATTGCGGAGCAATATCAACGCCTCCACCGCGCGGATTTTGTACAAACACCAGAGCGTCAGCATTTCAAAGCCTACCTGCAAAGTCTCGCAAAGCCGGCGCTAACGCTGCTGATCTCTAATCATGTGTGTGAGACGAAATATAAGAAATCTTGGAAAAAGGCCGTGCTGGTTGATGTCGCCTTGGACGGAATTGATTTTGACGATCTGACTGTACGTCCGACAACCTTCGTCCAAGGGCGAACAGAAACGCTAGATTATCTCCTCTATCTATATTTCGGTAAGATTGGGCAGAGCCTGCAAAACCTCACACTGCGCGATCTAGGTCTCGTGAAACAATCAAAATTGGATCGTCGTTATGGCGCGCGGTTTGACTGTCGAGAGAGCGCCAAGACGGCTTACTTCTACGCCTGCGGGCTGCATCGTTTTCGAGAAGAGGACGGCAGCGCGATCGAAAACCTCGTGCAAAGCCTAGACACTTGGCCCGCCCCGATCTGTTCCCAGAGTATAGGCGACCGAGACAAACTGTTACAAAAGCTTGGCGGGCTTGCGGAACGCAAGGGCGAAATTGACACAGCGCTCAGCCTTTATACGCGCTCCGATACCACACGCTGCAATGAACGCGTCGTGCGTCTGCGCTACAAGCAAGGCGATAAAGACTGGGCGAAAACGCGGCTGGAATCCATGATTGAGAACCCAAGCTCGGATGAAGAACACGCCTTCGCGCAAGACTTCTACGCACGCAAATATAAGAAAAAGCGCACATCTATTGTAACCGATATTCTGCGCGAGGCGGAAACGCTTCATCTGGACGAAGCTTTCCGCAATCAGCCAGAGCGCACGGCATTACAGCATTATCGCCAGAAGGGATTAGAAGGTTATCGCACGGAGAATGTCCCGTGGCGAAACCTCTTCGGCCTGCTGTTTTGGGAAGAACTATTTGCCGATGGCGTGACCCGTCAGCTGCCACAGACGCTGCGGGACGGCGTGTTCTATCAGACGCATGAAACCGCAATTGAGGCGAAGCTGGCGACGCTGGACGAGCCCCCCGTCGTGCTGATGCATTTGCTGAAATCCCTGACGCGACATTTCGGGACGGATCAGGCGATTGTGCATTGGGGCTCACGATCGCTAGAGCGGCTGAAAGCCTTGATCACCCACGCGCCAAAAGGTGCCGTGGCACATATGCTGCGCTTGATGGCGAAGGACTGGCGCGGGACGAAAGATGGCTTTCCAGACCTCATGCTGGTCAAAGACGGCGTGGCAGGTTTCATTGAGATCAAAGCGACAGGCGACGTCATCCGGCGCAATCAACTCACCCGTCTGCGGCAGTTGCGAGCCGCTGGCTTTCGCGCAGATATCTTGCAAGTCGCGTGGACGGTAGATCCAGATCAAACCTATGTCGTCGTCGATGTCGAAACCACAGGCGGACGAGCAGGCTTGCACCGTGTGACAGAGATTGGCGCCGTCAAAATGCGAGGCGGTCAGATCATTGGCGAATGGTCCTCACTCATCAATCCACAGCGTCACATCCCCGCCAACATCACGCGGATTACGGGGATAACCGACGAGATGGTCGCTGATGCCCCCGTTTTCGCGCAAGTCGCGGATAGCTTCGCAGATTTCATGGGCGACGCAATTTTCGCTGCACATAACGTGAATTTCGACTACGGCTTTATCAGTGCGGAATATCAGATGATCGACCGGCGGTTTCGCCATCCCAAGATTTGCACCTGTTCGTCCATGCGAAAGCTCTATCCCGGACATGCGTCCTACTCCCTGAAGAACCTCTGCCGAGAGTTTCATATTGATCTTAAAAGCCATCACCGCGCGTTGTGCGATGCCAAGGCCGCGGCGGAATTGCTTCAGCTCGTGAACGAGAAGCGGCTAGAGGACTCGGCAGACTGACCCTTTATTGCGCGGCGGGCCTATGCCAAAGCGTGGGCAAAGAAACTGACTCACAGAGCCAAATTTTGCCCATACCGCTGACACAATCCGACCCGGCTGACGATGTTCGCAAATTGCGCGGATTAATCGAGCAGCGCTTGTCAGACCTGATCCCGTCGGAAACAACGTGGCCCGCGCGCCTGCATCAGGCCGAACGTCATGCGCTGCTCTCGCCAGGGAAGCGGTTTCGTCCCCTACTCTGCGTGTTTGTCGCCAGTGGCGGCGAGACGACATCGCCAGCGGTCTTAGATGCAGCGATCTCGACAGGATGTGTCGCGGAAATGGTCCATGCGGCTTCGCTCATCCTCGATGATCTGCCCTGTATGGATGACGCCGCCCTGCGCCGGAACCAGCCCACGACTCATATTGCTTTTGATGAGAGCACAGCAATCCTGACGGCAACTGCACTACTCAATCGCGCCTATGGTGTGTTGGCGCGATTGGATGCCGTCGATGCCGTGCGCCGCGTCGAGATCATGGATTTGCTCTCTTATGCCGTCGGATCGAAAGGTTTGATCGCGGGACAAATGGCGGATCTCGCGAATACAGATCAATCTGCGACAGTGGCCGAGATCGAGCGGCTGAACACGCTCAAAACGGGTGCGCTGTTCGATTTTAGCGTTGAATCTGCGGCCATTCTGGCTGGGCTACGGGCGTCGCAACGGGCCGCGCTGAAAGATTTCTCCCACCACCTCGGCCTCGCCTTCCAACTGCTCGACGATGTCAAAGACGCCGTGATGACCAACGCAGCCGCAGAAAAGTCTGTCGGGCGCGACATAGGCAAGGCAACTATCCTCGCGGTGACCGGCTCAAAAGTCGCCAAAGCAAAGATCACGGATGATCTAGACGCGGCAAAAGACGCGTTGCATCGGGCAGAACTTTCCAATCTCTCGACTCTGCAACTGGTCATGGATCAGCAATTTGCCTTTCTCCGCGCCTGATACGCCAAAGGTCACGCCTGTCCTGTCCGCACGGGATATCTGCGTGCATTATGGCAAGCACCACGCGCTACAGCATCTAGACCTCGATATAGCCGCCGGAGAGTTAGTCGGTGTCATTGGGCCAAATGGCGCAGGAAAAACAAGCTTTATCAAAGCCCTGTGCGGACGTGTGAAAGTTTCTGGTTCCTTATCCGTCGAAGACAAACCTCTACACCGCGGCACGGATCGCCGCGCCTCCATCGCCCTCGTCCCGCAAGATATCGGACTCTACCCGCATCTGACGGCGGCAGAAAACTTGAACGTCATGGGGCGGTTGCTCGGATTACCAAAAAGCGCCCGCAAAACTGCGATTTCCAAAGCTATCGCAGCCGTTGAAATGTCAGCCCATGCGAAGATCCGTGTTGGCGCCATGTCCGGAGGAATGAAACGACGGATCAATGTTGCGGCCGCCATTATGACAGGTCCATCTCTTGTGATCTTTGACGAACCCACAGCGGGCGTTGATGCGCCAGCTCGGGATACCGTTCATCGCCTCGCGCGCAAGCTGGCCGAGGACGGGAAAGCCGTTATCCTGATCACCCATGAGTTGGAACAGGCCGAAGCGCTTTGCGACAAAGTCCTCGTCCTCTGCGCTGGTAAACGTTTGGCGTTTGAGCCACCTGCTCGCCTGTTGGGACGGTGTTTCCAAGGCCAACGGGAAGTCATGGTGCGTTACGCCAAAGCGCCAGCACCGCATGTGCTAGAAGCTATGTCGCCATTTGAGTTTAAACAAGGCGAGCTGCCGACGATCTGGGTCGCGATGACAGATGCGGGCGAGGTCAGCTTTGTTTCGGCCTTTCTGACAGCCCTAAAGGGTCGGAATGATTTGATCCGCGAGATCAGCGTGCGCCGTCCCGGCCTGACGGCGCTCATGCACCGCATTGAAACCACCGGACAATTGGCCGCGTGATATGATTGGCGCTGTGTTCAAAATCATGTGGTTGCGCCTTTGGCGGGACAAGGGCGCGCTGGTGCTGGCATTTATTCTGCCGGGGTTTATCTTTGCCGTATTCGCAGCGATCTTCTCCAATGCCTCTGGCGGGAATCTGGATTTGCGGGTCGCGCTCGCCGGAACGTCAGATGCACCGCGTTCCGTTGAGTTTGTAGAGAGCCTCTCCAACAGCGAAGTGATCGATGTGTCTTATGACGCGAGCTGGACAGCGGAGAATGTGACGGAACGCGTGCGCCTTGGCCAAGAAGATGTCGGGGTCGTCGTATTCGGCGATATGGATGCCGAGGACACCGTCTCCATCCGCATTATCCAAGACCCCAGCCGTAAAGTTGCCGCAACGGTCCTAGAAGGACAACTGCGCCAGAAAATCATCATGGAATCCGGCATCACGGGCCCAGATATGTTTGAGAAGGTTTCTGCTCTCGGCAAAGGATCCAAAACGCGCATGAAAGACCCATCCGTGACCTATTACATCGGGGCGACGGCGATTCTGTTCCTGCTGTTCTCTGCCATGCAAGGCGCGGCGATCTCGATTGAAGAGCGCCGCAACGGGATCAGTGACCGCCTGATGGTTGGGCCAAAAGGCGCGCTTGGCATGCTAACCGGCAAATTTGTGTTTCTCTCCTGCATTGGGTTCATCCAAGCCGCGATCATCTGCGCGGTTGCAGCCTTTGCGTTCGACGTGCCCATCCTCGCGCATCTGGGCGGGGTTGCCCTCGCCTGCGCTGGAACCGCCATGCTAGCCGCAGGGATTGGCCTGCTGACGGCAGCCTTTTGCGACACGCAAGCGCAGATGCACACGGTGTCGACCTTCGCTGTCTTACTGCTATCCGCCGTGGGTGGATCGATGGTGCCACGCTTTATGATGCCGGGCTGGCTGCAGGATTTGGGGCAGCTGACACCGAATTATTGGGCGATTGAGGCCTTCTACGGCATTTTGGCACGGGGACAGAGCGTTATTGAGCTCTTATATGTTTGGGGAATATTGTTCGGCGGCGCATTTCTCGCGCTCGGCCTCGCGGCGCTGGTGTCGCATAAATTGATGAGAGTTTGAGTGAAAACGGCAACTGCCACAGCCCAACGCCTGAATATCGGCCTGCTCTATGCGGGGCTGATCGTCGGCGCTTGGGCGATGGTCCACGTCTACAGCGTGTTCTTTCACAGCCTTTCTGCGCCGTTGTGGCAGACGCTGGGCCTGATCACCTTGCAATGCTGGCTCTACACGGGTGTCTTCATCGTCGCGCATGATACGATGCATGGCTCGCTCGCGCCGGGTCGGCCCAAGCTCAACGCTATGATCGGGACGGTCGTTCTCTTCGTCTATGCGGGTTTTAACTGGAAGCAGATGCGGGCTGCTCATCATGCGCACCATGATTATTCTGGCACGGCAGATGACCCCGATTTCAACGCCGCCAACCCGCACAGTTTTTGGCCTTGGTATAAGAAATTCTTCCTGACCTATTTTGGATGGAAACAGGTCGCCGTCCTCGTTGGCTTCACGCTGGGCTATATCCTACTGGGCGCGAATTACGCGAATACGATCGTCATGTGGGCCGTGCCTGCGATCCTGTCGTCTGTGCAGTTGTTTTACTTCGGCACCTATCGCACCCACCGTCATGCGGAAGGTTTTGCCGATCATCACAATGCGCGATCAAATGATTATGGCTGGCTCGCCTCGCTCTTCACCTGTTTCCATTTCGGCTATCACCACGAGCATCATCTCTACCCGCATGAGCCGTGGTGGCGCTTGCCCATACGCAAACGGGAGCATCAGGCATGATCCTTAATCTGGTCATCGTGATTGCCTCTATCATCGGCATGGAAGTCTTTGCATGGGCGATCCATAAATATGTCATGCATGGTCCGGGCTGGGGCTGGCACGAGAGCCACCACACCGAGACCGAAGGCTTGTTCGAACGTAACGATCTCTATGCTGTCGTCTTCAGCTTTATCGCAGCGGGATGTTTTATCTTGGGTTCGCTGGGCGTGGGCTGGATGACCTATGTGGGTATCGGCTTGACGCTTTACGGCGTTCTCTATGCCGTCGTGCATGACGGGCTGGTCCATCGTCGCCTGCCCTTTCCGCGTAAAGCCCGCGGGCGCTATATGAAACGCCTCGTCCAAGCCCACCGCTTGCACCACGCCGCGCATACAAAAGATGGTTGCGTCAGCTTCGGGTTCATCTGGGCAGAGGATGTGCGCAAGCTAAAGGCGCAACTGAAAGCCAATATGGTCGCGCAGGGACGCACGCTGCAAACCCAAGACGCCCCAGCGGATTAAGGCGCTCTATGACGGAGCCCACCCCTTGACCGAACCAATGGAACGCGGCTTTGGCCCCGATGATCTCATCGCTTGTTATCGACGCGGGATATTCCCGATGTCTGACGCACGCGACGATGATTTCATGTTCCTTGTCGAACCGGAAAAGCGCGGCGTGTTCCCGTTGGACGGCTTGCATGTCTCTCGCTCGATGCAGAAATTTCGCCGCAAGACGGACCTTCGCGTGACATTCAACGCAGATTTCCCCGCCGTTATCAAAGCCTGTGCCGAGAACCATGACAGCACGTGGATCAGCTATGGCATCGAAGCCCTCTACACAGCGCTGCACCTGCGCGGCGAAGCGCATAGTGTCGAAGTCTGGGACGGAGACGCCCTCGTCGGCGGGCTATATGGCGTGACGCAAGGCGGGGCTTTTTTCGGCGAGAGTATGTTCAGCCGCGCGTCTAATGCGTCAAAGCTCGCACTGATAAATTTAGTTGAACGTTTGAATACGCGAGGCTTTGCGCTGTTGGACGCGCAGTTTCTGACGCCGCATCTTGCGACACTTGGGGCCGTAGAGATTTCTCGGCAGACCTATTTGCAGAAACTTTCGCGGGCGTTGAAAATCGAGACCCGTTTCGATTGACCTCACGCTGCGAATTGCCCAAACCCGTTACATGAAACATCTTGCTCTTACCTGCCTCCCCCTCGCCCTCCTCGCGTGTCAGCCCGCGACCGACACCAACACAAATAGCACATCAGATGACAAAGCCGTCGCTTTTGCCAGCACCTATGCGCCGCAACCCTCAACAGATGTGCTGCTGACAAACGCACAAATCATCGATGGCGTCTCGAAAGAGGTGCGCGAAGGCAGCATCCTAATCCAAGACGGACGGATTGGATTTGTCGGCGAAGGTGACGTGCCTGACGGTGTGACAGAACTGGACATGGGCGGCCGTTTCGTCACGCCCGGAATCATCGATATTCACTCACATCTCGGCAACTACCCATCCCCCGGCGTGCGCGCGCATGGCGACGGCAATGAAGCCACCAGCCCGATCACATCGGAAGTCAGCGCCGAACATGGCGTCTGGCCTCAAGACCCCGGCTTTGACGAAGCGCTGCAAGGCGGTGTGACGACGCTGCATATCTTGCCAGGCTCAGCCAACCTCTTCGGCGGGCAAGGCACAACACTTCGCAATGTTCCGTCGCGGACTGTGCAAGGGATGAAATTCCCCGACGCACCCAGAACGCTAAAAATGGCCTGCGGTGAAAACCCAAAGCGGGTCTATGGCAATAAGGGCGGCCCAGCGTCGCGCATGGGCAATGTCGCGGGCTATCGCAAGAACTGGATTCGTGCAGCCGCTTACAAAGCCAAGCGCGATAAAGGCGCCGACTATGACCGCGACCTACAGCTAGAAACACTGGCCGATGTGTTGGACGGCGAAATCCTCGTGCAGATGCATTGCTACCGCGCCGATGAAATGGCGCAGATTTTGGATCTCGCCAAAGAGTTCGATTACAAAGTCACGACATTCCACCACGCGGTTGAGGCCTATAAGATTGGCGACCTGCTGGCCGAGAACGACACCTGCGCCGCCATGTGGGCCGACTGGTACGCGTTCAAGATGGAAAGCTATGACATGATCCGCGAGAACGTGCCCTTCGTCCATGCGGCGGGGGCCTGCGCCATGATCCACTCGGACGACCCCAACAATGTCCAGCGCCTCAACCAAGAAGTCGCGAAGACTTGGGCCGATGGTAATCGGGCGGGACTCGACATTTCCAAAGCTGAAGCTTGGCAATGGCTTTCAACGAACCCAGCAAAAGCGCTCGGCATCTTAGAAGAAACCGGCACACTGGAATCCGGCAAGCGCGCAGACATTGTGATCTGGTCCGATGATCCGTTTTCGACCTATGCCCGACCTGACACCGTTATGGTGGATGGTGCCGTCCTGTTCGACCGAGCAACAGGCCTCAAGCCAAAAAGCGACTTCCGCCTTGGCCATGCAGACCTCACGGAGGCCGCACAATGAGAACGCTACTCCTGACAACAGCGCTACTCTGCGCTGCTCCAACCGCTTTCGCGCAAACCGTCCTTCTGGATGACGCAATTGTCGTCTCTGCCTCAGGCGAAACAACGACGGCTGATATGATTTGGACAGACGGCAAAATCACACGCCAAGCCCAGACTTTGTCTGCACCAGATGGTGCCGCAACGATTACGGGCACATGGGTCACGTCCGGCCTCTTCGCGTCCATGTCCTCACTCGGCATGACGGATATCGGCTCCTCTGGGTCGGGCAATGATGTGTCTTCCGAAGACTCCCCTACGAGCGCTTCCGAACGTGCCGCCGATAGCTTCAACCCGCGCAACCCACACATCGACGACGTGCGCCGCCGTGGCGTGACCCACGCGGTCATCGCCCCACGCAGTTCCGGCGGCAGTATCTTCGCTGGCACGGGCGCAGTCATTAGCCTGACAGGCGAGTTTGATTCTGTCTTGAACGACGAAGCCTTTGTGATGATCAACCTCGGCGAAACGGGGGCCAATCGCGCTGGTGGCTCTCGCGCAGCAGCCCTACGCCAACTTCGCGCTGCACTAGACGATGCGGAAGGGTTCTTCCGCCGTTATAGCGATGGACCGGACGGCGGCGATGTCCTGTCGCGCCAAGACGCGCGTGCGCTGCGTCAGGCGGCCTCTGGTGATATCCCGCTAATGATCACCGCCGACCGTGCATCTGATCTGCTGGCAATCGTCGCCTTAAAAGACAACCGCCCAGAGCTCGACATCATCATTGTGGGTGCCGCCGAAGGGTGGGACGTCGCAGACAGCCTCGCCGATGCTGACATTCGCGTTATCGTCGACCCTTTGCATAATCTACCTGGATCTTTTGAGTCTGTCGGTGCGCGGTTCGACAATGTCACCCGCCTGCGCGATGCGGGCGTGGACTATGCCATTGCGAACCTCTCTGCCCTCGGCGTCACAAAACCGTCCAGCTTGGCCCAACATGCGGGCAATGCCGTGGTCAGCGGACTGGACTGGAGTGAGGCTTTCGCCGCCGCGAGTTCTGTCCCGATGGACTGGTTCGGTGTGGACGCTTCAACCACTGTTGTCTGGGACGGCGACCCCCTCGAAATCACAAGCGCGCCGATTGCTGTAACGATCAATGGTGTCGAGCAAGATATGTCCTCTCGCACGATGGCGCTCCGCGATCGCTATAACCCGACATCTGATGATACGCGGCCCTATAAATATCGCTAGCTTTACGGCGCGGCGCGTCCTTGACGTGGGGTCGCGCAAGCCTATGTTGCGGCAAATTCATGAAAGGCCCGCGGAACGTCCGCGCGCCAACGCCCGAGAAGCGCAAACAGCTTGACCGACACGAACACGCCCGAAGAAATTGATGCCGATGCCAAGGTCGATGTGACCTTTCGCGAACTCGGCTTAGATCCGAAAATCCTGAAAGCCCTAGACGATCTGGGCTACGTCACTCCGACTCCGATTCAGGCGAAAGCTATCCCTGCGGCGCTGAAACAACGCGACGTGTTGGGCATTGCGCAGACCGGTACGGGTAAGACAGGCGCCTTCACCCTGCCGACCATGCATAAACTGGCCAAAGGTCGTGCCCGCGCCCGGATGCCGCGCTGCCTGATTATCTGCCCCACGCGCGAACTCGCCGCACAAGTGGCAGAGGATGTCGAAAATTACGGTAAGTATCTAAAGCTCTCTATGGCGCTGTTGATCGGCGGCGTTAGCTTCAAGGAACAAGATCAAAAACTCACCAAAGGTGTCGACATTCTCATCGCAACGCCCGGCCGACTGCTAGATCAGTTCGAGCGCGGCAAAATCCTGATGACCGGTGTGCAAACCCTGATCGTGGACGAAGCTGACCGCATGCTCGATATGGGCTTCATCCCCGATATTGAGCGCATCTTCGCCATGACGCCGTTCACGCGGCAAGTGCTGTTCTTCTCGGCAACCATGCCGAATGAGATCAAGCGCCTCGTCGATCAATTCTTGCACCAGCCCGTTTCGATTCAAATCGCGCGGAAGAATATGACGGCAAAGACTGTGACACAGCGGATCATCCGCATGCCGTCATCTGACCCGAAGGTAAAAAGAACAACCATCCGCTGGCTGATCGAGCGAGAAAGTGTCGATAATGGAATCATCTTTTGCAACCGAAAGCGCGACGTCGATATCGTCGCCAAGTCGCTGAACAAACACGGGCACGATGCGGCGCCGATCCATGGTGATCTCGCGCAATCGCTGAGAACAGAAACACTCAATAAGTTTCGGAATGGTGAGATCAAATATCTCGTCGCATCGGATGTTGCGGCCCGTGGCTTGGACGTGCCGACCGTCAGCCATGTCTTCAACTATGACGTTCCGAACCACTCCGAAGATTACGTCCATAGAATTGGCCGAACAGGTCGGGCCGGACGTAAGGGCGATGCAATCATGCTGGTCGCGCGTTTGGACGAAAAGAATTACGACGATATCCTGCGCCTGATTAAGGTCGAGGAAATCGAAGAAATCGACGTGCCCGGCATTGAAGACTTCCCGAAAGATGGAGGTGGCCGGAAACGTAAAGGTGGACGTCGCGACGGTGGCGGGCGCGGACGACGTGATCACGGTGACCGCAATCGTGGGCAACGCGACGATGGCAGCTATCACGACGGGATCAGCTCGACAGAGACGGTCTCCAAAGGCCGCCGCAAAGCGCCTGCGAAAGCGAAAGCCAAAGAAGCCGACGCGCCACGAGAAACCTCTGAAGAGACCGCAAAAGCAAAACCTGCGCGCAAACCGGCTGAAAAACGTCGCCCCGCGCCGCGCCGTCGCCCTGCCCCAGGTCGTAAGACAGAAAAGCCCGAAGCTAAAGCCGCAGAAGCCCCTGAACCCACGCCTTCAGAAAAGCCAAAACGCGAACGCTCTTCCTCTCGCCGCCGCGCTGCCCCGCCTGGCCGTAAGAAAGCTGCGCCCGCGAAGGCCGAGCCAAAAACCGAAGCCCCCGCAAAACCAGAGCGCAAGCGCGCTGCGCCAAAGCCTGAACGGTCCAAATCGGAAGATAAGCCTGCGCGTAAATCTCGCGCCAAGGCCAAACCTAAACAGAGCAAAGATGATAAGACGCCATTCGGTGACGACGTCCCTGATTTCTTGAAGTTCTAAGGCGTGCCTGCGCTGGCGCGTGCGACAACATCCTCTAAAGCCTGATAAACCTGTACGAGACGGTCGTCCGTTTCTTGCAAAAGACAGTGGCCTGCTCCTGTAATCGGCACCGATGTGCAATCCGGCAAGCGGGTGTCGCAAATCTCGATATTCACATCTGTGACGACGAAATCATCGCGCTCGGCATGGATCATGCTGATCGGTATGTCGATCGCCTCTGGATAGCCGTCTGCGCGTACGTAGATGCTGCTGTCATAAAACGCACCGCCCCAATTATAAGTCACACCGCCGACCCTCTGAGACGCATCAGTCGTAAACACCGCATCGCGTAGAGGCAGGCGGTTCGGGTCTGACGCGCAATGCTCGATCCCCGACACACGCAAATTATCTTCGCTATAGGGCACCCAATTCGTGTTGCCGGGTAGATAGCGTTT
This sequence comes from uncultured Algimonas sp., assembly GCA_964414555.1. Lineage (GTDB taxonomy): Bacteria > Pseudomonadota > Alphaproteobacteria > Caulobacterales > Maricaulaceae > Litorimonas. The sequence goes on from CAYPWW010000019.1 coordinate 26,923, forward strand.
ACTCTGGCCCAGACGGCGGCCCCAGACCAGCAGACGCTTCGCCTCGTCAAATGACATGTCCCCCGCCTTAGGCTCAAGTGCTGGCGCGAGGAGGAGCAAGCCATCCGCAACGCCCGGGTGATCCCCCGCCATGCGCGTGGCGACGTGACCGCCAAAACTCATCCCCATGACAATCACGGGCCGATCCGCGGGCAGGTTCTGTGCGCGAATGAAATCTGCCAACTCGTTCGAATAGCGCGCAAAGTCATCCACGATCAGCTTTTCTGGCTGACTTGGGCGCGGGCGTTCTGATCCGCCCTGCCCGCGCAGATCAAAGCCGATGACGTGATAGCCGCGCGAGGCAATGTCGCCCGCGTGTTCGCCGTACATGCTCATCGTTGCGGTATAGCCGGGCACCATGATGACGGTCGCGGTGGCGGCATTGCGATTACCCGTTTCGCCCCAACGCATTTTCACGCCATCATCGCCAGCAAAACTGTCCCAACGCCAATCCCCCGGCATAGGCGGAATGGTGAAGTTTGCGACTTGCGCGAGATAGGCGTCGTTCGGTTGATACGCGCGGTAGCGCTTCTCCGGCCAGAATAGCAGCGCCAAAACACCCAGAACGATAACGACCAGTAAAACGCGGGTTAGACGTTTCATGCACCGTCTCCATAATCATAGGTGTCGCGATAGACATCCGTCTTCGCCAATCCTGCGTGCCAACCTGCAAGCTTGGGTGCCATGGCCCGCCAGTCGATGTGACTCGCTCGGTAACTGGCATAATCAAGCGCGCAGAGGATCGCGAGATTGCCGTAAGTCCATTCATCGCCCAGCCACGCGGCGATACGTTCTAATGTCTCGATACAGTCTTTAATGGCCGTCTCATGGCGGCGGATCATGGCATCCCAATGCAAGTCCGTCGGCCGAACCTGCTCTTGGCGCAAATTATAAACAGCATCAGACAGACCGTCGCCCAACGCATGTTGCCATAGCTGAATGTAACGCGCGTGACCCTCTGCCGGCAGGAGCGGCGTTACGCGGAGGCTGTCCAAATATTGACAAATCACAGGGCTGTCGAAGAGGTGCTGTCCCGGTTGCCATTCGAGGGCTGGCATTTTGCCGAGCGGATTGTCCCCCGCTGCATAGCCGTGATCGCCATTTTTCTCTGGCTCGACTTCTTCCAAAGCAATCCCGGAGAGGCGCGCGAGGATCATACACTTCCGCGCATAGGGCGAGATCGGGTTGCAGTAGAGTTTCATCGTGTTCCCCAGATCAGAGCGGCTATTCCCATTCAATCGTTCCGGGCGGCTTGGACGTCACATCATAGACGACACGGTTCACGCCGCGGACTTCATTGATGATCCGCGTGGCCGTTTCGCCGAGGAAGCTATGCTCAAACGGATAATAATCTGCCGTCATTCCGTCCGTCGAAGTCACAGCGCGCAGGGCAAGGACGAAATCATAGGTCCGGCTGTCGCCCATCACACCAACCGTTTGCACGGGCAGAAGCACGGCAAAGGCCTGCCAAATATCATTATAGAGCCCGTGTTTGCGGATCTGGTCCAGATAGACCGCATCAGCTTCGCGCAAGATATCGAGGCGCGATTTTGTGATCTCTCCAGGGCAACGAATGGCGAGGCCTGGACCGGGGAATGGATGGCGTTCCACGAAGTCTTTGTGCAACCCTAGCTCACGACCCAACGCGCGGACTTCATCTTTAAACAACTCACGCAACGGTTCGACCAGCTCGAGGTCCATACGCTCGGGCAGGCCACCAACATTGTGGTGAGATTTAATTGTGACCGATGGTCCGCCGTCAAAACTGACGGACTCAATCACATCGGGATAAAGCGTGCCTTGAGCGAGGAATTTCGCGCCGCCAATTTTCTTCGCTTCGCGCTCGAAAATATCGATGAACGTGCCACCGATGATCTTACGTTTGCGCTCTGGATCGCTGACACCGTCTAGGAGGTTGAGGAACTCATCACCCGCATCGACGTGAATTAGTTTAATGTTGTAATGATCGCGGAAGAGCGCGGTGACTTGCTCACTCTCGCCGAGGCGCATCATGCCCGTGTCGACATAGACACAGGTCAGCTGATCGCCGATGGCTTCGTGAATTAGGACCGCTGCAACGGAACTATCGACACCGCCGGACAAGCCGCAGATGACTTTGCCGTCGCCGACTTGATCTCGAATGGCTTGAATCATCTCATCCTTGAATGACGCCATGGACCAATCGCCGGCAAAGCCAGCGATATTATGCGTGAAATTGCGGAGCATCTTTGCGCCAGACAGCGTGTGTACGACTTCAGGGTGGAACTGAACACCGTAATACCGCCGCGCTTCATCAGCGATGGCGGCATAGGGAGCGTTGGGGGAAACGCCAATGATTTCAAATCCATCCGGTAATGCACTAACGCGGTCACCATGGCTCATCCAAACCTCTTCGCGGTCCGTGAGGCCTGCAAACAGCGGACTCTCGCCGGAGGTGTCGACAAAGGCGCGACCGAATTCTTGCTCATCAGAAGTTTCAACCGCCCCGCCCAATTGGGCACACATCGTCTGTTGGCCATAGCAAATGCCCAGCACAGGAACGCCATGCGACCAGACGGCGTCATCTGCTCGCGGAGTTCCCGTTCCAACGACAGAATTCGGCCCACCGGAGAGAATGATCGCTTTCGGATCAAATTTCGCAATGAACGCCGCGTCGGTTTTGTTGAAGGGATGGACTTCGGAATAGACACCGCTCTCTCGCACGCGGCGCGCGATGAGTTTTGTCACCTGCGACCCAAAATCGATAATCAGCAGTTTTTCATGTGCTTTTACAATGTCTTCGTGACCCATTTTCATCTTAGTGTCATTCACGCGGTTTTCTCCATCACGGCAAAGAAGAAGCCATCCGTATTCGTAGACGCAGGGGTCAAGGTCAGGGTGCAACCATCAGCGGACCAAGGCTTCGGCGTCTCGACGCCGAAACGTTCCTCCCAGACCTCACCCGCAGACACCAGGCTGAATTCTGGCGTGCGTTCAAGGAAGGCATAGACCTGATGCTCATTCTCAGCGGCCAGCACGGAGCAAGTCACATAGAAGAGGTAACCACCCGGTTTGACGAAATCCTTCGCCTCATCGAGGACTTTGACCTGTTCCTTCATCCGTCGCGCGAGTGCGTCTTCTGACAAGCGCCATTTCGCATCGGGTTTACGCCGCCACGTGCCGACGCCTGTACATGGCGCATCGATTAGAACGCGGTCGACTGTGCCGCGAAGGTGATTCAGGCTTTTGGCCGGTGGCTGGACGACATTGATGATCGACGCCCCTGCCCGCAACGCGCGATCATAGGTCGGCGCGAGACGGCGTTTGTCGATGTCGAACGCATAAACCGCGCCGTCATTATTCATGTCAGCCGCCAGTGCGAGCGATTTACCGCCACCGCCCGCGCAATAATCCAAGACCGTCTCGCCGGGCTGTGCCGCGACAAGCAAGCTCACAATCTGCGAGCCTTCGTCCTGAATATCGAATTGCCCTGTCAGGAACTGCGGATCGGATTGCACATTCGGGTGACGCGCGAAGCCTTCGACGGGCGGGAGGCGCAAGCCAATCGGCGACGTGTCCGTCGGAGCAGCTCCCTTGATCGAGACGTCGTCGCGCTTAGCCTTGATCGTGTTGACGCGCAGATCCAGCGGCGGCCGCACGGTAAGCGCCGCGCCTTCTGTCACAGCCGTTTCGGCGAAATTTGTTTCAAAAGACGGCCAGATCCATTCGGGCACATCCGCCCTCACCCATTCCGGCGCAGTGTCGAGTTCGATCTTCCCGTGCAATTTCTCCAGCTCGTCTTTCGAGAGTTCTGGCGTGAAATGCTTGTCGCCCGCCAGCTGTTCTTTCAGCGTCCCGACGTCGATCCCGCCAGAAAAAACAGTCGCGCCCAACGCCAGTGCGCGGGGGGCTTCGCTATCCATGCGAAAGGCGATGGACGATTTCCGCCGCAACGCATCATGCACGATATTACCAATGGCCGAGCGATCTTTCGATCCAGCAAATCGGTGCGCCTTGCCCCAATCGCGCAAGGCCATAGCTGCGGGTGTCCTGCGCGAGAGGATGTCCTCTAGCACTTCGGCAGCCGCAGCAATCCGTCCCCCGAGACGCATTAGGTCGGCATCGAGTAGTTAGGCGCTTCACGGGCGATGTGAACGTCATGGACGTGGCTTTCGCGCAGGCCCGCGCCCGTGATTTTTACAAATTCCGCATTCTTGTGCAGGTCCGGAATTGTGTGCGAGCCGGTATAACCCATGGTTGCGCGAATACCGCCGAGCAGTTGATGCAAAATCGGCGCGACGGGGCCTTTATAGGCAATGCGGCCTTCGATGCCTTCGGGCACGAGTTTCATCGTATCGTTCACTTCCTTCTGGAAATAACGATCGGCTGAGCCGCGTGCCATGGCAGAGACCGAGCCCATGCCGCGATAGGATTTGTAGCTTCGCCCTTGATAGAGGAACACTTCGCCCGGCGTTTCTTCGGCCCCTGCGAGGAGTGAGCCGACCATGGCGCATTCCGCCCCTGCCGCGAGGGCTTTGGCCATATCGCCGGAGTATTTGATCCCGCCGTCAGCGATAACTGGCACACCCGCTTTATGGGCGGCTTTGCACGCATCCATGATCGCCGTCAGTTGCGGCACACCGACGCCAGCCACGATCCGTGTTGTGCAGATAGACCCAGGGCCAATGCCGACTTTGATGGCATCTGCACCGGCCTCGATCAGAGCCTGCGCCGCGCTTTCCGTTGCGATGTTGCCCGCGATAATCTGCGCGTGCGGATAATCTGTTTTCAAGCGCCGGACTTGTTCGATCACTTTGGATGAATGACCATGCGCCGTATCGATCACGATGGCATCTGCCCCCGCAGAGATCAGCGCAACGGCGCGGTCATAGCCCGCATCCCCGACTGTAGAGGCCGCAGCGACACGCAGGCGGCCTTTTTCGTCCTTACAGGCATTGGGATGGCTCTCCGCCTTGTCCATGTCTTTGACAGTGATCAACCCCACACAACGATACTTATCATCAACAACAATCAACCGTTCGATACGATGCTTATGCAGTAAGGCGCGCGCTTCATTCTCGCTGACGCCTGTTTTGACCGTCACAAGGTCTGTCGTCATCAAATCCTTGACGGATTGCGCCGGATCATCAGCAAAACGCACGTCGCGGTTCGTGACAATCCCGACGAGCTTGTCATCAACCTCGACCACGGGGATGCCCGAAATATTGTGATGACGGCCAAGGGCGCGAATGTCGGCCAGTGTCGCATCAGAACCGATGGTGATCGGATTGACGACCATGCCGGACTCGAACCGTTTCACTTTACGGACTTCTTCGGCTTGTTCTTCAATGGACAAGTTGCGGTGAATCACACCGATCCCGCCGGTTTGCGCCATGGCAATTGCCAGTGGCGCTTCCGTCACCGTATCCATCGCCGCACTGACGAGCGGAACGTTGATTTCAATACCCCGCGTCAGACGCGTCTTGAGGGACGCATCGGCGGGCAGAATGTCGGACGCTTTGGGTTGCAAAAGAACGTCGTCGAAGGTCAGGCCTTCCCGAATCTCCATTGGAGGACTCCTATCATTTGCAAGCGGCCACTATCAGCAATGCGCAGGGGGCGCAAAGGATAAACGGGGTTTTGGGTGTGGATGACTGCGTTACGCCCGAAAACGCTTAAGGTTGGAAGTTTAGCGCCACCAAATAGATTTCGGGACTACCCTTGCGCGAGCTTTCCGGCTTGGCGTGCTGAACCTTCTGGAAATTCTTCTTAAGGGTGTTCAAAAGCGTCTTCTCTGCCCCGCCTTGGAAGACCTTCGTCACAAAATGCCCGCCCGGCCGGAGCGTTTCCATGGCAAATTCTGCTGCCGCTTCAACAAGGGCGACGGTTTTTAGATGATCCGTACTCCGGTGACCCGTTGTATTCGCCGCCAGATCAGACATGACAAGATCAGGCGCGCCGCCCAGCATGGATTTAATCCGGTCGGGTGCCATCGGGTTCATAAAATCCATTTGAATCAGATCACTACCCGTCACAGGCTCAACCTCTAACAAGTCAATTCCGACGACGCGATCAGCCCCGCGTTTGAGCGCAATCTGCACCCACCCCCCCGGCGCACAGCCGAGGTCGACTACGAGACTGCCCGGCTTGATGAGCGAGAATTTGTCATCCAAGTCTTCCAACTTAAACGCCGCGCGCGAGCGATAACCCTTCATCTTGGCCTTGCGGACATAGGGGTCATTGATCTGTCGCTCGATCCAGAGCTTGGATGAGAGCTTACGACCACTCGCAGTGCGGACTTTCTGATGCATCATCCGCGTTGCGTCGTCTTTTTCTACCTTTTTCGAGACACGCTTGCGCGTTGTGCCATCGGTTTTTGAACCGGACATCTTGCCCTTTGGCGGACGCGAACGGTGTGAAGGCGGCTTACGAGGCATGGGAAACCTCCGCATCTGGTGTTGTCTTCGGTGGCAGCGCGGGCGGAGACTGTGCCTTACGCATGAGACCAATCAGCATCCCCTCACGCAAACCCCGATCGGCGACGCGGATCATCTTGGAGGGCCACATCTCGCACAACACATCCGTAATCGCGCAACCCGCGACGAGCAGATGCGCACGATCCTCGCCGATACAAGGCTCTTTTGCGCGGTCAGCGGGACTGCGGTGGCCCATATCGCGCGCGACTGCGACGGCATCAGCAGATCGGAGCCAGAGGCCATCCACCTTGGCGCGCTGGTAATAAGGCAGCTTCAAATGAATCCCCGCCAGCGAAGTGATTGTCCCCGATGTTCCGATCAAATGCCCGCGTCCTTGTTGGAAGACATTCGTAAAACGCGTTTCACAGCCTTGCTCAGCAATCGTATTGCGCACGAAGTTGCACATATCTTTGTACCAAGTTTCGCGGTCTTCGTGTTCCGGGACCTGTTCTGACAGGGTGACAACACCGATCGGCAGGGAGGCCCAAGCGCTGATCGGGGGACGGTGGACCTTATGTTCGCCGCCATCGCGGAGCTTGCGCACATCAACCCAGCTCAGCTCTGTCGAACCCCCACCAATGTCGATGACAAGCGCTACATCCTTAGACGGATCAATGAGGTTCAGACACCCCATGACGGCCAGACGCGACTCAACGCGCGGGCTGATGACTTCGAGAACGATACCGGTTTCTTCTTTGACGCGCGCAAGGAAGGCTTCGCCATTCGAGGCTTTGCGGCAAGCCTCTGTCGCGACACAGCGCCAACGTTTGACGCGGCGGTGTTTCATTTTCCGCGCACACACACCAATCGCCTCGACGGCGGCATCCATACTGGCATCAGATAGCACACCCGTAGAGGCCAAGCCCTGCCCAAGCCGGACGACGCGGGAATAGCTATCGATGATGTTGAAATTGTCACCATTGTCGCGCGCGATCAATAGACGGCAGTTGTTCGTGCCAAGGTCGAGCGCGCCATAGGTCGGCGGTCCCGAGCGATTAGCCCCATTCGAGCGCGAGCGTCCGCGCGATTGTCTGGCCCGTCTCCGCGAGCTCCGCCCCTTTGGCGCAGCCGTCTCGGAGCCGGACTCTTGTCCGTCCGGCATGGCAACCTCATCTAACTGGGGGCGCGGGTGTCGCGCTCGCACACAGTGTCTTCCCAATCAGGATAGGCGCGTAAACCCCTGCCCGTAAAGCAAAAACCGCAAAGTCAGTGAATGTCGATATGATCCGAATATTGCGCCCAGTCCGGCTCGGGCTGTAGCTCTAACATCGCGTCATGTTGCGAGAGGAAAACTTGCCCGGACAAGGCCTCGAGAAAATCAGAACGATAGAGCCGTTCTCGCACAACACTTTGCATGTCAGAGAAATGTAGATTGATGCCGAGGCCTTTCAGACGGCGGTTGATTTCTGTCAGTGACGACAGCGCACTCGCATCGATATGGTTCACGCCCGTACACATCAGAATAATGTCAGAGACGTCTTCATGCTCGCGCACAACTTCTGCGACGCGGTCTTCGAGTATCCGCGCATTGGCATAATAGAGCCCCTCGTCGATGCGGATCGTTTTGACCTGCGTATCCGTCTCTACATTGAACTTTGCAGCGTCGCGGTAGTGTTCTGTGCCCGGAAAGCGCCCAACAAGCGGCATATTGGGCTGGAGGCTGTGTCGGATATGCAGTGCCATTGCGAGGATGACGCCCGCCATAACGCCCCATTGCACACCTAGGATTAGTACAGCCAGGAATGTCGCCACGGCCGTCAAACCATCCGTGCGTGAATAGACCCAAGACCGCCAGATCGCGCCAAAGTCCAACAAGTTCAAACAGGCCACGATAATCAACGCCGCCAAGACGGAGAGTGGGAGCGCCTCTAAGACAGGCGTCAGGAAGAGCGCTGTCAGCGCCATAAACCCTGCGACCATGACGCCGGACAGGGGTGTTTTACCGCCCGCCGTGAAGTTGACGGCAGAGCGCGACATGCTGCCATTGATGGGATAGCCGCCCGTCAAACCGGCGACAGCATTTGCCGCGCCGAGGCCCAGCAATTCTTTATTAGCATCGACCCGGTCGCGCCGCCGTGACGCAAGTTCTTGTGCCGTCGATGTACTGTCCACAAAGGCAACAATTGCGATCACGATGGCAGGGACAAGCAACTCTTCATAGCCAGAGCGTGAGAGCTCGGGGACTTGAAATGGCGGCAGTCCCGACGGCACCTCCCCAACAATCGCCAAGCCAAATTGCGCGTTCAGCCCGAAAAATGCGCTTACGACGACGAAAGCGGCAATAATCAAAATCGGCGCCATACGGGCAATGATCTTGGCCGTTCGCGCGCGGACCCCTGACTTTACGAGAAGATAAGGCAAAGCCGTCCGCACGAAGTAAAATCCGACAGCCGCCAAGACTCCCGTCGCAATGGCAAAGCTATTCGTCTGGTCTAAACCTGTGACCAAAGTCTGGATCATGCCAAAGGCTGTGCCCTTCTCCACCGGAATGCCGAGGATATGCTTAATCTGGCTGATGATAATCAACAGCGCCGCACCCGTAATGTAAGCCGACACAACGGGGCGCGAGACGAAATTCATGACGAACCCCGCTTTCAAAAAGCCCGCAATCGTCAGGATAACGCCGGTTACGAGGGCGAGCGCGGCAGCAGACACTAGCCGCATCTCTGGCGGCAGGCTCGCGATACAGACGGCCGTCATCAGGGAAATCACCGCAGTCGGTCCAACATTCAAAAAATTGGATGACCCCAAGGCGGCATAGGCCAATAGCGGAAAGATAGAGGCATAAATCCCGATCTGAGGCGGCAAGCCCGCCAGCAATGCATAGGCGAGACATTGCGGCACCAGCAGAACGGTGACAACGACAGCCGCGAGTAAATCATCCGTCAGGATGCCCGGGTTGTAGCCTTTGGCCCAACCCCATTGCTCGCGTATCGCCGTGCGAAAGCTCAAATCCACCGCCTAGCGATCATGCTGCGCTTGCGTCTGCATATTGCGTGAGCGGGACGCGCAGCTGTTCCATTTCAAAGCCAATGCCTGCAATTGCATCCATGACGGCTTCGACGCCCATCTCTCGCACATGGGCGAAACCCCAGAGAGCGGCTGAGCGCATACCGGATGCGCAGAAAGCTACGATCGGACGCGGCATTTGGGAAAAGGCGGTGACGCTGGCGTCAATCAACCCAGGCGAAATCCCGCCAGACATGGGAATGTGGTGATAGTCCACGCCGATCTTCTGCGCAGCTTTTTCAAGCTCTTCCGACGCGATCTGCATCGGAGCTTCCATATCTGGGCGATTGTTGATGAAGCTCATCACGCCCTGCTCTGCCAGCGCTTGGATTTGCGCAGGCAAGAGCTGCCCCGTGACAAACACATCTCCCGGCAGTTCCCGCATTATGCGAGCTTTTCCTTGGCCATCGCGACGATCGCATCTGCCGTGATACCGAAATGCGTAAAGAGCTCTCCGCCGGGGCCGGACGCGCCGAATCCGTCCATCCCGATGAAGCCGCCGTCGCGTCCAATGATCGTGTCCCAGCCTTGGCGAATACCAGCTTCAATTGCGATCTTGGGCAGATCCTTGCCCGTGATAGAGCGGATGTAGTTTTCGTCCTGCTCAAGGAATCGATCATAGCACGGCACGGACACGACGCGGGCCGAGATGTCGTCTACTTCCAAACGCTCTGCGGCTTCTACGGCCAGATGGACTTCCGACCCGCTGGCCAGCAGCACGATGTCATCGGCGCCTTTACCGGGACGCAAGACATAAGCGCCACGCTCACACATGTTCTTGGACGCATCATCGCGCACGGCGGGCACGCCTTGACGTGTCAGCGCCATGATTGACGGGGCATCTTTGGTTTGGATCGCCAGCTCATAACATTCAGCCACTTCGACCGCATCGGCAGGTCGGTAGGTGTAGCAATTCGGAATCGCGCGCATGGACGCTAGGTGCTCAACAGGTTGATGCGTTGGGCCATCTTCGCCGACACCAATGGAATCATGCGTCGCGACATAAATTGTGCGGATACCCATGAGCGCTGCCAAGCGAACCGATGGACGGCAATAATCCAAGAACACCATAAACAGGCCTGAATATGGCAAGACGCCGCCATGCAGCGCCAAGCCGTTCAAACAGGCCGCCATACCATGTTCACGGATGCCGTAATTGACATAGCGCCCACCATAAGAACCCGCCTGAATTTCGGTCGAAGTCGCAGGTGTCTTGGTTTTGTTTGAGCCTTCCAAATCCGCAGAACCTGACATCATGTCGGTCAGCACTTCGGTCAGCGGGATCAGCGCATTTTTCGATGATGCGCGTGTGGCCAGTTTGGGCTGCTCTTTCGCGACGCTGTCTTTGTACGCTTGGAAGATCGCTTCCCAGCCCGCATTCAGCTCTCCCGCCATAGCGCGTTTGAAATCCGCCGCGTGATCGCTGGCGTCCAAGCGCTTGGCCCAAGCGGCATGTGCGTCCGTGCCAGCCGCCGCAGGTTTCGCCCAATTCGCGTAAACACTGTCTGGAATTTCAAAGGCCGGATGGTCCCAGCCACGTGCCGCGCGTGTTCCGGCAATTTCTTCATCGCCCAGCGGTGCGCCATGCGCTTTGTTCAAACCCGCTTTCGTCGGCGCGCCCTTACCAATCGTCGTTTTGCAGGCGATCATCGTTGGCTTGTCAGAGGCTTTTGCCTGCGTCAGCGCCGCAGAAACAGCCGCGCGGTCATGGCCATCAACAGCGATCGTGTTCCAGCCAGAGGCTTGGAAGCGCGCAATCTGATCCGTAGAGGATGAAAGCGAAACGGGACCATCAATCGTGATGTTGTTGTCGTCCCAAAGCACGATCAGGCGGTTCAGGCCCAGATGCCCCGCCAGACCAATCGCTTCTTGGCTCATGCCTTCCATCAGACAGCCATCACCCGCAATGACATAGGTATAGTGATCGACCAGCTCATCGCCATAACGCGCATTGAGATGACGTTCTGCCAGTGCCATGCCGACGGCATTAGAAATCCCCTGCCCCAGCGGTCCGGTCGTCGTTTCAACACCTGGCACATGACCATATTCCGGATGGCCCGCCGTGATGGCGCCGACTTGACGGAAGTTTTTGATCTGCTCCATCGTCATGTCTTCATAGCCGGTTAGATGCAGCAAGCTGTAGATTAGCATAGAGCCATGGCCAGCAGACAGGACAAAGCGGTCGCGGTCGGCCCAATCCGGCGCTTTTGGGTCAAACTTTAGGAATTGCGAAAACAGCACCGTTGCCGCGTCTGCCATACCCATGGGCATGCCGGGATGCCCCGAATTGGCGCGTTGCACGGCGTCCATGGACAGCGCCGCGATGGCGTTCGCCATATCGTTCTGATCGGCGTCGGAAAAGCTAAGCTGGGTCATCAAGCATCCTCAAGCAATGTTCGTCAGCTGTCTGACATAAATGCAAGCGGACTGCGAGAGAGCGAGGCGTGTTTTTTGGGGCTTATAAACCGAAACTACGCGCGACCTGATACGTCACGCCCGCCGCCGCATATGCCAGCACAAACAGATAGCCAAAAGCAAAGAGCGGCCATTTCCAGCTGTTCGTCTCTTTACGGATAATCGCGAAGGTCGACAGGCACTGCGGCGCAAAGACGAACCACGCGAGGAACGCCAGCGCCGTCGCCATGGACCAATCAGACGCAACGATCGTGCCGAGCTTGGCATCAATGTCGTCTTCGCCGATGGCATAAATCGTCGCCAGTGAGGACACGGCCACTTCTCGCGCCGCCATGGCTGGGATGAGAGAGATCGCGATTTCCAAATTAAACCCTATGGGCCGTAAAATCGGCTCGATAAAGCCACCCAATCGTCCCGCCCAAGTCTGCGCAATGCCCGTCGCATTCGCCGGATAGCTGGCGAGGAACCAGATCAGCACAGACGCAGGCAGAATGATCCGCCCCGCGCGGTTGACGAAAATCATCGCGCGATCCCACAGGCCGAAGAAATAGTCTTTGAAGACTGGCATCTTATAACTGGGTAATTCGATGAGTAGGTTAGACGTCTCGCCCCGCGTCAGTGTGCGCTTGAAGATCGCGGCAATGATCAAGGCGAAAACCACACCCACCAGCACAAGCCCAACCGCGACCAAACCTTGCTGGGCAAAGGGACCGATTTTACCTTGCGGGATAAATGCGCCGATAATCAGAAAATATACCGGCCAGCGCGCGGCACAGGTCATCAGCGGCGCAATCAGGATTGTCGTCAGACGGTCGCTTTCCTGCTCAATCGTGCGGGCCGACATCACGCCCGGAATAGCGCAGGCGAAACTGGACAGCAGCGGGATAAAGGCACGGCCATTCAAACCGACCTTTGCCATGAGCGTGTCCACAAGGAACGCCGCTCGCGCCATGTAACCGGACGCCTCCAGCAAGAGGATAAAGGCGAAGAGGATGATGATCTGCGGGAGGAAAATGATAACCGCGCCAACCCCGGCGATGATGCCATCTACGACGAGCGAGGTCATCCAGCCGTCTGGCAGGATCGCCGCCGCGCCACGCTGTAAGGCTGAAAAGCCCGTATCGATCAAATCCATTGCGGGGCCAGACCACGTGTAAACCGCTTGGAACATGACGAACAGAATCACGAACAGAATCACGACACCCAGCACGGGGTGCAAAACATAGTCATCGACCTTTTTCGAAAATGTCTCTGCCTGTTGCACACGTGTCACGGACGCCGCACCAATGGAGCGCGCGCGGGCTTGTAGGTCTTTCAGGCTATCCCCCTCTTCAGACGGGCGATTGGCAGAGCCAAACAAGACGTCCCCGCCCCATTCTTCGAGATAATCCAATAGCTGCGCGCGGCCAGATTCGCGGACAGCAACGCAAGAAACAACGGGTATGCCTAGCTCTTGTTCTAATGCGGGAATGTCGATCGTGATGCCGTCGCGGGCAGCCATATCCATCATGTTCAGGACGAGAATAATCGGCAGACCATAATTCTTGGCCTGTAAAACATTATGCAAATGCGTGTTGATGTGGCTGGCATCCATGAGGAACAACAAGCCGTCAGGCGCGCGCTCCCCGTCTAGATTACCCTTCACCGCATCAATCGCGACGCGTTCATCCATACTGTGTCCACATGTCCCGTAGACACCCGGCAGGTCAAGAATTTCAATGTCCTGACCACCCTCTAAGGTAAATCCGCCCTTGCGGTATTCCACGGTGACACCGGGGTAATTTGCGATCTTCGCCTTGCCGCCTGTCAGCGCATTAAACAGCGAGGTCTTGCCACAGTTCGGAGCGCCCAAAAGCGCGAGACGTAGAGTATCGGACATGGCGCTAGGTCTCTACGGAAACGGAAGGTTCAGGACGTTTAACGCGAATTCGTTTCGCATCCTGCTTGCGCAAAGCGATCAGCGCGCCATTCACGCGCACGGAAATTGGATTACGTCCGAACAGACCAAAATGCAGCGGCGTGACGCGGTCACCTTCCGCAAAACCAATCTCTCGCAAGCGAAGCGTGAGATCTGGATCAGCTTCGTCAAATCCAGTCACGATGGCTGCCTCGTTTTTCGCGAGTGATGTCAGTGGGGAATCCATGCCTCCTAATAATGAGAATAATTTGCAAATGCAAAAACTATCCACGACGTCTCGCCAAACAAAAACAGTAGATTTTTACCTGAAATCGCTGTGGACAGCCCGAAACGCCCCGCCTATATACCCGCCACGTTGAAGACGTGCCCGAATAGCTCAGTTGGTAGAGCAACGGATTGAAAATCCGTGTGTCCCTGG
>CAYPWW010000020.1:0-36394 GCA_964414555.1 uncultured Algimonas sp.
AGGCCTCATTGGCCCATCGTGGTGTGCTGTTCTTGGACGAGTTGCCAGAGTTCACGCCACAGGTTTTGGACAGTTTGCGACAGCCTTTGGAAACCGGCGAAATTTCCGTCGCCCGCGCGAATGCCCATGTCTCCTATCCCGCGCGATTCCAGCTGATCGCGGCCATGAACCCGTGTCGCTGTGGAACGGCGGGGGCGGATGGTGTAGCGTGTCGACGTGGCGCGCGATGTGCAGCAGATTATCAAGGTCGCGTTTCAGGACCTTTTATGGACCGGATTGACATTCAAATTGATGTTCCCGCCGTGACACCTGCCGACCTCGCTTTACCGCCCGCGAAAGAAGGCACAGCGGAGATTGCTGCCCGTGTCGCCCGCGCGCGCGCCATTCAAATGACGCGGAATGACGGCGTGACGAATGCGGCTCTGACCCAACAGGCCTTAGAGCGCGTGGCCGAGCCAGATGAGGCGGGTCGCAGTCTCCTGATCCAAGCCGCAGAGACTCTGGGCCTGACGGCGCGCGGCTATCATCGCGTGTTACGTGTCGCGCGGACGCTGGCGGATTTGTCTGGGTCGGAGACCGTTCATCGCCTGCATGTCGCCGAAGCTCTATCCCACCGCCGTGCGCGCAAGGGGCTTGTCGCCGGAAGCCCCGTCCCTGGAACAACCCGAACGCCTCGCAATCCGCTTTACTCTAAACGTCGATAAAGCGGGCCTACAGAGTTGAGCCAAAGAATGAGCGATTGTCGAATGTCAGGTCGACGGCGCCTTCTTTTTCGTCAATTTTATATTTCAGATGCAGCGTAAAACGCTCTGCGTCCAAAGGAATCCGTGCACCCTCGATGCCCTTAAAGGCAAAGACGTCTCCAAAAAACAGCGGTTTCGGACCACGTGTTTCAGGCCGTGTCATCTGGATGTCTTGATTTAGCGCAACACTTTCGCTTAACGCGACGGAGCTCAGCCTCGCCGACGTTACGGTCAACTGCTTGCCTTGGGTCTCACTATAAAACGAAGCGCCGACATCATAGCTGTTGTCTAGATGCCTTCGCGCAATACCCGTGAAGATGACGCCCTCGGTAAGGAATGCGGGCTGAACACTCGACTCAACATTATAGGTCTCAAAAAACGCTAAGGAGGGCGTATGTTTGAAGGAATAGACGATAGGGTCTTGCATGGGTGTTTCAGCTTCATGACAGGCAGATAAAATTAACATTGATGCAGATAGAGCCGCCCCAACGCTGAAGGCGTTAAGAAAGCCTAGCATTTAGCGCTTTCCGAAAGGATGGTTCATACGATCCATCCAGTTCTCAATATCTCGAACGCTTTGATTGAGGCTGTCGCCAACGTTGTTCATGCCTTGGTTGATATTATTTCCGGCCGCGCTAGCGGTGTTTTCTATACTGTTAACAACCGTTCCCGGGATGGGCTTTAAGACGGCCCCGGCAAGAGCTCTTTGGCGCGCTTCGTAACCGAGATGCCCTCTATTTGTGCCGCGTGTATTTTCAAGTACGACCCAAGGATCGACATCAAGCACTTTGTGGGCCTTAGAGCCTTGCGTCGAGATATTCGCCTTCATTTCCTTGATGCCCGGATTCGGGTGTGAAGATATCGTGCCGTTAACGTAGTTGAACGTCCCCATGAACTCTTCCTCTAAGAGCAAGGTCTGGCGTTCACTGCCGCCATCATAAACTGCCTCACGCCCATCCGGATGAATGAACTTGGGGTCGTAAACACCGTCCGCATTTTGGTGGAACGCCGATTGTGCAACGGACATTTCTTCCCACTCGCCCCTCAAGACGGCCTCTCGCATTTCGTCGAGTGTTGCAGGAAGGTTGACATTTAACGCTTGGCGAAGGTCGTAATGTACAAAGTCACGTATATTATTTTTATACGCGTTTTTGCTGCGCAGAATGTGCTTACCGCCCTCCAACATATCTGGAACAACTTCGTTTCGATAAGCGGCATCAACGAGCAGGTGGTGCGCACCCCCGAGCCCAATGTCAGTGCCCTGTAAGGCGCTCAGATTCATATTATTGAAAACGGCACGAGAGAGAATGGCGCCCTCGGTCGTGCCGCCGGCAATAATATCAGATTGAGAGACATTGTTTTCATCAAGATAGGTATCAATGACGTCATGCCCGCGAGATTTTTGTCCTGACCCTCTAGCCCCTGTGTCGCTTGCTTATATCGCTCCGCAAGGGCCTCGCTTTTGACGACGTCTGCCGGAGAAAGTTCCGCCTGTTTGGTCAGGACTCGGGGTTTATAGATGTTATGAACCCAAACGCCCGGGCCCGTACCAACGAAGTAGGTGTGTGTATCTTCGACGGCAAAATTATGAACCGTGGAGAGCTGGCCTACGGGTTTGGTCGCTTTTACGACCCCCACACGCCCGTCTTTTGTTACGACCCGATCGCCGGGGCGGAGATCTCCGGCCGCCCGCCAGGCGAGCTTAGTCTTTACTGAGCTGGTAGATGCAGACGCATTCAACAATGACTGTTTCACAAACTACCTCACCCAAACTAGGTACCGCTATGTTCCTTGATCTTTGGACAAGTCAAGCCGCAAGCCGTCTCGTCTCTAGAGGCGATATGACCGCCTTCGTCTCAAGTTTTTCATTTCGGTAACCGTTTTTTAGCGGTTGGGGCGCAGTAAGGTCAGAACGGCTTAACCATAAATGCGTCCGCTTTTATGTCGGCCTGAGCCAAACCGGGGATAGACGATGTCACCAGACGAGATTTTTGCTGCACAATTCTGGCCATGGCCGGACCCTGCAATCAAGCGCGATGCGCAAGGCCGCGTTCTCTTTGTCAACGCGGCATTCCTGTCCCTTTACGGCGGTCGCGTTGAGGATTGGCAAGGCAATGCCGTTGGTGGATGGCCTGCGCCGCAAACCGGCAGCACGCAGCCCTTCCGTTTTGAAACGCGCCTACCCAATGCAGATGGGTCTGAGCGTATTTTCGACTGGATGGAGCAGATGCTCGCGGACGGGAATGCCTTTGCCCTCGCGCGGGATGTGACAGCCTTTATGACGCCACCAGAGCCGACACCGGGAGAAGTGGCGACACCTGAAGTTCCGCTAGAACAAGCGCCAGAGGTTCACGCGCCTACTTACGAACAACAAGCGCCTGCAGAGACATACGCCCCCGTCATGACTGAGGCCGCGCCTGTCATTGCCGCCGCCCCAGAGATGAGTGTCCAAACGGCCGAGATCGCCATCCCAGACATTCCTGTGCCCGATATCCCGATCCCAGACATCGCCATTCCGGACACGGTTGAGGCGGCGGCTGTGGCGCCAGCTGTTGAAGAAACAGTTGCCGTGCAAGCGCCCATCATGAGTCCAGAGCAACCAGCCCGTGAATTTGAGCGCCGTGCCTTGCCGATTGAAGATGAGAGCGCCGTTCTCGGCAACAACTGGCGGGATGCCGTCATAGCAAAGGCCGTTGGGGCCGCTGATGTCGCCGAGAGTCCAACTGCAGCACAAGCCCCGGCTGAAGCGCCTGCCGCGCCTGCGCCATCAACAGATGGTGGACCGATCACAATTTTGCTGGCTGAAGACAATGCGATCAACGCTTTGCTGACCCGTACGCTGTTGGAGGCCGAGGGTCATACAGTTGATACCGTCGAAGATGGCCAGCTCGCGGTCGAGGCTGTGAAAACCAAGTCATATGATTTGATCTTCATGGATATGCGCATGCCGAACATGGATGGCCTAGAGGCGACGCGTAAAATCCGCGATTTGCCGCTCGTTCCGAAAAACCTGCCCGTGATCGCACTGACCGCTAACGCTTTTGACGATGATCGCAACGCGTGTTTCGACTCCGGCATGAATGACTTCATGACGAAGCCTGTGAGCGCTGAAGAACTGTCCGAAATGGTCACCACGTGGACCGGCCCAAAAGCCGAAGCCCGACAGCAAGAGCAAGCGGCTTAAGTCTTCTCGGCGCGGGCAATCCGCGCCCATTCTATCCCAGCTAAGATAGCCGCGACGCCCCCAAAGGCGGCGCAAAGGACAAACGCGCGGGCAAAGCCATCTGTTTCGATGATCTCGCCAATGGCGGGGCGAAACAAAACGCCCAGAAGGAAAACGAGGCTAACCAAAAGCGCATATTGTACAGTCGCATAGCGCTTGCTTGCGATTGAAGAGATATAGGCAATAGAGGCCGCGCTCGCGACGCCGACGGCAAGGTTTTCTAAAGCAATGACGCTCGTCAAACGCGCCATACGAATGTCTAAGCCGAAGGCCTCGAACAAATGATCGAGCTGCAAGGCACGCAGAACGGGGTCCGTAAATTCTGCGCCCATTGCCAAGTCCGCGAATAACAGATTGGTTGCAGCGGCCATAACGGCGCCAACAAAAAAGACGGGCATGCGGCCAAAGCGTAACATGGCCAAGCCGCCCACGGCGATCCCGGCAATCGTTGCAAATACCCCGATCAATTTTGACGCGAAGGCGACCTCGGTCAGCGTGTGACCCAAGGCTCCGAAGTTTTCACCGAGGTAGAACGGATAGGCAAAGCCACCCCAGATCAAATCTGTAAAGCGGTAGGTCAGCACGACGCATAGCACCAAGACAGACGCCCAGCGCAATCGCCCGATCAACTCCATCATAGGCTCAATGATAGCGCGGAACAGCACATCGAGAATGCCACCGCCTTCAGACTCGCGCTTATCTGCGGTCGCGTTGGAGGCTTCGAGTGTCACGAGAACCGCTGAGACAACGAACAGCCACAAGACAGTTAGGGCAATCACCCATAACCCTTGGGTCCGGGAAAATTCCCGCGCACTATGGGCTTCCGGATCAGTCAGCGCTCCCACGGCAAAATCCGCGATCAGGTAAAACCCAGCCGCCCAACCTGCCAGAACCAGCAGCGTCGAGAGCTTGCGCTGCCCAGAGCTGAGCCGCGACATCACGGCAACGCGCGCTGTTTCAACGGTCGTGGGGTTGGCTAAAATGACGCCAAGCGATGAGGCCCCCAGAAGACCTGTCACGGTAAAAAATGTTGCGCGCCAGCCGATATAGTCTGCCAAGATCAACGCGATCATGCCGCCCATAATCGACGACAAGCGATAGCCGAATTGCTCGACCGTCGACAGAATGTCCAAATGCGTGTCGTCACGCGCCGCCTCAATCCGCCAAGCGGCCAGAACAATATCAAAACATGATGATGACACGGCGATCAACAAAGCCAACAACCCCACAAGCGCTAGCCCATTCGGAGGATCTGATAGCGATAAGAACCCCATGGCGATTGTGCTGATGCCCAAGAAGACGAACATCCAGAAGCGCCGTGGTCCCGTTTTAAACCCAAGCGGCGTGCGACGTCCCTGTAAGGCAGGTGCCCACATGAATTTGAAGGAATAGGCCAGCAGCGCCCAACTCAGCAGGCCGATGGATGACATGTCGACATCGGTTGTCGAAAACCACGCGTTTAACGTCCCTGCGACAACGACATAGGGCAGGCCAGACGCGAAGCCCAAGATCAACATCGCCAGAACTTGTCGGTCGCTCAACGCGGCGCGCAATGCACTGCGGGTCGATGGCTTTTCGGCTTTTGCGGTTTCGCTCATGGGTGTGCCTCCTATGTCGGGCCTAAGCCATTGCGGGCGGCGCGCCAAGCCACAGTTAGGCCGCCTAACCATCTTGCGGGGACCTGCGTTTTGCGACACGATTACGTTGATTATGAACGCACCGTCCAAACCCACGAAAGCCGCCAAGCTGACCCCGATGATGGCGCAATTTCTCGACATCAAAAGTGGTGTCGGGCCAGAGGCGCTGCTGTTTTATCGCATGGGCGATTTTTACGAGCTGTTCTTTGAGGATGCGGTGCGCGCGGCCGCCGCGCTCGATATTGCGCTGACGAAGCGTGGCAAGCATCTGGGCGAGCCCATCCCCATGTGCGGGGTGCCGGTGCACTCTTCTGAGGTTTATCTGCAGCGTCTGATTAAAAAGGGTTTTCGCGTCGCTGTCTGTGAACAGACCGAAAGCCCAGCAGAGGCCAAAAAGCGCGGCTCGAAATCCGTTGTCCGGCGAGAGGTCGTCCGCCTCGTCACGCCAGGGACCCTCACGGAAGACGCGCTATTGGATGCGCGGGGATCGAACCTGATTGCCGCAGTCGTGCGCACGCGCGCGGGCGACCATGCTTTGGCGTGGGCCGATGTGTCAGACGGAACGTTTCGGACCTGCGCTTGTTCCGGCGAAGATATGGCGGCGCAGCTCGCCGCACTCTCCCCGCGCGAACTCGTCCTGCCGGAAACGATGTATCGTGATGCACAGCTTATGGCTGGGCTGGGCGTCGAGGGCATCGCGCTCACGCCGCAGCCGGAAACCAAGTTTGATAGTCGCGCAGCGGAGCGCCGGTTGAGCAATCATTTTGGCGTCGGTGATTTATCAGGCCTGGGCGATTTTGATGCAGCGGAAGTATCTGCGGCGGGTGCGTTGCTGGACTATTTGGAACTGACACAGGCCGGTTCACCTGTGCAGCTGTCCGCCCCGCGCGCATCCAAAACCTCCGGCTATCTCGCGATTGATCCTGCGACCCGCGCCAGTTTGGAAATCGACCGCACACAAAAAGGCGCGCGCAAAGGCTCGCTGCTGTCGGTCATTGACCGGACTGTAACAGGCCCGGGCGCGCGAGAGCTTTCGGCGCGATTAAATCGACCGCTCCTAGATGTTGGTGACATTCGTGCGCGACTGGACGCCGTTGAGTTTTTCGCTGGGCAAGACCCCTTGCGCCAAACTGTGCGCGGTCATTTGCGCGGTGCGGGCGACATTGCGCGCGCTGGATCACGCTTGGCGTTGGGGCGTGGCGGGCCGCGCGATTTGCGGGCGCTGTGCGATACGCTTTTGTTAGGCGAGACAATTAATTCGGCCTTTGCCAAAGCACCTGATGTGCGGCCGCCAGAAAATACAGCGACGGCACTGAATAATATCAGCTTGGCGGCGCAGCCGGCCCTGGCAAAACTGGCCCGTGACTTGTCAAAGGCGCTTTTGCCCGACGTGCCCATGTTGGCCCGTGACGGTGGTTTCATAGCAACAGGATGGCGGCCAGAAATTGACCAGTTGAAAAGCTTGCGAGACGACTCCCGTCGCCTGATCGCAGGGCTACAAGCGGACTATGCCAAGTTGTCTGGCGTGACGACCTTGAAGATCAAACATAATAACGTCCTTGGCTATTTCCTAGAAGTGACGCCCAAGCACGCCGATGCAATGTTGGCGCAGGCGGGGCCTGAAAATGTGTTTATTCACAAACAAACGCTCGTCTCTGGGGTGCGCTTCACGACGGTCGAGCTGGCCGAGCTCGACAGTAAAATCGCCAGCGCGGCTGAACGGGTTTGCGCGCTAGAGCTGGTGGTGTTTGATGCGTTCGTTGATCGCGTTTTGGAGCTGATCGAACCCATTCGCGCCTTTGCGGCGGCCTTGGCCCGATTGGACGTTCAGGCCGCTTGGGCGGTTTGGGCCGAAGAATCCCGCGCGGTTAGACCCAAAATAAATGATGGCACCGCATTAGAGATTATTGGCGGGCGGCACCCTGTTGTCGAAGACGCCTTACGACGTGACGGTGCGGCGGGCTTCACGGCCAATGATTGCGCGCTGGATGCTTCGGCAAAAGATGCCGCGCGCCTAACCTTGATCACTGGCCCGAACATGGCGGGTAAATCGACCTATTTACGTCAGAACGCGCTGATGTTCATTCTGGCTCAAGCCGGAGGATATGTCCCAGCGACGTCGGCTAAGATCGGTGTCGCAGATCGGCTCTTTTCGCGCGTTGGGGCGTCGGACGATCTGTCCAAAGGGCGCTCGACCTTTATGACAGAGATGATCGAAACGGCGGCGATCTTGAACCAAGCCACGCCGCGCAGCTTTGTCATTCTGGATGAAATCGGGCGCGGCACCTCTACCTTTGACGGGCTTTCTATTGCTTGGGCGAGTGTTGAGCATCTGCATGCCGTGAATAAGTCGCGCGCGCTTTTTGCCACGCATTACCATGAACTGACTGAGCTGATCGACGGGCTGGAAGGGGCGTCCAATGCCTCGCTGCGCGCCAAGGAATGGGACGGCGATCTTGTGTTTCTGCACGACGTGCGCCCCGGTGCGGCGGACCGATCTTACGGCGTGCAAGTTGCCAAATTAGCGGGCCTCCCGCCCGCGGCTGTTACCCGCGCACGCGCTGTGTTGGAGCGCCTAGAATCTGATTCCGTGAATGAGGCGAAAGCGCCAACGGGTCTGCCGCTATTTTCGGCGGCCCCAACGCCAGCCCCTGCTAAGCTCTCGGATCTGGACATGGCCTTGGCGCGCCTTGATGTCGACACGATGTCGCCCCGCGATGCGCTCGATTTGCTGTATGAACTCTCTGATAAAGCGAAGAAGATGATAAGCTAATGGCCAGAGCCCCGAAATTAAAAATGCCTGAACGCACACGCGACGCAAAGCCTGGCACGGGCATGCGCGTTGAAACGCTGTGTGCGGAATTAGATAAAATTGCCGAAGCCGGTGGACCAAAACTGCGCGCGCATGTGTTGACCTATTTGAAAGAACAGCTTGCGGGCGCGAAAGCGCACGCGCGCGAACGCTTTGAGAAGGGGCGTTTGGATGGATTGGAAACGGCCCGCGTTCTTGCCGCGATCCATGACCAAATCATCATCGCGCTTTGGGAACATGCGACGTCCCATGTTGTCGTCGCGGAAAACCCGACACCGTCAGAGCGGCTCTCACTCTGTGCCGTTGGTGGCTATGGGCGCGGAGAGATGGCGCCTGAATCTGACGTCGATCTACTCTTCCTTATTGCGGACAAATCCGGCTCGGCCCACACGGAAAGCCTCACAGAATATATGCTCTATATGCTCTGGGACTTAGGGCTGAAAGTTGGACACGCCACGCGGACCGTCGATCAATGTGTGAAGCTGGCCAAGGAAGATCAGACGATCCTGACGTCCTTGCTCGATCTGCGTTACCTCTCGGGGGATCGTGATCTGGCGGATAGTCTTTATCGTACCTATCGCCGTACAATTACGCGCGGCAAAGGTCGCGCCTATATCGCAGAAAAACTGGCCGAGCGTGACGCCCGCCACGACCGCGAAGGCAATTCGCGCTATGTGATTGAGCCAAATATCAAAGAGGGCAAAGGCGGTCTACGCGACCTGCATGTTCTATACTGGATCATGCGGTTTCTCGACCAAGCTGCGCGGGAAGACCGTCCCGTGGCCGACCCGCAAGGCGCGAAAGCCTATGTCGCGGCGGGCCTCCTTGATGCGCGGGCGGCCAAGCGCTTTGCTCGCGCGGCGGACTTCTTATGGCGAACGCGACATCATTTGCATTGGGTGGCCGGCCGCGCGACGGAAACGCTGTCCTTTGACCAGCAGGTCAAACTCGCGCGCTTGATGGGTCATGCATCCGGTCCCGTCGAAGAGGCGGTCGAGCGCTTTATGCGCGAGTATTTTACAAATGCCCGAGAGGTCGGTGCGTTGACGCGGATTGCCTGTGCCAAGCTGGAGGCCGAAAAAGCGTTGCGTCTCCCGGCGGGTCTTTACGCCTTTATGCCGACCCAGCGGCGGAACCTAAGAAATACAGATCTGAAATTTGATCGGGGGCGTTTGAATTTTACCGACCCCCTGCAAATTCGTGAGAAGCCTTCGCTCATCTTGCAGATTTTCGAAACGGCAGGACGTCGGAACGTCGACATTCACCCTGATGCGTTTTCCGCAATTGATTTCCGCCGCAACCTGATTGACCAAGACTTCCGTCGCAACCCGCAGAACTCAAAGATTTTCCAGAAAATCTTGCTTGGGGCGAAAGCGCCATACGCGACTTTGAAGACGATGAATGAAGCCAAGGTTTTGGGCCGATACCTCTCGGAATTTGGCGGGATTGTCGCGCGCACGCAATTCAACATGCATCACGCTTATACAGTGGACGAACATACGCTGCGCCTTGTCGATCATTTTGATGATCTTATGCATGGGCGCTTGGCCGAAGACATTCCAGCCGCCAGTGAGATCGCAAAGGGCTTTGACGAAACGCAGAAGCTCACCTTGATGTTGACTTGTTTGCTGCATGATACGGGCAAGGGCAAAGGTGACCAATCCGTCGAAGGCGCCCAGCTCGCCCGTCGGGCCTGTCGTCGTCTCAATGTTTCCAAGCAGGTTACGGATGATGTCGCGTGGCTCGTCCGTCGCCATCTCGATATGAGCGAGACAGCACAGCGCCGTGATATTTCTGATCCAGATACGATTGCGGAGTTTGCCGCCCTTGTCGGCTCGCCTGCGCGGCTGCAAATGCTCTATGTGCTGACAGTTGCGGATATTCGTTCCGTCGGGCCGGGCGTGTGGAATGACTGGAAAGCTGTTCTGCTGCGCAATCTCTATCATGCAACATTGGGCTATCTCGACGGGCGGGAAGAGCTCGCCCCAGCGGCCCGTGCGGCCTCTTTGGAAGAGCAACTGCTCGAACGTTTGCCGGGCACGATGGGCGGAGATGTCGCCCCGATCGTGGCGCAATTGCCGCAAAGTTATTGGTTGAACTTCGACATGACGGATTTTGTCCGCCACGCACGGTTTTTTAATTCCGTTGTCGACTCGGGGCTCAGCACGGCGCGCGAGTCCATCACGCAAACACGAGTCGACAAGACGCGCAATGTGACAGAGCTATGGGTGCTGACACAGGACAGACCTAGCCTCTTCGCTGACTTAACCCTCGCCATTTGTGCCGCCGGAGCAGTGGTGGCTGGCGCGCGTTTGAACACGGGTGCAGGCGGTCTCGTTTTCAATGTGTTCTATCTGCACAGCAGTGATGGCGACGCTTATGGCGCGCAAGCCGAGCATCAGCTAGACGCCATCCGCCGCATGTCCCACCGTGCCGCCGTCGGAGATGTTGAGGCCCTAAACGTTCCTGCCCCGATCCGCTCCCGTCGGGCGGGCGCTATTCCTGTTCGGGCGCGCACGCGTTTCATCGACACATCCACGGAAGATCTCACGATCTTGGAAATTCAAGGTCGGGATCGCCCCGGCATCCTGCACGCAATTGCCGGGATTTTGCAACGCATGGGGCTGGACGTGCAATCCGCCCATATCGAAGTCGTTGGCGCGACGGCCATTGATACATTTTATATTCGCGGCGATCTGCCGGCGAAACGCCGCAAATCCCTCAAAGCAGAGCTGCTGGATCTGTTGCGCGACGCATCCGTGAAAAAAGCTGCCTAGCATGCGCCTGCTGCGCTCCACTGCGATTATCGGGGGCTTCACTCTCTTGTCGCGCCTGCTGGGTTTGGTGCGAGATATCTTGCTGGCGAAATATCTGGGTGCGGGCGTCGTCAATGATGCCTTGGTCACCGCGGTAAAGCTACCGAACCTTTTCCGGCGCATGTTTGCCGAGGGCGCATTTAATGCCGCCTTTGTTCCGCTTTATGCGCGCAAGATTGAGGAAGAGGGCGACGCGCCCGCCGCAGAATTTGCTGGCCAAGCTCAATCGGCGCTCTTTGTCTTGGTGGCGGCGATTACGATTTTTTTCCAGTTGACCATGCCGTGGTCGCTGAACCTGATCGGTTTTGGCTTGGACCGCGTGGGCGAGGGCGGCGCGCCAGCGCCTTATGATCTTGCGGTTTTATACGCGCGGATCACCATGCCCTATCTATTGCTGATGTCGATGACGGCGCTGTTGTCAGGCGTATTGAATACACGCGACCGATTTGCAGCGGCGGCCTTCGCGCCCGTTTTGTTGAACATATTATTGATTGCTCTGATGCTTGTTATTGGGGGGCGTGACATCTCGATTGATCGGATTGCATTATACCTCGCTTGGGGCTGGACGGCATCAGGCGTTTTGCAAGCGGGCCTGTTATATATCGCCATTCGGCGCGGGCAGATCGCTTTGCCATTTCGCCGACCGCGCCTCACACCAGGGGTGAAGCGTCTTGTCCAGCTTGGCATACCTGGGTTGATCGCGGCGGGGATCACACATATCAATCTGATGGTCAGCCATTCGATTGCAACGACACAAGACAGTGCCGCCAGCTGGCTCTATTACGCCGACCGCCTTTACCAGCTGCCGCTGGGTATGATCGGGATTGCGATGGGTATTGCGCTTTTGCCAGCCTTATCGCGGGCTCTTCGGTCCGGCGATGAAAGCGGTGCGATGAACAACCAAAATCGTGCGATGGAAATCGCGGCTGCTCTGACATTACCGGCGACAGTCGCTCTGTTCCTCATGCCAGAATTCCTGATCCAAGGCCTGTTCGAGCGCGGGCGGTTTGAAGGCGGCGACACGATAGAGGCCGCAAAAGCCCTGCGCATGTTTGCGCTCGGCCTGCCTGCGTTTGTCCTGTTAAAGGTCCTGGCGCCCGCGTTTTTCGCGCGAGAAAATACGCGTACGCCAATGGTATTTGCGGGCATTTCGGCCGTCGTTAATCTCGCCCTTGGGTGGACGCTTTTTGTTACCATCGGTTTTTTCGGATTGGCGCTGGCGACCTCTGTCGCGGCTTGGGTCAATGTTATTGGGCTGGCGATCGTCCTGAACGGGTCGCGTCATTTTATCATGGATGGACGTCTGCTCGATCGTTTGCCGCGGATTGCTCTGGCCTCGGCCATCATGGGCGCGGCGCTCTGGTATCTTGCACCTTGGGCGCGCGAGATGTTCGTTGGCCGGATCGCGATTGATTATCCGATCTTGCTGTTGGTCTGTGCGTTGGGCGGCGTGATCTACGCTGTTGCAGCACTGGGCTTGCGGGCGGTGCGTCCCGCCGATATACGCGGCGCGTTTTCACGCCAAAAAGGCTAACGCATGTCAGATGGTTATACAGGCCCGAACCGCGTCTTCTCTGGCGTGCAGCCCTCCGGCTCTTTGCATCTGGGCAATTACCTTGGCGCGTTGAAAAAATTCGCGCGCCTGCAGCATGTGCATGACTGCGTATTTTGCATCGTGGATCTGCACGCGATTACCGTGCCGCAAGACCCCGCCAAGCTCGCCGATCAAACACGCGAAATTGCGGCGGCCTATTTGGCGTCTGGCGTCGATCCGACAAAAGCAATTGTTTATGCGCAATCCTCTGTGCGCGCGCATACGGAATTGGCGTGGTATCTGAATTGTGTCGCCCGTACGGGATGGCTGAACCGCATGACGCAGTTCAAGGATAAGACCGGCAAAAACGCCGAGAGCGCCAGTGTCGGGCTCTACACCTATCCTGTTTTGCAGGCAGCGGACATTCTCGCGTTTAAAGGCACGCATGTGCCTGTCGGTGAAGACCAGAAGCAACATTTGGAACTGTCCCGCGACATCGCGCAAAAATTTAATACCGATTTCAATGCGCCGGACTTTTTCCCGTTGCCAGAACCGTTGATCGATGGACCGGGCGCGAAAGTCATGTCCCTGCGTGATGGCACCAAAAAGATGTCCAAATCCGATCCGTCAGATGCGTCCCGCATCAACCTCACGGACACAGCTGACCAGATTGCGAAGAAAATCCGCAAGGCGAAAACAGACACAGGCGGCGTCCCGGCTTCCGCGGAAGAGATGGAAGGGCGTCCAGACATCGCCAATCTGATTGGTATTTATGCCGCATTGTCCGAGCGGTCCGAGGCCGACATTATGTCTGAACATGGTGGTGGACAGTTTGGCCCGTTTAAGGCCGCTCTGGCAGAGGTCGCGGTCGAATCGCTGCGTCCTGTGACAGAGCTGATGAACCGCTATCTTGCGGCACCGGACGAGTTGGACGCCATATTAAATAAAGCCGGCGACGCAGCCGCGGCGATTGCAGACCCGATCGTAGCGGATGTCCGTCGCATCATTGGATTTAGAGGGGCATAAGCCATGAAAAAATTGATCACCTTTTCCGCTCTAGTTGTCGCATGGTCTGCTTTGGCGGCCTGCACAGGCGGGCACAGCCATGACGGCATTGAAGTCTCAGAAGCGCGCATCAATCCGCCTCTTCCGGGACAAACGACGGGCGTCGCATTTATGGCCCTCGAAAATCACGGCGCGGATGACATGCTCGTCGCGGTCAGCTCGCCGTTGAGTGATCAGATCGAATTGCACACGCATGAAATGGAAGATGGCATCATGAAAATGCGCCGCGTCCAAACCTATGAGTTGCCGAGCGGACGCACTGTGCGGTTACAACCGGGCGGGCTTCACATCATGATCTTTGATGCGGATGTCGCAGGCCAAGATGAAACAACCTTGACCTTGGATTACCTAAACGCGCCAGATGTCACACTCGTTGTGCCAATCTTGCCGCGCGGCGAGATGCCTGAGGATTCGGGTCACGTAGGTCACTAAGCTCCGTGCTGACACAGCGTTGATTTAATTAAAACCCAATGCCTCAGCGCGTCGGGCCTTCCTAATGCGCGCTAACTCTGTCCGAAAGTTTTCATAGCGCGCGCGGGTTGCCGGGTGGGTACTTTCCGCGGGCTTGCCACCGCCATGCGGATGAATGGCTTCTGCCCAATAATTGACGGCCGCTTCCACGTCATATCCCGCTCGCGCCAATAGCACGAGCGCCATGCGGTCTGCCTCCAGCTCGATCGCTTGGCTTTGCACGCGGTGCCCCGCGATAACATGCGCCATCTCATGCGCGACGATCAGCGCAAGGTTTGTGTCATCAGGCACGGATCGCATTAGGGCCGAGGTGATGAGTACATCCTGCCCATCGGTGTGGCCGTTGATCTCTGGCGAATGAATGACCTTGGCCGGAATATCACAGGCCGTGACGGGTTGAATGCGCGCAACAAATTCGTGCCCCTGTGCCGTCCGGACGCGAACTTTGGACAGCACGCTGTCAAAGCCATTTCGGATAACGGCGCGATTATAGGTTTTCATCGACGGGTCAGAGCTGATCTTAGCCTCGTTAATTGACAGAATACGATCACCCGGTTCCAAGCGCTGTTCCTGCGCCGATGTCTCAGGCCGCACGGCGCGAATGTGCAAACCATCCGCACTCATCCCCAGCATCTCTTCGGCAACAGGGCGCAGCGACGGCGGATAGTCTGCCAGTCGATGCGTCGTAAATCCGGGGTCCCGAATGGTGCGCGGGCAGAGCTCCGCGTTTGCCGTGCGTAGCGGTGCTGCGACCCGCGCGAGCCTTGCGTTCAGCGCTTGATACTCATCCAACACATCTTGGAAGGTCGTGCCCGGGGGCCGCTCAAATACAGGCGGGGTAATCTCGACTTGAAATTCGGGCACGACAATCGGATCGGTTGCGGCCTCACTTTTAGCGCAACCCCAGATCAAGGCGAGTGCGGCGAACAGGCTTAACCGTCGGATGGCGCATCCTCCTTGGCACGGTAATTCGGAATTAGGGCCTCGCCCGCAGCCTGCTTGGCGGTGATTTCCTTGCGCGCCGCCGCGATACGAAGATAGCGATCCGGGAACGTCGGATGGGATTTCGCACGGCTGACGCTCCGTGGAGAAACCGTGGCTAAGCGCCGCCAGAAATCCTCGACCCCCTCCGGCGAATATCCGGCGCGCACCATGTAATAAAGGCCGACATAATCGGCTTCGCTCTCGAACGGGCGAGTGTAGCGCGTGCCGCCTAGGCTGATGATATAATTGCCGACGATTTTGCGAATATGGGCCATCGTGTTGTGGCCCAGCTCGTGCCCGATGATCAGAGCCAGCTCTTGATCGCTCTTGACGAAATCCATCATGGCTGTCGTGACGGTGATGTTGCGCCCATCGGCATAGGCGTTGATGGCAGAGCTGCCCGACAGGCGTAAATTATAGTCGCAGGCTTGTGTCGGCGATATTGCGATCACGCGTTCCGTGCCGCTGCGCCGAACGGTAATTTCGCCGGTGGCCAAGGCGTCGGTCCAGTCATCTCCGTCGGCGCTGGTGGGCTCCCCGTTTGCGTCCAGCAAAACGTCCCCCAGCTGCAATCCCGCCAGTGCGGCGGGTGAGCCATCGGCGATCTGGAAAATGCGCGGTATCTCATCCGCGCCTAAGACGCGCGTTGCGGCGGCTCGCAATCGCTTGGAGTAAGACTTGAGTGAGTGAGTCTTGACGCCAATCGCCGAAATCGTGCGAGGGCAGAGGGCCGCATTGGCCTCTAAAACAGGCCAGCCGATATTCAGAAGTGTGAAAGCGTCAGACTCGATTTTGCGCAAAGCCGTCGTTTCCTGCAGCATCGTTTCTGCGGCCAAGTCGGGTGCTTGGATTTGCGGCAAACGCGTATCCAGCCCGGCGCAGGCGGAAAGGGCTGCGACGGTCGCGCATAGGCTCAGACAGGATATAAGGCGTCGTGACATTGTAACGACTTTGCACTGGACGGGACACACTGGTCAATGCGGCTTGCGCATCACATCTACGTGCCCCACATAACAGCCATGTTTATTCAAACCGAAGATACGCCGAACCCGGCGACCCTGAAATTCCTGCCTGGGAAAGATGTTGTCGGCCCTGACGGGACGATGCGCGAATTTGCACGTGGCGATGATGTCTCCTCGGCGCCGATGGCGGAAATGCTGTTCATGATCCCGGACGTGCACCGCGTGTTTTTTGGCAGCGATTATATATCGGTCACGCGCGGCGAAGACGCGCAGTGGAAACACCTCAAGCCCGCCGTATTGGGTGCGATCATGGATTTCTATGTCGCAGGCGGCACGCCGCTGCTGGATCAGCTGCAAGCGGGCGAGGTCGAAGAGCGTGTCTATGAAGGCGAGACGCTAGAAATTGTCGAGCAGATCAAAGAGTTGATCGAGCTGCGCGTGCGACCCGCTGTGGCGCAGGACGGCGGCGACATTGTCTTCAAACATTTCGACGATGCGGACGGGGTCGTCTATCTGGAAATGCGCGGGGCCTGTGCGGGCTGTCCGTCCTCGACCATGACGCTAAAGCACGGGATTGAAAACCTGCTGAAACACTATGTCCCCGAAGTGAACGCCGTCGAACAACACGCGGCCTAAGCTATGATAGTGTTAGGGCTGGATACGACGGGCGCGGCCTGTTCTGTGTCGCTCGTAGATGAGGCGACCGTGCTAGCACATGAGAGCCGCGACATCGGACGCGGTCACGCTGAAGTGCTCGCCCAAATGGTCGCGGACACACTCACCAAAGCCGATATCACGCCGGACCAAATCGACCGCATCGCCGTTTGCACCGGACCGGGCGGGTTCACGGGCCTGCGCGTTGCGCTCTCTTTCGCGATCGGGTTTGCTATGCCGCGCGACATTCCGGTCGTCGGAATTGATGCGCCGGAGGTCACGGCACAGGATTATTGGATTTCCGATAGGAGCGATGATTTCCACGTCTATCGAGATGTGCGGCGAAACGAAGTCATGTTTGCGCAATATCTATCCGGTCAACGGCAAGCCCCGCCCGCCTCGACGCCTTTTGACTCGCTTAAAGATGTGGCGGCACACACGATTGAATCTATTTCTATCGACACCCGCATACTCGCGTGGCTAGCGATGGACCGTGACCCTGCCAACCATCCGCCAGAACCGCTTTATGCCCGCGGGCCGGATGCTAAACTGCCTGGCGGAAAAAGCGTGTGAGACAGCTAATGGCTGTCGATGCGCGCACCATGGCGGAAATCCATGCCGCCAGTTTTGCCCCGCCCTTCGGCACAGGGGGCTGGGACGCGTTGGAGATGAGCGCGCATCTTCAACAAGACCTTTGTTTTGGGATTGGTGACCCGCTTGGGGCCTTTATCATACTGCGCCGCGCGGCAGATCAGGCAGAAATCCTGACCCTTGCGACGGCGCCCGCCAAGCGCAGAACGGGGCTGGCACGTGAGCTATTAGACACGGCTGTCGCAGCGCTCGCAAAGCAGGGCGTGCGTGAGGTTTTTCTAGAGGTCGCAGAGGATAACGCGGCGGCGCAAGCGCTCTATCGTGCAACCGGGTTTTCCACCATCGGCCGTCGCCCCGCTTATTACCGTCGCCCCCAAGGCCGCATCGCCGCGCTAACATTTTCCAAAAAACTGGACGGCACGACCGTTCCGGCTTAGGGTCAAACCATGGTTAAACTCCCAAGCACAATTGAGCAAAGCTGTATCGACCACGGTTTGCGCATGACGGACCAGCGCCGCATTATTGCGCGTGTGCTTTCGGACGCCACCGACCACCCGGACGCGGAAGAGATTTACAAGCGCGCCAGCCAGCTTGACCCCAAAATAAGTCTCGCCACTGTCTATCGGACGGTACGCCTATTCGATGAAGCGGGCATTATCGAAACCCACGATTTCCGCGACGGCCGCGCCCGCTATGAACTCGCAGAAGGCGAGCATCATGATCACCTCATCGACGTGCAAACCGGCGACGTCATCGAATTCGTCGACGACGAAATAGAAGAGCTACAAAAGCGCATCGCAGAGAAGTTGGGCTATGAGCTGGTCGACCACCGGATGGAGCTTTATGGGCGGAAGAAGAGCTAGGGCTTTTTCTCTGTGGTCCGATTGCGATAAACGCCGTAGTATTTACGAAGGTCTTCGGAACCTTTGTTGTTGTCATAAAGCGACAGGTCATCGAGGGACCAAACCGAACACTCTGGCTTGCTGGTATCCGGATAAGGTATTTTGTAATCCAGACCTAGTTCTTTTCGCCATATTGTGCAGTCCGAACGCGCGGGAATGAAGGCATTTTCACCCGTTTTCAGAAATGTGATAAGTGACTCATAAGGCAGGTCGGGCGTGCAGCTTCCGACCGCATGGCGGCTCACATCATATTTATGCGCGGACAGAAACTGCGGCACGCCAAGTTTTAATTGTATTCCGCAGCTTCCCCCATCTGCTGGCGAGGACATAATTGTCATGGTTTCTCCAAGTCCGCGATTGAAATCGTCTAGGACAAGGATTTCATATGCAACCTGTTCTCCCCAGCTCCCCTTTTCTTTTATGCTTAGCTTTGCATGGATCGGCACGCCCCAAATGCTGGTATAGTTTTGAACAAATTCACTAACGTAGCCACCTTCCCAAGGGACACAACTGCAGGCCCATGCTGACGACGGGATCAGCATTAGTATTAAAGAAAGCAAAAACTTTTTCATTGTTCGAGAGGCCTTTGCGACAAGAAACGTTATATAGTCACATTCATGCACCCCTGTCCATCCCATCTTGCCCAATCCCACCCATGCCTCTATAGGCCGCGCACCACAACGAAAGAGACCGCCCATGTCACCCCGCGATAAAACCGCGCCCCGTGATGTTGAAGCTCCAGCGATTATCGCGCCAAAGCCCGACGCCACGCCGCCCGCCAACACCAAATCCGTTTTCATCAAGACCTATGGCTGTCAGATGAATGTCTATGACAGCGAGCGTATGGCCGATGTGCTCGCGCCGATCGGCTATGCGCCGGTGGAGGCACCAGACAATGCCGACCTCGTCATCCTGAACACCTGTCACATTCGGGAAAAAGCCGCCGAGAAAGTCTATTCAGAGTTAGGCCGGATTCGCCAACACAAAGAGGCGAATAAACCTGATATGACCGTCGCCGTCGCGGGCTGTGTCGCGCAAGCCGAGGGCGCAGAAATCATGCGGCGCGCGCCCGTCGTGGACATGGTGCTGGGGCCGCAGACCTATCACAAACTGCCAGAGATGATCGCCAAGGTGCATCGCAAAACCGGCGAAGTCCTAGAGACGGAATTCGACACGATTGAGAAATTCGACCAACTGCCAAAGACGCGATCCGTCAAAGGCTTCTCGGCCTTTCTGACCGTGCAAGAGGGCTGTGATAAATTCTGCACTTTCTGTGTCGTGCCTTATACGCGCGGCGCGGAAGTCTCTCGCCCCGTGCAACAAATCGTCGATGAAGCCCGCGACCTCGCGCGGCAAGGCGTGCGTGAAGTCACGCTGATCGGGCAGAATGTGAACGCCTATATCGCCGAAGGGCCGGATGGCTCTGACTGGGGCTTGGGGCAGCTCATTCGTCATGTCGCCTTGATTGGCGGGATTGACCGGATCCGTTTCACGACGTCGCATCCGCGCGATATGGATGACGATCTGATCCGCGTGATAGGCGAAGAGCCGAAGCTGATGCCTTACCTGCATCTGCCGATTCAATCGGGCAGCAATAAAATCTTGCACGCGATGAACCGCGATCACAGTTATGCGCATTATAAGGAATTAATTGCAAAAATTCGCGCCGCGCGGCCAGAGATCGCGCTGAGTGGAGACTTTATTGTCGGCTTCCCCGGCGAGACGGAAACGGATTTCGAGCAGACGATGAAATGCGTCGAGGAGATCGGCTATGCCTCCTCCTTTAGTTTTAAATATTCCACCCGCCCCGGCACGCCCGGTGCGGGTATGCCGCGCCAAGTGGATGAAGACGTGAAACAAGATCGCCTCGTCCGCCTGCAAGCCCTGCTCTACGCGCAGCAAGAGGCGCATAATAAAAGCCTGATCGGGCGGACACTATCGGTGTTAGTCGAGGGAACAGGCCGTAAAGACGGCCAACTCTTCGGCCGCTCGCCCTATCTAACCGGCACGCATTTTGATGGCCCGGAAGCGTTGGTTGGGCAGATCGTGGATGTGCGGATTACGGATGCGGGGCGGAACTCGCTGGTGGGGGAGTTGGTTTAGGCGAGATCGTGAATTTCGCAGTATGTAGAAAGCTCTGGAACTTCAATAAATACTGTTTCTGGTAAATTTTTTCCCTGAGCAACTACACGTACTTCATTTTGATACTGGAATCGAAAATGCTTAGAGAATCGAACATCCAATTTACTCTCTAAATCTAGATACGGATCAAAATACCTAACTTTACCCATTTGAGCGTTAAGGCCCATTTTTCTAAGACTCCTAATTATCTCTTTCTTAAATCTTCGAGGTTCTTTTATTATCAATACGGCTTCCGCTTCGAAGGCATAAGGAATTCTATAGTCATATTTGTGAGCCGCACACCACATCATATAATTCTGTCTTGTTTGATGTGTGATGTTGAAGATTGTATTTTTATTAATTGGATCAATATCTGCTAGCCCTGTTTGCCCGTCTACATTTCTAAGGAGTTCAGGTATAATTGAAAATGTGAAACTATTTTCCTCATCTTTCTGGCCATGATTTAGGCCTTGTTTGGAATAAAGAGAAGAGTTTGCCATTCTGATTTCGTTATTTTTTAGCATTTGCTGCAAATGCTCTTTTTTGCCGAACTTGAAATAGTAAGGTAAGCTAGTTTTCGATTTGGAGGGATGTGAAAACTGGCTAAGAGATATATTTTCTAAAATAGTCTCGAGAGCCACTTTGTTCGAAGGAATACCGCCCCTAAATTGGGATTCAGCTAATAATTCGGCAAATCGCACCATCCAAGTGTCATCTTTTCTTAAATCGGGTGCTCCTATTTTGTTGTTTTCCGTAATAACTCTTAGGTTGTCCTGAACATCAGCCCATCGGCGCACAAACTCATCTCTGGTTAACTGGTTCATATATGGTCTCAAATAATAATTGAGGTACCACATTTCTGATCTCGTCAGATTACCATTCTTAGGCATCAATTCGTCGATTAGAGACTTTCTGAAAGAGGTTTTGGATTTTTCGTCTAAATAATCTGGGTCTCCGGAATTGTGAGCATTGAAGGGATATACTCTGGTTTTCAGCATCGGCTGAAAATCGGATGGTGATAGCTCTACCATTTTTGGTTTCTCAAGCCCCTAACCCGGCAAAACATACCCAACCGGCGCGCCCGGCCCCAGATCCAGTCCCAGTGCAATCCACACGACCATCAGGATCACGCCCGTAATTAGCATCCAGATCGAATAAGGGATCATCATCGCGGTCAGGCTTCCGATGCCAAAATCTTTTTGCCAGCGGCGGGCGAAGATCAGGATCAGCGGGAAATAGACCATCAGCGGCGTGATGATATTCGTCGCGCCGTCCCCGACGCGGTAAGCCGCCGTCGCGCCTTCGGGCGAGACGCCCAGCAACATCAGCATTGGCACGAGCACGGGCGCGAGCAGCGCCCATTTTGCTGACGCACTGCCGACGAACAGGTTCAGCACACCTGTAAATAACACGATCAAACCGAGCGTAATCGGTAGGGGTAGGCCGGAGGCTTCGATCCCATTCGCGCCGTGGACCGCACTGACAAGGCCGAGGTTCGACCAATTAAACATCGCCACGAAATGCGCGGCGGCGAAACTCAGCACGAGATAATATCCCATGTCGCGCATGGCTTCGCTCATCATCTCGACGAGATCGCGGTGATCTTTGATCGTGCCAGCGGCGCGGCCATAGAACCATCCGGCGGCAAGGAAGAGCACCATAAAGCCCGCGACGAGGCTGCGGAAAAATGGTGTCGCGGTGACATACCACGCTTGTTCGACACCCTCGGCAGGTTCGTTCAGCAATGGCGTGCCCGGCATGAATGTCATCACGGCCCAAAGCGCACACACGGCGAGGATCGCGAGGCCCGCATGGCGCAGGCCTTTGTTTTGCTTGTCTGTCAGGGGTTTGGCCTCTTCGCCATATTCATCAGCTTGGCGGTGGTCGGGAACCCATTGGCCCAAACGTGGCTCGACGATCTTGTCTGTGACGAACCAGATCGTCGGCAGGTAGATCACCATCAGTGCTGCGATGAACCACCAATTGCCCGCGATGTTCATGGTCCAGCTGGGGTCGAGTTCAGAGCCCGCAACGGCGGCCTCAGTGATCCCAAACAGCAGTGCGTCCAGCTGTCCCGGGCTGACGTTGGCGGAAAATCCGCCAGATACGCCCGCAAAGGCTGCGGCCATACCGGCCAGCGGGTGACGCCCAACGCTGGCGAAAATAATGGCGGCGAGTGGGATCATCACAACATAGCCCGCATCCGCGGCGTGGTTAGAGAGCATCGCAACGAGGGCCACGACCGGCGTCAGCAGCGCAAGCGGCGCACCGCGCACAGCTTTGCGAATGCCGGATGCAAACAGGCCAGACCGTTCCGCCACACCTGCGCCCAACATCACGACAAGGACATAGCCCAGCGGATAAAAATGCGTGAAGGTCTTGGGCATCTCGACCCAAAGCCGCTGGATATTCTCTGGCGAGAGGAGCGAGACGGATTTGATAATCACGGGCGACCCGTCAGCATTGACCTGCGTCGGATGTTTCGCGCTCAACCCAAAAAGGGCACACACAATCGAGATCACGATCAAGACAAGGATCAGATAGAAAAAGATGAACACCGGATCGGGCAAGCGGTTACCCGTCCGCTCGACCCAGCCGAGAAAGCCTTTGGCGGGATCTTTGGTTGAGGGGGTGTTGCTCAGCTGATCGGCCATAATGAAGCTCTCCTAATATGATAAACAGAAATAGCGTCATCTTGATAAGGCGCAAGCTTTCATATTCCGCATTAGGAGCGCTGATATTTCCGTGGTAGCTGAAGATTAACTTTAGTCGGGGCCAAAATGGAAATCACTGAGACGGAGACAATCTCGCCCGTAGAGACCCCAAACAGGGCGGCAACGGCAATCAGGACGGATGGATCGGCTGACCCACACAAAGCGGATAGTCTTTTTACGAGAGTTAATCGCTATGCAGGTATGATTGCGCTTGTCTTATCTCTCATAATCGGCGGATTGGAAGTCTACGAACGTACGATCCAAAAATCGGCCGATGATAGACAAGAGTTGATGGATAGGGTGTCAACAATATCAAAGGGACTGGATGCGCTTCAGATGGAGCGATCATACTTTTCCAACAACCCATCTTCGGTACAGGCTATGTACAGGCTTCCAAAACTGAACGCGGAGCGGCTGCGGCTGTTGGATCAACTTGATGCCCTTCCAAGTCGGTCGATGGATAAAATGAACGCGGTTGAACTTGGTTTGTTTGGTGCGGAGTTTTTAAATACAGGTCAATTCAGCAAGGCCGTCGAATATCTGGAAGCCTCTGTCAAAAACGCGGATGAAGCATATATTCGAGATGGGTCTGAACACTTCCTGGCCCGAGCGCTATTCCCGCCCTCTGAATATCAGGACGTTCAGAGAGGCAGAGAAATAATGCGTACATTATCTGCGCGTTTCGAAGCTTCTAACCAGCCCCAAGATATGCTGAACTATGCGCAACTCAAACAGGGTTGGATCAGTGGAGAAATCCTTGCGGGAAACTGTGATGATGCCGAGGTTATTCTGGATGAATTACTTGTGCATCAGGAAAATATGAATGCAATGCGCGTGTTCGGTGCGGGGGGGGGCAAACCAGATCCCTAAGCCTGATTCAAAAAAAATCAAAGAAAACTACTCAATGACGACGCAGTGCAACTTTGAATAAGCTCTTACACTCGCTTTTTTGATCGCCAGCCCTTACATCTTCTTCATGAGCAAACAGACCGAAATTTTTGAATTTGATGATGCTGAGCTGGTGCGCCGCTTATGTGGGGCGAACCACGCAAACCTCGCCCTGATCGAGGAGGCTTTCGGCGTCTATATCGAAGCCCCTGGCGCCAGTGTGCATATCAACGGCGACGCTCCGTCGCGCGCGCGTGCAGGGGAGCTGGTCAAAGAGATTTACCAACGCCTCGAACGCGGCTGGCCTTGTGGGCCATCGGATATCCGCGCGCTGATCCGAGCTATGGGTAAGGGCAAGGTCAAGGCCGCGACGGTAGATGCGATCATCCCCTTCCCGAAGCGCTCTCCCATCGTGCCAAAAACGCCGCGCCAAGAAAAATTCATCAATGCGATGCGGGATGAAACGATCATCTTTGGCGTTGGCCCCGCCGGTACGGGCAAGACATTTCTGGCGACGGCTTATGGCGCGTCTTTATTGGCGCGCGGGGAAATCACGAAATTCATCGCCTGTCGCCCCGCTGTCGAAGCGGGCGAGCGCTTGGGGTTCTTGCCGGGCGATCTGAACGAAAAAGTCGATCCCTACATGCAGCCGATCTGGGACGCGCTGCATATGGTGCTGGGCCGGGATGAAGTGGACCGTCGTCGCGCCGCTGGCGATATCGAAATCGCGCCGCTGGCCTTTATGCGCGGACGGACGCTCTCAGATGCTTTCGTCGTGATTGATGAAGCGCAGAACGCGACTGTTGCGCAAATGAAGATGGTGCTGACCCGTCTGGGCGAGCGCGCGAAATATGCCGTGACAGGCGACCCAACGCAGACGGACCTGCCGCATGGTCAGCCATCGGGCTTGGCGCATGCGCTCAACATTCTCGAAGGCATCAAAGGGATTGAGCAGATCAAATTCCTCGCCTCAGACGTCGTCCGCCACCCGCTCGTTGGGAAAATTGTTGATGCCTATGAAGCGGATGTGAAGGGTTAAGTCAGGGCCACGCCATGCAAAGCGCGCCAGACATCACCCGCCTCGACGCGGATTGGCCAGCGTGTGAGACCTTGATTGCGAAGGCGGTCAAAGCGATTGTAAATTTACAGCCGCAATCGCGCGCAGGCGAGCTTTCCATTGTCTTGTCCGATGATGCACAGGTGCGCACGCTGAACCGTGACTATCGCGGCAAGGACAAAGCGACCAATGTCCTGTCCTTCCCGCAACCTGATCCGATGCTGGGCGATATTGTGCTGGCGCGTGAGACGCTTGTGCGTGAGGCGACAGAAAAAGGCGTCAGCTTTGAGGCGCATCTGACACATCTGGTCATCCACGGCTGGCTGCATTTGCAGGGGTTTGATCACCAGACAGAGGCAGCGGCTGCTGAAATGGAGGCGCTAGAAATTGCGGCGCTGGCGACCCTGGGCATTGACAACCCGTATGTGTTGGACGACGTGTAAATTATTATGCCAGACGCCAGTCACCCGACGCCATCTTTGACCAAACGTCGCTTGCGTGACCTGCTGAAGCGTCCCGATCCCGAAGACACCTCTGCGCCAAAAGCGTCCGATCTGGCACAGCGCCGGATGGTCAACGCGGCCGAACGCTTTCATCACCTACGTGTTGACGATGTCATGGTGCCGCGCGCCGATATTGTCGCGGTGGACAGCACTTGCCCGCTGCAGGAATTGTCAGAGGCGTTCAAAGCTGCCGGCCACTCTCGTTTACCCGTCTACAAAGAGACGCTCGATGATCCTGTGGGCATGGTCCACATTAAAGACTTGATGCCCTATCTGATGCTCAACGCGAAAGGGCGCTCGGCCAAGACCTATCCCGATCGCAAGGTGTTGCAATATATCCGCCGCGAAGTGCTCTTCGTGCCACCGTCCATGTTGGCGCAAGACCTGCTGCGCCGGATGCAGGGACGTCGCATTCACATGGCGATCGTCGTGGATGAATATGGCGGTACAGATGGACTCGTCACGATTGAAGATCTGATCGAACCTATTGTTGGCGATATTGATGATGAACATGATGAGCGTGAACCGGTTGTCCAAAAAGTGACAGGCACGAGCGGACGCACGGTTTGGGAAGCCGACGCTCGTATCACCATTGACGATTTTGAAGTCGCTCTGGGCCGCGAAGTCGCGACGCCGGATGAGGAAGAAGATGTCGATACGCTAGGCGGGTTGATTTTCACACTCGCGGGGCGTGTGCCAGAACGGGGCGAAATTATTCGCCATCGTTCGGGGCTAGAGTTCGAAGTCTTGGACGCAGACTCGCGGCGTGTGAAACGTTTGCGCATTGGCGAAGGCGTTGGTCGCAAGTCCGCGAAACCTACCGCGTCGAAATCCACTCCGTCCGACGCGACAGAGACAACGCCGCCTGCCCCAAAGACATGATACGCACACCCCTGTTGTTGCGCACGCAAGGCTGGACAGGTCGGGCGATTGGCTTTGGCGTGGGGGCTTTGGGCGTCTTGGGACAAGCGCCTTTTCACCTTTGGCCTGTCACACTGGCCTGTCTGGCAATCCTATATGCGCGGTTGCGATGGGCGGGTGAGGCGGAGCGACCGGGTCGTGCCGGTTTCGGGACCGGGTTCTGGTGGGCGTTGGGCTATTTCTCTGCTGGTGTGTTTTGGATTTCTTCGGCTTTTGTCGAGCGTGGGCCAGAGTTCATTCCCCTTATCCCATTTATGGTGGGCGGCTTGGCTTTGCTGTTGTCGCTGATCTGGGGGTTGGCGGGCAGTTATGTTGCCCGCCTGCGGGGCGGAGGTCTGGCGGCAGTTCTCGGCTTTGCCGCGATTTATTCGCTCGCAGAATTTTTCCGAGGCCACGCCATGGGCGGTTTTCCTTGGAACCTGCCGGGTTATATTTTTGAGGCAGGCTCTGCCCCCTCACAAGTGGCGCGCTGGGTTACGGTCTATGGACTCTCGACGATTGTCTTGCTTAGTGCGGCGGCGCTTGGCCAAGCCTTGTTTTGGCGACGCCGTCTTTGGCCTGTTCTCGTTTGCGTTTTACCGATCATTGGGATTTATGCCGTCGGTGCAGTGCGCTTGATGGATACGCGTGTCGAAGACCATGCTGACATTCGTCTGCGCATTGTTTCTGTGCCCTTCAAGCAATCGGACAAGATGAGTCCCGAAACCTCTATCGGGATCGTCAATGATTTCCTGACCGCCAGCTATGCCCCCGGTCTCGAAGAGATTACCCATCTCATCTGGCCTGAAGGCGCGGTCAACGGTGTCGCGGTCGAGGACGAGTATCTCTTGCAAACCATGGGTAAGAGCTTGGCAAGTTTTGATGATACACCGCCTGTCTGGCTGCTCAATTCGCTAATCACCGAGCGCGAACGCGGGCGGCTACGCTATTATAATGCGTCTGTGGCTGTGACCTTTGATGCGCTGGGCGATCCCGCGATTGCGACGTCGGATCGCAAGGTCAAGCTGGTACCTTTTGGCGAACACATCCCCTTTATGGACTGGATGGAAGACGTGCAGATGCCATTAATTTCAACGAATTTAGCATCGATTTCACCCGGAGATAAAAAGCGTACGGCCCGCTTTCCGGGCCTTCCACCCGTCTCTTCGCAGCTTTGTTATGAAATTATTTTTCCAGGATTTACGCCTGTGGCAGGTGACCCGCAATGGATCTTAAATCAATCCAATGATGCTTGGTATGGGCGGTCTACCGGTCCACCTCAACACGCCAATCAAGCGCGATACCG
This sequence comes from uncultured Algimonas sp., assembly GCA_964414555.1. Lineage (GTDB taxonomy): Bacteria > Pseudomonadota > Alphaproteobacteria > Caulobacterales > Maricaulaceae > Litorimonas. The sequence continues at coordinate 27,884 of CAYPWW010000020.1, forward strand.
CGCAATCGAAACGGGGCTTCCCGTTGTGCGGGCGGCATCGAATGGCGTATCCGGCGTGATCGACCCCTACGGGCGTTTACAAAAAAATGCTTTTTCCGCGAGTGTATTTTACAGTGACGCAACCCTACCTAAACCTCTGAAATTAAATCGATCTGGCAGAATGACCATATTTGTCTGGCTCTTGATAAATCTATTAACATGCGGCATATTGACCATCATATCGCGGCGCAGGGTGGGACTGCGCCAATAAAACTCATTAGTTCGATATTTCCAGGTGGGGGCACCGGGAGGTTTTTACAGCCGCTGGCACCGAACATATCACGGGATTGAAACATGGAAAAGAAACTAGGGCCGCGGTCGCCTAACCCGGTCGACGTGCACGTCGGCGCGCGCGTCCGGCTACGTCGTAAAATCCTGCGTATGAGCCAAGAAAAACTGGGCGATGCGCTGGGCGTAACGTTCCAGCAAGTTCAGAAATATGAGCGCGGCGCCAACCGGATTGGGGCTTCGCGTCTTTGGAAACTCGCTGAAGTTTTGGATGTTCCGATTTCTTTTTTTTACGATGGCCTTTCCGGGGATATGGAACAGACCGCCAGCTCCCCCATGTTGCAGGCGGCAGAACCAGATCAGTCGCCCATCGTGTATGAATTTATTAATTCGCCAGATGGGGTGAGTTTGGCAAAGGCGGTTCTGCGCATTAAATCGCGCGCGGTACGCCGCCAAATTTTGGAACTGGCGCGCTCACTCGGTGAGAGTGAGGCGAAAGGCGAGCTTTAAAGCCACCTGTTTCGACGTGAAGATGAAGGGGCCTAGTGCCCCTTTTTCTTTGCGCCGGAATCGCGTCACCCCTATAGGCGCACCCATGTCGTTCAATCGAGAACAAGAAACCTTCCGAACATTCGGACGTGCCAAAGGGCGCCCACTGACGCCGCTTGTGCAGGCGATGTGGGATGAACACTTCCCGCGCCTGAAATGGGACATCGACGCGCCCTTGCCCGAAGGCCCTCTCTGGCTGGAAATCGGATTTGGCGGCGCGGAACATTTGCTCTGGCAGGCAGAACAAAACCCAGAGGCGCATCTTATAGGTGCAGAACCTTTCCTCAATGGTGTCGCAAAGGCTGTGCGTGGCGCGGTAGAAGGTAATCTCGACAATCTCTCGCTGCACCACGGCGATGTGCGGGATGTTCTGGCCGCATTGCCAGACGCGTCGCTAGACCGCGCCTTTATTCTTTTTCCTGACCCGTGGCCGAAATCGCGGCATCATAAGCGTCGTCTGTTGCGCACGGCTTTCATTGCGGAACTACATCGCGTCATCAAACCGGGCGGCGAACTTCGCTTTGCGAGCGACATAATTCATTACGTCGACTGGACCCTGACGCGAGTTAAGCGATTTTCTGGCAAAGAGGGCGGCGGATTTGACTTTTCACCCAGCTCTCAAACTGATTGGCGCACGCGTCCCGCTGATTGGCCCGGTACACGCTACGAGGCCAAGGCCGAACGCGAAGGCCGGACCTCGCATTATTTCTCATTCACCAAGATTGCCTCAAAAGGATAGCCCATGCGCCCCGACAACCGTGCCCTCGATCAACTCCGTGACGTCAGCTTCACACCGAATGCCAACGCCTATGCCGAAGGGTCATGCTTGGCGAAATTCGGCGGGACACATGTGTTATGCACGGCCAGCATTGATGCGGGCGTTCCGCGCTGGCTGAAGGGCAAAGGCCGCGGTTGGGTGACGGCGGAATATGGTATGTTGCCGCGCGCTACGCATACGCGGAATTCTCGCGAAGCTGCGAAGGGCAAGCAAAGTGGCCGGACCGTCGAGATTAGTCGCTTGATCGGACGCAGCTTGCGCGCTGTCATCGATCTCGAAAAACTTGGCGAGCGTCAAATCATTGTCGATTGCGACGTCATGCAGGCGGATGGCGGCACCCGCACGGCGGCGATAAGCGGCGGCTGGGTTGCGCTCTGGTTGGCCTGCGAAAAGCTCGTCAAAGATGGTGAGTTGTCAGAAAACCCGATCTACGCAAAAATGGCCGCTGTGTCCTGCGGCGTCGTCGACGGCGACTGCCGCCTCGACCTAGAATATACCGAAGACAGCGCTGCCCAAGCGGACGCCAACTTTGTTCTGACCGATGAAGGCGGCATCATCGAAGTCCAGGCCAGCGCAGAAAAAAAACCGTTCTCTGCCGCAGAAATGCAAGAGCTGACCCGCCTCGCCATCAAAGGCATTGCCGAGCTATGCGCATTGCAGGCGGCGGCTGTCACCTAGTCTGATTTGCAAAAACCTGAAATCCCCCCATAAGTTCTAAAGAGCTTTTTGGAGAGTGCTATGGTTCAGGATATCACGCGGTCGATCGAGGTTTGTGCGAGTCATTACGGCGATGAAGCGGGTGCGATGAAGGCTTACCTCATTGCAGGGCAAGCCAAGGCGCTGGCGCTTCCTAATCGCGGGCCTCTGAATTACGATGCGAATGGCGAAATTCATCCCGATATTCTTGAGGCCTATCGCAAATACGGCTTCTATATTCTGGAAGGCGCATTGTCCGAAGCAGAGCTAGCGGACCTAAAGTCAGATCTGGCGGAGATGCGAGAGAACTTCCCCATACATATGGGTGCGGCAACCGACAAATCAGGCCGCCCTGCTTTGGGGGCCGACAATAAGGCCATGACCTTGCAATGGGCTCGACCTCTCTCAGACCCACTGGGCGGAACTGACCATTTTAATGGACGCCATCAGGTCAAATTATTCGAGCCGAAAGCGGCTGAGACAGCCCCGCCCGCCGTGCCACTTTATCTCAGCGGCTCGCTACAATTCTCTCCGGCGTGCCTTCGCGCATATGCGCACCCTGGCCTGATGAAACTTACCGAAGCGATCAATGGTCCTGATTTTGTGCCCTTCACCGAAGGCCTCTTTATTAAAGATGCTGGCGTCGGAGCGGCCGTGTCTTGGCATCAGGACGGCGATACCCATTGGGACAGACCGGATTTCGATGCGGATATTCACGGTTTTAATTATATGGGGCAGATCTATGGCAGCACGGCGGTCAATGGTGTCTGGGTGATCCCCGGCAGCCACAAAGGGGGCCGCGCTGATATTGCGAAAATGGTCGAGGACGCCGGAACTGAACGCCTTCCAGATGCTGTGCCCATTATCTGCAATCCGGGCGATGTCGTTATCAATAGCCGTCAGATCATTCACGGCTCTTTTGCCAATACGGGGTTCGAGCCTCGCGTGTCTGTGAACTTCGGATTTCATAAGCGCAGTTCGGTTCTAGGTGTTCGAGGAGCCGGCATGCATGCTGAGGCCGCCGTCATGGACGACGCCTTTGTGCATGAGCGCTCCCGCTTGATCGGCCTTGCGATTGATGCGCGTCGACAACGCTTCCCCGACGAGACACCCTATTCCTATGCACCGTTTGCATCAGATATGGAGAGCTATCGTTGGAGCCCTGCCGCGCAGGCAGGGCTAAAGGATTACAATCTGATGGACCTTAGTATCTAACGCGCGGCTTTCTTCTCGCGGCAAACCTCGCTATGTCCGCGCGCATGACAAATCGACACGACCTCCTTTCTGCGCTCGCATCTTCTGCCGACCGCGACATACCCATTGCGGCGCAATTTGATGACCCTGATCGGCTGTCGCGCTTTGTTATGCGTGAGGGTCCCTTACGGGCCGATTTTTCGAAGCAGGCGATAGACGGCGCGGCGTTGGATGCGCTGCTGTCATTGGCGGCAAAATGTGATCTGGAAGAATGGCGGGCGAAACTCTTTTCCGGTGAGCGGGTCAATACGTCGGAAGACCGCGCAGTTCTTCATATGGCGCTACGCGGCGTCGGCGGATCAGATGACGTCCGCGAAGCCGTTGCTGCGATGCGCGAACGGATGGCGAATTATGCGACAGCTATTCGCGCAGCGGGTCGGTTCAAAAATATCGTCCACATTGGGATTGGCGGCTCGGACCTAGGCCCGCGTCTGGTCGCGGATGCTTTCGCAGCCTCAACCGAAGCGGCCCTCGAATTGCGCTTTGCCGAAAATGTCGATGGGGCGTCAGTCAATGATGCGATCAAAGGCTTGGACCCGGCAGAAACTCTCGCCGTTGTTGTCAGCAAATCCTTTGGCACACAGGAAACTAAAATGAACGGCGAAGCCGTGCGCGCTTGGCTGGGCGCACATGGCGCGACGAATATGATCGCCGTGACGGCCAATCGGGACCGCGCTGTCGATTTCGGTATTGCGCCAGAGAATATCTTTGATTTTTGGGACTGGGTCGGCGGGCGCTACTCCGTTTGGTCCGCTGTCGGCCTGTCGTTGCAGATTGCCTATGGCCCGGATGTCTTTGCAGAATTTCTGGACGGCGCGCGTGCGATGGATCTGCATTTCCGCGACCAACCCTTGCAGGAAAACCTTCCTGTCATGTTAGCGTTGGTTGGCGTTTGGAATCGCAATGGCCTCGGATATGGCAGCCAAGCCGTCATTCCTTACGCGCGCCGTTTGCGGAAATTCCCGGCCTTCCTCCAACAGCTAGAGATGGAGAGTAATGGCAAATCCGCGACCCGCGACGGTGCGGCGACGGGCCTGACCTGTCCGGTCGTCTGGGGCGACGAAGGTACGAATGGCCAACACGCGTTTTTCCAGTGGTTACACCAAGGCCCAAGCGAGGGTCGCTATGGCGGTGCGCCCGTTGATTTTGTGGCGGTGTTGCATGATCACGAGGGCCGTCCCGCCCATCATGCGGCTTTGCTGGCGAACTGCTTTGCCCAGTCTGAGGCTTTGATGTTGGGCAAGGATGAGGCGACCGTCCGCGCGGAAAATTCAGACCGTGCCGACCTCGACCAACTCGCGCCGCAAAAGACATTTCCCGGCAATCGCCCGTCCACGACACTGACGCTGGACCAACTCTCGCCCAGCGCGCTGGGTCACCTGATTGCGCTCTATGAACACAAGACATTTGTTCAGGGGATCATCTGGAATGTGAACAGCTTTGACCAATGGGGTGTGGAGCTGGGCAAGGTCCTCGCGACGACGATTTTGGACGAAATGCAGGCTGGCGAAACGGGTGCGCATGACGGCTCGACGAAAGCCTTGATGGAGCTCTTACCTAACTGAAATTATTAATTAATTATGGCAGACAGGGAGTTGGTCGGTGGGGCGACATCGACCAACTCAACCTGTCCTGACCGCTGGCGTTCATCCCCCCAGATGTGAGCGCAACGGCTGTTCTTTCAGTTAGGACGTGGGAGGTGAACGCAATCTGAATGCCCCTTTCCGAGCGGGCCGCAGCGCGCTAGATGAAGCTTCATATGACAGGGTTCCAACGTATCATTTTTTCACTCGGTTTCAGCCTCGCGGCCTGCACGGCGGCGCCAGAACATCCGATCGTCATATTGGACACTGAAGCGGGCGAGGTGCGGATCGCGGTCCATGAAGATCGCGCGCCAATCTCCGCGGGTGACTTCCTGCGTTATGTCGATAACGGGCTTTATGATGGCCAAGGGTTTTACCGAACGGTGCGGTCCGACAATGACCCGCGCAGCATGGGCATGAGTCTGGTCCAAGGTGGGCGGCTGGACAGAGAAGTTGTCGGCGAGCCTATCGCGCATGAGCTGACGACGGAGACAGGCCTCTCCAATATTACCGGCACAATTGCCATCGCGCGGTTGGAGCCCGGTAGTGGCAGCGCGACCTATTTCTTTATCAATCTCGGCGATAACAGCTTTCTGGATACAGGCGGCACGCGCAATCCTGACGGGCAGGGCTATGCGACGTTCGGGCAGGTTATTTCCGGACTGGATGTCTTGCGAAACATTCAAGCGGGCGAGGTGGCACGCGAAAGCGACGACGACGTCACGGTCGGGCAAATCTTGGCCAAGCCTGTCATCATTACGCGGGCCTATCGCGAAGACGAAACGCCCAGCCCGAGATAGGCGCATCACTGACTTTCTTTCGGACGGCTTTGCGGCTATGCGCGCGCCATGGCTAAGAAGAACAAACCTTTTCGTCCCAAAGCGCGTCGTCCCCGTGGATTTGAAGACCGCACCGCAGATGTGTTGCGCGCCGAAGCGCGGCTGATCGCGGCGGCGTTTTCTGTTTATGATCTGCATGGGTTCGAGCCGTTGCAGACGCCCGCGTTTGAGTTTGCGGACGCGCTCGGTAAATTTCTACCGGATGAAGACCGTCCCAATGTTGGCGTCTTCGCCCTGCAAGATGATGACGAACAATGGATGAGTTTGCGCTATGATCTGACGGCGCCGCTGGCCCGCTATGTGGCCGAGAATTATAACGCGCTGGCAAAGCCCTATCGTCGCTATCAAGCCGGTAGTGTCTTCCGCAATGAAAAGCCCGGCCCAGGCCGCTTTCGCGAGTTTACACAATGCGACGCAGATAGTGTTGGCGCGGCTGGTCCAGCGGCGGACGCAGAAATGATTATGCTGGCAGCAGATGTCTGCCGCGCGGCGGGACTGTCCGATGGGCAATATGCGATCCGTGTGAACAACCGGAAATTACTCGACGGCATTTTGGAAAGCTCAGGCGTGCCCAACACAGAAGAAGGCGCAGAACAACGCCTGCGCGTCCTGCGCGCGATCGACAAGCTCGACCGTCTCGGTGCGGACGGCGTCGAGGCGTTGCTTGGCGAGGGGCGCGAGGATGAGAGTGGTGATTATACCGAAGGTGCAAAGCTGGATGCCGCTGGCGCCAAAGCCGTCTTGGGATTTGCAACTGCGCCAACAACGGACCGCGCCGCAACGATCCGCTCGCTCGAATCTTTGATGGGACAGTCTGAGCGCGGAAAATCCGGCGTGGCAGAACTCGTTGCGATTGACGCCATCCTCAATGCGACGGGCTTTGGCGATGATCGCGTCGCGTTCGACACCTCTATCGTGCGGGGTCTTGGCTATTACACGGGTCCCGTGTTCGAAGCCGAACTGCTGACCGACATTCGCGATCGCAAGGGCCGGCCCGTGCGGATCGGCTCGATTGGCGGGGGGGGTCGCTATGACGATCTCGTCTCGCGCTTCCGCGGGCAAGCCGTCCCTGCGACAGGGTTTAGTTTTGGCGTGTCCCGTTTCCTGACGGCGTTAGAGCGTCTCGACGCGCTGGATGTTGCCAGCCGTCCGCCCGTTATTATCTGTGCCTTCGATAAATCGCTCATGGGTGAATATTTCAAAATGGCTGCGGAGCTCCATGCGGCAGGCCTTCGCGCTGAAGTCTTCATCGGTTCCGGCAATGTCACGAAACAGATGAAATATGCGGATCGCCGCAATGCACAGGTTGCTGTGCTGATGGGCAGCGATGAAATGGCCGCCGGACAGGTCACGCTAAAGGACCTCTATGAGGGCGCGAAAGCCGCCAAAGCCATTGAGAGCAATGCGGAGTGGAAAGCCACACGCCCCGCGCAAGAAACGGTTTCGCGCGACGGTTGGGTCCGCGCTGTGCAGGCGATGCTGTCCTCTGAGGACTGAGCCTTTCGGCCAAAGAAAAAGACCCGCATCAATCGATGCGAGCCTTTATCTGGACCCTCTGCCGCAAAGGCGGGTTGGGGGAGGAAAACCGTTACAGCCGTGATCCTGAACATCTTAAATGACAGGTTTGACCTGACCGTAACTTTTCCAGCTGATGACAAAAGAGTCATGAAGCGGTGCGGTGAATCGGCAAAAAGAAACCCCGAACCTTTGTGACCGAAGCGAAAGGGGAGAACGCTTGCCGGTCAGGCTCGGGGCGAGGGGAACCCACAGGAGGTGCGGGTTCGAGGAACAGTTATCCTATATACGCCGCTTGTTGACAGATGGATGACAGTTGCATGACAGTTTTGTGAGACCTTGACGCCTCGCGGCTTGACCCGCACATCGCGCCTATGGCTCGTCTCGATCTCAAACTTCTGCCCGTCACCCCGTTTCAGCAGAATTGCTCGCTGCTATATGACGTCGATACAAAAGAAGGCGTGCTTATCGATCCGGGCGGGGAGGCGGCCCGGCTAAAATCTATATTGGATGATCTAGGCATCACCTTGAAAGAGATGTGGCTGACCCATGGGCATTTGGATCACGCCGGCGGCGCGGATGAGTTGCGCGAGCAACTTGGCGTCGAGGTCATTGGTCCGCACAAAGATGACCAGTTCTGGATGGACGGGATCACGGATCAGTGGTCCCAATATGGCCATCCCGGCATGGGGCGCACGGTTGTGCCGGATCGCTATCTCGAAGACGGCGATGTGCTCGAGCTATCCGGCGTGAAATTCGACGTCTTGCACACGCCCGGCCATACACCCGGCCATGTCGTGATCGTAAACCGAGATATGAAAATCGCCTTTGTCGGGGATGTCCTGTTCCGCGGTTCGATCGGCCGCACGGATTTCCCCAAGGGCAATCATCAGCAGTTACTTGATTCGATCACGGACAAGCTGTGGCCTCTGGGCAATGATATGCGCTTTGTGCCGGGTCACGGTCCGATGGGAACCTTTGGCCAAGAGCGAAAAGATAATGCCTTCGTCGCCGATGATATTATCGGCAC
>CAYPWW010000021.1:0-1804 GCA_964414555.1 uncultured Algimonas sp.
GTGCCGAGGATCATCGCGCCTGTCGCGCCGAGGGGGTGACCCATCGCAATCGCGCCGCCGTTCACATTGATATCGCCGTGGTCGATGTCCAGCGCTTGCATAAAGCGCAGAACGACAGCTGCGAAGGCTTCGTTCAGCTCGTAAATGTCGATGTCGGATACATTCATGCCTGCGCGTTTCAGCGCTTTTTGTGCCGCAAACTCTGGGCCTGTCAGCATGATCGTCGGCTCGGAGCCGATGGACGCCATAGACCGGATGCGGGCGCGGGGTTTTAGGCCCAAACGCTCGCCCGTTTCTTTATTGCCGATCAGGATCGCTGCGGCGCCGTCCACGATGCCGGAACTGTTGCCCGCGTGGTGGACGTGGTTGATTTTCTCAACGCCCGGATATTTCTGCACGGCCACGCCGTTAAAGCCGAAATTCTCGCCCATCATTTTGAAAGACGGGTTCAGCGCACCGAGGGTCTGCATATTTGTTTCAGGACGGATCGTTTCGTCACGGTCTAGCACGGTCAGGCCGACAATATCTTTGACGGGCATGATGGATTTGTCGAAGCGGCCTTCTTTCCATGCGCGTGTCGCGCGCTTGTGGCTCTCAACGGCATAGGCATCGACGTCATCGCGTGAGAAGCCATGTTTCGTTGCGATCAAATCGGCAGAGACGCCTTGCGGGACGAAGTAATTGTGAATGGCGACAGCCGGATCAGCCGCCATTGCGCCGCCGTCGCTGCCCATGGGGACGCGAGACATATGCTCGACACCACCGCCGATGGCGAGATCACATTCGCCTGCCATGACTTTGGCCGCCGCGATGTTCGAGGCTTCTAAGCCCGACCCACAGAAACGGTTGACCTGAATGCCAGAGGTCGTTTGCGCGTAACCCGCTTGCAAAATCGCAGAGCGCGTGATGACCGCGCCTTGCTCTCCGACAGGGGAGACACAGCCCAGCGCGATGTCTTCAATTTCGGCGCTGTCCAAATTATTGCGGTCGCGCACGGCCTCTAGGACTTGTGCGGCGAGGTGGACAGGTGTGATCTCGTGCAGGCTGCCGTCGGATTTGCCTTTGCCACGCGGTGTTCGCACGGCGTCATAGATATAGGCTTCGGTCATGATGGGTCCTTTCGCGCAAAGCGCTGAACAATGTTGTCGCGCCTATCAGGGCTGGAGAGAGCAGGGGCAAGACACAGCTGTGAACACCCCGCCGTCAGATATGGGGTGCAGTTAACGTTCACGTCAACGTAAAGCAAGGGCGAGCGGCGGGAAAAGCGCCGGAAATCCCAGTGCGGTTAAGCGCGCTTTAAGTCGCGAAAACTGATTAGCCGCTGAGACGCCTCACACCAGAGGGTGAGTTTCACGGTCTTCAGGCTCTCAAAAAAGGTCAAACGTCCGATCGATTTCAGCTCTGGATGCGCCTTTAAGATGCGTGGCAGACGGTAGAACGGAATCCGCGACGACAAATGATGGACATGGTGGATGCCGATATTGCCCGTCACCCACATCAGCCATTTCGGCAGATCATAATAAGAGCTGCCGGCCAGCGCGGCATGTTTGCGGTCCCACTCGCCCGTGCGCGACCAATGGGTGCCGTCGAACTGATGCTGGACATAGAACATCCAAACGCCAATCGATGCTGCCACGATAATCGTCGGGATCTGGATCATCACGAAGATTTTCCAGCCCACCGCCCAGATCAGCAGACCATAGAGCAGGGCGACGCCAAGATTCGTCAACAGCGCACTGGCCCAAGGCCGCACGCCGTCCTTCATCGCACCCATAGGCAAGCGGTTGTGGAGAAAGAACACATA
>CAYPWW010000021.1:1904-35580 GCA_964414555.1 uncultured Algimonas sp.
ATAAAGCCGAGAACCGCCCAATAATGCCCGGCCTGCAACAGGCCCCAGATCCCAGCCCAAAGCGCAAAGAACGGCGCGAGGGTTATAAGCAATTCAAAAATCGCTCGCCCATTTTGCGCGGAGCGATAGGGGGCCAATCGTGAAAAGGCGGCGGCTGCGTTGGTCGGCATATGTCCCCTGATATGTTTTCTGCTGTGTTTTGCGCGACTCAGTCCGCAATTTCGATAAATCGGCGATAACAACTCAGCCGCATCTGACAAGTGAGAGATGTGTCACAATCGCTCACAGCTTCGTTTTGAATTCGCGCGTGCGGCCGTTGGCGCATCGGAGAGGGGCTGATACGCTGAGATCATGCGTATTTTCTCCAGCCTCGTGGCGATCGCCGTTCTCTTTATCGCGCTTCCGGCGCAAGCATGGGGGCCGATTGGTCACCGTGTCTCTGGCAAGATCGCGCAGGACTATCTCTCGCCACAAGCGCAAGCCGGGATTGCTTCGCTGATGGGTGTCGAATCGCTGGCGGAAGGCTCGACGTGGCCGGACTTTATGCGCTCTAACCCGTCGGACTTTTGGCGTCGCACAGCCTCGCCTTGGCACTATGTCACCGTCCCTCCGGGCATGACATATGCCCAAGCGGGCGCGCCGGAAGAGGGCGATGCCTATACCGCGCTAAATTACTTCCGCGGGCAAATTCGAGACCCCAATGTTCCCGTGGCCCAGCGACAGCTCGCCCTGCGCTTTGTGGTCCACATCATCGCGGATTTGCATCAGCCGCTTCACGTCGGCAATGGCAAGGATCGCGGGGGCAACCGTGTCAATGTCTTGTTCATGGACAAGCCGACAAACCTCCACGCGATGTGGGACGAAGACCTCGTCACCCATCAACAGCTGTCCTACACAGAGATGGCGCATTGGCTGAACCGCCGCATCACGCCGGAGATGCAGGCCCAGTGGAGCCAAACGGATGCAAAAATCTGGATCGCGGAAAGCGCGGCCTTGCGCGAACGGGTCTATGAAATCTTGGGTCCAGCGGACCGCGATACGATGCCGAACCTCAGCTATAATTACTTTTATGCCCACAAGGCCGACGTCGATCAACGCTTGCAGCAAAGCGGCGTCCGCATTGCGGCCTATCTGAATGAGCTGTTCGCCGAGTAATCAAGACCGCGCCTGCACCTTGACACATTCGACCTATCGTCTAACCCGCGCGCTACATTAACCCGGCGCGGATGGACCGTTTCTCCGACTTGCGCCCCAAGCGTCCGCACACGGACGAAAGGCCAGTCTCATGCATCAATTTCGTAGCCACACGTGCGGCCAACTCCGCGCATCCGACGTCGGATCAACAGCCAAGCTCTCCGGCTGGGTCCACCGTAAACGTGAACATGCCAATGCGCTGTTCATCGATTTGCGCGATCATTACGGGATCAGCCAGGTTGTCGTCTACCCTGACGCGGAATTTTACGAAGCTGCCAAGCGTTGCCCATCTGAAAGTGTCATCACCGTCGTCGGCGAAGTCCTCGCCCGCGATGCAGAAGCCGTCAACGCAGAGCTGGCCACAGGCGAGATTGAACTGCGCGCCGCTGAATTCCTCATCGAGAGCCAAGCCGACCCACTGCCACTGCCTGTCTTTGGCGAGCAAGAATATCCCGAAGAAATCCGCCTCAAGCATCGCTATCTCGATCTGCGCCGCGAGACGCTGCACAATAACATTATTCTGCGCGGGCAGGTCATCAACTCGCTCCGCAGTCGGATGATCGAGCAAGGTTTCACCGAATTTCAGACGCCCATCCTGACAGCGTCCAGCCCTGAAGGCGCACGCGACTTCCTCGTGCCGTCGCGCCTGAACCCCGGCAAATTTTACGCCCTGCCGCAAGCACCTCAGCAGTTTAAACAGCTGCTCATGGTCGCGGGCTTTGACCGTTATTTCCAGATCGCCCCGTGTTTTCGCGACGAAGATGCGCGCGCGGACCGCTCGCCGGGTGAGTTCTATCAGCTCGACATCGAGATGAGCTTTGTGACGCAAGAAGATGTCTTCAACGCGATCGAGCCTGTCATGGCGGGCGTCTTCGAAGAGTTTGCCGATGGCCGCAAAGTCTCCACGCCGTTCCCGCGTATTCCTTACAAAGAGTCGATGGAGAAATATGGCTCGGACAAACCCGATCTGCGTATCCCGTTTGAGCTAACCGACGTGTCGGAGTTCTTCACGGATGAGAGCAAGACGGGCTTTGGCATTTTCGCGAAAATCACGGGCGGTGGCGGCAAGGTCATCGCCATTCCCGCACCGGGCGCGACGGACAGCCAGTCTCGCAAATTCTTCGACAGCCTAGACAAATGGGCGAAGAAAGAAATGCAGGCCCCCGGTCTCGGCTATGCACGTCTGCGTGAAGAAGACGGCAAAGTCGTCAGCCAAGACCCGGCGCTCAAGAATTTCGATCCCGCTCTGCTGGCGGAATTGCTGGAGCGCATGGGCCTGAAAGCGGGCGACGGTGTGTTCTTTTCCGCGGGTAAAAAATCTGCGGCTTACAAGCTCGCTGGCGCGGCACGGAACAAGATCGCCAAAGATCTCGACCTCATCGACGAAGCCGACGGCTTCAAATTCTGCTGGGTCGTGGATTACCCGATGTATGAGTGGGACGAAGACAACAAGCGCGTCGACTTCTCGCATAACCCCTTCTCCATGCCGCAAGCGCCCGAGGGCAAAACGGCGATGGACGTTCTCCTTGAGGCTGACACGGATGAGAAGAAACTCGATATCCTCGCCTATCAATATGACATCGTGTGCAACGGGATCGAGCTATCCTCTGGTGCGATCCGAAACCACAAAGCCGACGTCATGTATAAAGCGTTCGAAATTGCAGGTTACGGCCCCGAAGTCGTGGACGACAAGTTCGCGGGCATGATCAACGCGTTCAAATTCGGCGCACCGCCGCATGGTGGCATTGCCCCCGGCGTAGACCGCATGGTCATGTTGCTGGCCGGCACTGACACAATCCGCGATGTCATCCTCTTCCCAATGAACGGGCAGGCGCAAGACTTGATGATGAACGCTCCAGCGGAAGTTGACGCCAGCGCGTTGAAAGAGCTGAATATCAAAACGGTCGCGGTTGCGCCAAAAGACTAGGGACATGTGGCGGCCATACGGGCGCCACACTCCGCTCACATTCTGGCTTTACCAATACCCCAACGCGCCGTATCACGCGCATATCACTTCTCATAAGGCGTAAAACCTTGGCATTCTTCTCACGACTCTTCACCTGGTGGAACGGCGCGACACTCGGCACGCTGTTGCAGATCCGGTCCAAGGCGACAAAGGTCGGCGAAGACGAATATGGCAACAGCTATTTTGAGAGTTCCAAGCTCCGCTATGATGGCCGCAATCGCCGCTATGTCGTTTACTCCGACTATGCAGAAGCTTCCAAAGTCCCGCCCGTTTGGAATGGCTGGTTGCATCACACTTACGACGAACTGCCGTCCGAGATCGATATCAAGGTCCATGGCTGGCAGGAAAGCCACGTCCCGAACCTGACCGGCACACCGATGGCTTATAAGCCAAAGGGCAGTCTGGATCGCGGCGGTGTCCGTGATGCGGTGGCCGCCGATTATGAGAGCTGGACGCCGGGCGATTGATGCGTCTCGCGCTGACATCTCTGGCTCTGCTCGCGGTGGCGACGCCTGCGTCTGCTGCGAATATTCCCGGCACGGCGATCATTCTGCGCACGCTGGATAAGGTTACGGCAACGACGCAAGATTACACAGTGCCCGTGGGCGAAACGCTGCAATATGGCGCGCTGCAAATCGATGCTGTGCATTGCGAAAAGCGCCCGCCGGAAGAACTGCCCGAGACCTTCGCCTTCCTGAAAATCCAAGAGTCGAAATTGGACGGCGAAGGCGCGCAAGCCGAACCTGAAACTGTCTTCTCAGGCTGGATGTTCGCCAGCCGCCCGGCGGTGCATGCGCTGGATCACGGCGTCTATGATGTCTGGGTTATAGGGTGTAAGACGCCGCCGGTAGAGCTGCCGGAGTTTACGGAGTAGGGAGTTTTTCCAAGCACCATTTGGAAAATTCATCTGCATTCTTAACTTCGTACATCATTTCAAGTGTAAGCAAGCTTCTCTTGGCATGACAGTTGATGAAGTCTGGCATATTTAAATCAGCATATTTTCTAAAATTGCCAATCTCTTCTTCATAATAGAAATCTGCTACATATAGTTTTACCAAATTCGCTTGTGTCCAAAGACCTATGTTTTCTTCGATGGATATTGGAGATTCTGATTTGTAAAAATTTCTATAGACGATATTTATTGAATTTTGTCTGACTTTGTTGGGTTGTGAGGGGCCTAAAATTATATCATAAGTGTTTGGCCATTTAATTTCATCTCCATAAGTTCTAGAGAGTTCTATCATATTTATCGCGAAAAACGATTGGGCTGCTAGCAGGGCATGCCTCTTTTCGGAAGTATATTTATTATCTACCAAATAACTTTTCCTAATATCATTTTTTAGTCCTGTAATCTCAGAGTTTACGGACTTTAAAGCGCTAATAAACAAGTCTCTGTCAGCACATATTTTGGCCTTCTGCAGATCTATTTTGGCCATAAGTAGCCGTGAAAATTCGGGATGTCGACTTATGTGTTTCTCAGCGTAATCTCTAAGTTTCAGATGCAGCTCTAAGTTGTTGCAATCGTCTATATCTAAAGACTTAGAGAGATATTGCAAAGTGCTTTCGACTTTTATTGCTAAACGGCTGACTGAAAACTCTGTTTCATCAAAATCGGAATTCACAAGTAAAATGTTATTTTGATCACCCGTTTGATTGCATGAAAATGAATCTTCTTCAGAGCTCGTATGTTCGCCAGATTTGTAAAAATCTGATATCACTAACGCTGAAGTGGCGTAGGAGTATAGAAATTTAGCCTCGCATTCATAGACTGTTTCAAAGGACACAAATTTTGAGGGCTGCTTTGTTAATTCAGCTGGCTTGGCGCAACCGATTAAGAAAAAACTTATCAAATAGGACGCTATTTTCACGTTTTAGTGCATTCTCCGTCAGCAATGTGATCTCTTAAAAATTCTGCATATTGTCGCATTAGTTCTTGAGTGGCTTCTCTTGTGCCTTCATTAATATAAGGATGTGAAGCGTTGAAACCGTCAACTACATCTCCATCGAATACTCCATTTTTTATTGCCTATACATGCACGGCTTCATGAAGAATAGTGTTGATCAATTGATCACCAACTTGCGTGCTAGATATAGTCATACCTGTAACGATCTCATTTCCACTAGAATCTACTGTTGAGCTCACAGTGCCGTGCGCATCTGGCCCTACACCAAAGGGAATGATGCCCTGATAAGTTGATATTAATTTTAGGTTCTGTCGATCCACCCCCTAAACATCCACCGCCTCAACAAATTGCGCGTGCTCCTGAATATACTCATAGCGCAGCTCTGAGCGTTTCCCCATCAGCGTGCCGACGAGGCTTTCCGTTGTCGCCATTTCGTCCGCGTCCAGCGTGATCCGCGCCAGCGTCCGCGTGGCGGGGTCCATCGTTGTGACTTTCAGCTGTTTCGGGTTCATCTCGCCAAGGCCTTTGAAGCGCCCGATCTCGACCTTGCTCTTGCCGGTAAAGACCGTCTGCATCAGTTCTTCGCGGTGCGCGTCATCCACGGCATATTCGATCTTGGACCCTTGCGTCATTTTGTAGAGCGGCGGCATCGCCATATAGAGCCGACCCGCTTCGATGAGGCCCGGCGTATAGCGATAGAAAAACGTAATCAGCAGCGCCGCGATATGCGCGCCGTCGACATCCGCATCGGTCATAATCACGACTCGCTCATAGCGCAGATCATCCAGATCGAACTTCTTGCCGAGCCCCACACCCAGCGCGACAGAGAGATCGTTGATCTCGGCATTGGCCTGTATCTTGGCCATGGTCGCGCTCTCGACGTTGAGGATTTTACCTTTCAGCGGCAGGATGGCTTGCGTCTCGCGAGAGCGCGCTTGCTTGGCAGAACCGCCGGCCGAGTCGCCCTCGACGATGAAGATTTCCGTATCCTCAGAGCCTTTGCGTGAACAATCTGCGAGCTTGCCGGGCAGGCGGAGTTTCTTTGTCGCAGATTTGCGTTTGACGTCGCGGGCTTTGCGGCGTTTGACCCGCTCATCCGCGCGCTCAATCGCCCATTCGAGGAGCTTTGTCGCGTCTTTGGGAGAGCTGGCCAGCCAATGATCGAACGGGTCACGCACAGCGGATTCGACGAGGCGTGCGGCCTCTGAATTGGAGAGGCGGTCTTTCGTCTGACCTTGGAACTCTGGGCTTTTGATAAAGACCGAGACGAGGGCACCCGCGCCAAACATCACATCATCGGGTGTGACGTGGCTGACCTTTTTACCCATGCCGGTCAGGTCGGCATAAGCGCGCAGGCCCTTGGTGATCGCTGCGCGCATCCCCGCCTCATGCGTGCCGCCGCCAGGGGTCGGGACCGTATTACAATAAGAGCGCACAAAGCTGTCCGCTTCGCCATAGCCTTCCGGGGACCAGCTGATCGCCCATTCGACGCGGCCATGGCCTTTGTCTTTCTTGGACTTGCCAGAGAAGATCGTCTCCGTGACAGTCGCTTTTGTGCCGAGCGTTTCGGCTAAATAATCCGCCAGCCCACCGGGGAAATGGAAAACGGCGCTTTCGGGAATATCGGGTGAGTTTTTCAGTTTCTCCGGCGCGCATTTCCAGCGGATTTCGACACCGGGTTGCAGGTAAGCCTTCGCCCGCGCCATGTTGAAAATCTTCGCGGCACGAAATTGGAGGGTCTTGCCGAAAATCTCGGCATCGGGATGAAAGCGAAGTTTCGTCCCGCGGCGATTATTGATCGCGCCCATATTTTTGATTTTGCCCATTGGCTTGCCACGCTCAAACCGCATGGTGTGCAGGGTTTTATTGCGGACAATCTCGACTTCCAAAACATCAGACAGCGCGTTGACGACGGACACCCCGACGCCGTGCAGGCCGCCGGAGGTTTCATAGGCTTTGTTCGAGAATTTCCCGCCGGAATGGAGTTCGGTCAGAATGACTTCTAGCGCAGATTTTTTCGGGAATTTCGGGTGCGGGCCAATCGGGATGCCACGACCATTGTCAGAGACGGACAGGTAGCCTTCTGCGTCCAACTCGACCTCGATGCGGCTGGCGTGTCCCGCGACGGCTTCGTCCATCGAGTTATCGATGACTTCGGCGAACAGGTGATGCAGCGCGCGGTCGTCTGTCCCGCCAATATACATGCCGGGACGCAGGCGGACGGGCTCTAGGCCCTCCAGCACCTCAATCGACGCGGCGTTATAGCCATCATCAGAGGCGCCCGCGTTTCCAGCGAAGAGGTCTTTTTTCTTGGCAGTGGCCATTTCGTTCTATCTTCGTTCCCTTTATATGTCTGCGCAATATGCGGTGATTTGCGCGGCTCGCAAGGGGTTTTCGCGTATCATTTCCAGATAACCGGACGCGGATCGGGCGGGGTAATCTCGCCGAGACCTTTAAAGACGAGATCGCGCGCTTGATTGACGCTATCTTCCAGCACGCGGATGCGTTGCGGTAGGGTTTGCGGGGCGAAGAACGGCGCAAATCGCTGAGGTGTCTCGGAGATGTCTTTTCCTGTTAGGCCCAACAGGCGCTCCCAAACTTGCAAACGATCTAGCCGTGGCAAGCTGTCCGCAAAACGCGGGGTCGGGGTCTGCCCCATCACCGTCAAACAAGACGCGTAATAATCGCCGATCATCAGCCCGCCCTTGCGCAGTTTTGTCCGCCAGATATTTGGCGGTGTTTGGATAAGGCGTTCATCTGACAGTCGCGCATACATGGCGTAGGCGTCTTCTTGAAAGGCGCGCAGATCGCGCGGGCGGGCTAAAACTTCAGCTTTCACCGCCATAACCTTGGCGCCCAATTCCGCATCTCCGGCAACGATGCGGGCCGGGGCGAGGGCGATATGCTCCCAGCTATGCGCGCGGTTCATGTGATGGTCGCAGAAAGAGGACAACTTCACAGCGGGTGGGCCAGAGCGTCCAGACGGTCGCAGCCGCATATCCAGCTCGTAAGCGATCCCTTCGCGTAGGCGCGTCGTCAGAGTCGTGCGCACCCGCCGCACAGCTTTGGCCGTCAGCTCTGGATCGGCGGCATCGTCAAAGATGAAAATCAAATCTAAATCCGATTGCGGGGCCATTTTCGCTGTGCCCATTTTGCCTAATCCCAGCACGGTGAGCGGGAGTTCTGCGACGCCCAAATCATCTGCCACGATGCGGATGGAGAGCGTCAGCGCTTCTTCCGCAATCGCCGTTAGCTGCGCTTGCAAAGCCGGCGTGTCGTCGCCATCCAGAAACCGCGTATAGGCGCGGAACAACTGTTCATTGACGAAACGGCGGAGTGCTTCCAGACGCCGCTCATAATCTGGCGAGGACAGCACAAAAGCGGATTGCGCCGCGAGTGTCGTCGACTGGGGCGTGAGGAAAATATCGATAATATGCGGTGACTGCGCCAAAATTTCCGACATATGCGGACTGTGCAAGAGCGGTGTGATCAGCGTGTCCAGCAGGTCTGGATGACGCGAGAGCAGCTCGAAGTACTGCTCGGACCGACCGAGTTGTCTTAGGAAATCATCTACGCGAGAAAAGGCGTCTGGATTTGTATGCGCCGCGACGCGCGCCACGAGGGATTGGCCTAGCGGGATGAACCCGGGGGCCGCCGCTGGGTTTACGCCGTGATCTATGAAGCCCGCGCGCCAACGTTTAGCGATATCTTCTGCTGCGCCCGATAGGGTGGGCGTGGAGACAGCCGTTTGGGGTGTGTCGGCCTCGGCAAACATCTCAGCGAATTGCGCATGAACGCGGTGGCGGCGCGCATATATATCCGCGTCGAGGTCGCCCGTTTCGTCCAAGAGGCCGAGGAGCGCTGAGCGGTCCTCTGTCGCTGGGATGTGATAGGCCTGCTGATTTTCCAGCATCTGCACAGCGTTTTCGATCTGGCGATAGGCACGGT
Source organism: uncultured Algimonas sp. (assembly GCA_964414555.1). Classification (GTDB taxonomy): domain Bacteria; phylum Pseudomonadota; class Alphaproteobacteria; order Caulobacterales; family Maricaulaceae; genus Litorimonas. The sequence continues at coordinate 10,917 of CAYPWW010000021.1, forward strand.
AATCCTCGCGCAATTGCTGGGCGGTCTCTGCGCTCAGGAGTCCCGCTTCGCTCAGGGCTGTAAGGGCCGCGCACGTATTCGTAACGCGCAGGGAGGGACGCTTCCCCCCGCGCACGAGCTGTTGGGCATTGGCGATAAATTCGATCTCGCGAATTCCGCCGCGGCCGAGCTTGAGGTTAAATCCGCTGGCATCTGGTGTGATCGGGTCAGGCGCGGCGCGTTCCGTCTCTAGGCCTGGGTGCTCATCATTGATGCGGGTTTTCAGCGCGGCGAGTTCTTCCAGCATGGTGAAGTCCAAATTGCGCCGCCAGATGAAGGGCTCCAACGCGTCGAGGAAATGTGCGCCGGCGGTCGCGTCGCCCGCGACGACCCGCGCCTTCATCATGGCGAGGCGGTGCCAAGGCAGGGCGCGGAAGAAGTAAAATGTCTCGGCTTTCGTCGTGCTAATTGCGAGGCCCGTGCCAGAGCTTTCGGGGCGTAAACGCCAGTCCACGCGCCAAACGAAATCCGGTGCATTGCGAGGCTGCAGGATTTGGGTCAGCCGCTTGCACACATCCGACGCGATATAGGCTTGGCCTTTGGCTTCGGGTACGGGCAGGATTTCGGCGTCATAAAAGGCGATCAGGTCGACGTCTGATGAGAAATTCAGGTCCAACCCGCCCAGTTTGCCCAGACCTAGGATAAACAACCCCGGCACGGGCCCCTTTGGCAGGGTGAGGCGGTGTTTTTTCGCCGCGCCGTCCCACGCCAAGCGCAGCGCCCGCGCAATGGTGGCGTCGGCAAAGTGGGACCAGACGCGGCCCTGTTCGTCGAAATCGGGGAAATCAGTCTGCGCAAAGGCGAGGGCGAATTGCCCTTTCAGCGCGAGGAGAGCTGACCCATCGGCCTGTTCGATTTGCGCGTGAAGCGTATCCAGTGACGCAGGCGAAGAAAAACGCTCCGCCAGTTGCGAGAGATAGGGGCTGTGGCGCAAGCGCGCCGTCATGGCCTAGAACAGCAGGCGGATAACGATACGACCCGTATGGCGGATAAAACCGTCGCGGATATCGCTGTCGAAATCAAACCCGATGGAGGAGTAAGCCGAACCCGCCGCGACTGTAAAGCCGAGCAGCACGCCTTCGTCAGGGAAGGCGAGGGAGCGAAGTTCCGCCAGTTCCGAGTCAAACAACACGCCATCTGCACCTTGCAGGCCTTGGAAACGGAACGGTGTCAGCACGGGATCGGACATGAATTCATTGCGATACCCCACGCGCAAGGACGGACGAATCCATGTCCGTTTGCCCTGATATTCCGCGCCGAAGTTCAGCATGGCTGTTGCGGCGGCGGTCTCTGACGTGCGGCCATCGACGCGCAGACGCACGCCTTGTGTGCCCGTCTCTGTGTAGCCCGTTTCGTTCAGGGACAGGAAGTCGAAGGAGGCCGTCGGGCGCATCCAATATTTCGAGCCGAGCGGCACATCATAGCCGGCGCGCAGTGTGCCGTTCAAATGCACACCTTCCCATTCACCGCTGGCCGTGCCGAAGAACTCATTGACCCGTACACGTCGGTTTTGTTCGAATTCATTATAGCCGACGCCGCCATAAGCATCGAAGCTAAAGCCACCAGATTCTAGTCCGGCATAGACACCGGCTTGATAGGTAATGACGTCCAGCGGCTCATCGACGCCGACGACGTCTTCGATCTCTGTACTGGCGAAACCGGCGTTGATACCGACCGCGTGGAACGGACCAAAGGCCGTATCAATCCCGCCGGTAAAGCCAAAGCCTGCACCGCGATATTGCTCTGACAAACCTGCAAGGTCACGATCCGCGAAGTAGAAATATTCCTGCAACCATGCGCCGCCCGGCTTGTCGGGGGAGCGTCGGGCCACGTCGAGGTGAGAGCCAACCGCGCCGACCGAGCCATCAACATTGGCGAGGACGAATTGCTTCGCTGCCGCGCCAAACTCGGGCAATACCTGATTGATCGCTGCGTAAAATTCAGAGCTATTGTCGATATTGGCAAAGGCATCGCCGATGGCGGATGTTGTCGAGAGGGCTTCAAACACGGGGCCTGCATCGAAACTGCGTCCACCTGCACCGTCCGCGACAAAGCTACCGAATGCGGCTTGTTGCACGGCATCCAAACCCAAACCGCCATCTGCGACGGAGAGGCCGGGATCGCGCAGGTCGAGTGTGACCACCAGCGTGTTCGGGTCAGAGGCCGATATTGCGAGGGAAGTATCATAGAGGAAAGGCGAGGCGCCTTCGCTGAGCGTGGCCAGATCACCAATGGTCAGGTTGTCCGCACTGGCAATCGTATATTCGACGACATTTGTGCCGATGATGTTGCTGAGGATCGGGAAGACCGTTGCGCCGGCTTCAAAGGTGATGTCGCCCGTGCCGATCAGGCTGGACGCGCCGCCCGTTGCGCCGTTGATAACTGGACGGAAGGTCGAAGTTTCATCGAACAGGGCATTCGAGACCGTGACGGGCTCGGCATTGGCGATGGTGAAGATCGAGCCTTCGGTCACGGATAAATCGAGCGAGTCGACATTCGTGATTTCGCCACCGAAAATGCTGCCGCCGGAAAGGGCGAGTGTGGCGTCGCCGCCACCAAAGTCGACGTTACTGACGATCACACCCGCAGAAGAGGTGATGGTATCATCACCAGACCCGAGGAGGATGTCGCCATTCGTAATCGGCGCATTCTCTGAGTCAGGGTTCTGTGTCTGCGTGTAGGTAAAGCCCGAGGTCAGCGCGCTGACATCAATCGCGACGAGATTGAAATCCGTTTCGGAGTCGCCTGTCGAGTCGGAATTGCCTGCTGTCGCGATGATCGTGCCGCTATTGCTGATGGATGTTAGCGTGCCAGAGGCATCTCGGATCGCAAAAGCCGCGCCTTCGCGTCCAGTTAGCAGCGCCGAAATCGCACCTGTATTGACGATCTCTGCCAATTGCGCGCTGGAACTGACGTCAATACCGACGGCCAATAGGGCGCGCGGCGGGATGATATTATTCGTATCAAAGAAAATCTCATCGGCAGCTTCTTGAGCGGTTGCGACGATCAGGCCGCTATTGTTGATCTGATCGGCAATCGCATTGTCACCCAATACAATCACACGCGCGACGCCTTCACCAATCGCAGCCAAATCATTTTCAACAGGCGCGCGGTACGTCGTCGCGGTCATTGAGCCAATATTGTTGATCCCGCCTGCAAAGGTCACATCAGCAGCCGAGAGCACGGTCGCATCCACATCGTCGAACAGGCCACTGGCGGAAATCGTCCCTTCATTGACGAAGGCATATTGTTGCGTCGCGCTGAACTCAGGGTCTGTCGGGTCGGTGATAGCCGCCACCAGTCCGATGGCGATCGGTTGGCCTTGCCCATCAATCAACACCGCGGGTGCATTGCCCAGCTGTGTGATTGTGCTGGTCGAGGCGAGAATGAACTGGCCATTGCCATCTTCGTCCGTGATCGGGTCGCCATTGGCATCAAGTTGTTGGACGAGACGCTGTTGCAAATAAATGCCTTCTGTGATGCTCGCGCTGATATCAATGGCAGAACCGGATTGCAGCAGGTCTTCCGCGCCAAGATCTTCGCGACCCGTACTCGAGTTCTCCCCACCAAAAGGCAGGCGTTGGGTGAAACGATAGCCTGTGGCGCTGATGGTGTTTGCGTTGGCAAAGCCGCCTTGAACGTCACCAGCAATAACATAGCCGCGCGAATCTTCACCGCGGACACTGACCGTGCCGAGCTGGTTAAGATCACCTATGACAGGCGCATCCAGATTTACGCCAACGTTCCGATCACCCACGAGGTTGATTTGGCCAGCCGTTGTCAGATTTCCGGTCAGACCGTTTTGCATCATCGGCGTGTTTGCGAGGTTGATACCGAAGCTATCATTGCCCTGGATCGAAATATCCGAACTAGCGGCTAGGTCGATATTGCCCTGAAATGGAGAGGCGCCAGAAATCAGGATGCCGGTCCGGCCAGAGCCTTCTGCAAACCTGCCGTCCACAAAGGGATCGTCATCTGTATTGCCCGGGTCAAAATCCTCTGTGATCGAGATCGAACCACTTTGCGTGTAATTTCTGTCTGCACCGCCTTGCAGCTCGACGCCTGTTGCGTCGTTCACATTGTCCAAGTTGACCGCGCCGTCCAGAGTCAGGTCATTATCAGAATCGAGCACCAGCGCTGGCCCTGCGTCTGTGAGCGTGACGGATGTGCCGGACGCGACTGTTACGTCATCGGCCGTGTTGTTCGTTCCCGCCGTCGAGGTTCGGATTTGGGTTTCCGTGTCGGTCTCAATCGTGGTTTGTGCCTGCGCTGTGGAAGCGAGCGCGAGTGTCGCTGCGCCGAGCAGCAGTTTCGTCAAGAGAGTCGATTGGCGCATGAGAAGTCCCGCTAGTCAGATCACAGGGCAGAATCTGCCCCGCATTTGAAACAGATGTAACCTGTCCACAGGCGCGGGCCAATGAAAACATGGTTATTTTACAGTCATCTTATTCAGGCTTTCTGGCGATTGAAACGCGCCGCCGAAGCTGGCAAGTCGCGCCTATGGCAGTTGCACTCGAAAAAACGGAAGACTCCGCACCCATCCCGCGGCGCAGTTATATCGGCTTTGCCTTTGTGTTACCTGCGATTTTGGTGGCGTTGGATCAGCTCTCGAAATGGGCGACGACGCGGTTTTTTGACTTGCCCATGAGTGCCTGCGCGACGGGCGATCCGCGCCTGACCTATGAAGTTTCACCGATCGCGGACCTGAGTTTGCTCTGCAATCGCGGGATCAGCTGGGGTTTGCTGCAAGGTGATTCGTCACTGAAACGCTGGGTTTTGAGTGCCATTGCCTTCATTATGGTTGGGGCGATGCTGTATGTGTTGCGCCGGACGCATGACCGATTGGGGCAATTTTCTCTCTCGCTCGTGATTGCAGGGGCGATTGGGAATGTCATTGATCGCCTGCTGTTTGGCGCCGTTACGGATATGATCGATTTCTCCGATATTGGCTTTAACTACGTGTTTAACGTGGCCGACAGCTATATCACCGTCGGTGTGATCGGGATGTTTGTGTCGAGTTTCCTGACAGATCGCGCCGCAAAGCGCGCGGCAAAGAACTAGGTTGCGGGCAAGGCTGCTGAATAACGATTTGGTCACTTGGCGCGGGCAGGTCTGCACGCTAGAGCGGCTTTACTGAATTAAAGGATTACACCGTCATGCGTTCTCTCGCTCTTGTTTCCGCGCTTGCTCTGTCCGCCGCCGTGATCTCCGGCTGCTCTTCGACGTCGCGCGCGCTCGGTCTGCAAAAATCAGCTCCGAATGAGTTCAATATCCTGACGAAAGCGCCGCTGGTCATTCCACCGGAATATAACCTGCGTCCGCCAGAGGCTGGCGCATCCTCGGCCGAGAACAACTATAGCCAACGCTCCGCACGCGAAGCCCTGCTGGGCGATGTTGATGCAGCCGAGCCGACACGCGGCGAAATCGCCCTGATGGCGCGGGCCGGTGTGAATCGCTCCAACCCTGCTATTCGCCTTGAAATCGACGGTGAAAACTCTGTCGAGCGCAAATCTGAAGGCTTTAGCGAGCGCGTCCTCTTCTGGCGTGATGGCGGTGTCGTCGATGCGCTGGGCAATCCGCGCCCGCTGGACCCCGAAGTCGAAGCGCGTCGTTTGGAATCAGTGAATTCTGCCACAGGCGGTGGACAGGTCACCATCAGCAAACGCCCCGGCGGCGCAAAGCTCCCCGGCCTCTAAACCAATCGTCTCTCGACTAATCTGAGTCCTCCACTAGCCCGGCCCGCGCCGGGCTTTTATGTTTGTGCTGATATGAGCGCATCCCCACATATGATTCGCCGCTTACCGGCCCAAACCGTCAACCGCATCGCGGCGGGCGAGGTGATCGAACGTCCGGCGAGTGTCATAAAAGAGCTCGTCGAAAACGCGCTGGACGCGGGCGCGACACAGGTGGACGTGCGCTATGAGGACGGTGGCCGGACCCTGATCACCGTGACCGATGACGGACGCGGGATGAGCGCCGATGACCTACAGCTCGCCGTGGAACGTCACGCGACCTCTAAACTCTCGCCAGATGCGGAGGGCGAGTGGGACTTGCTGAACATTGGGACCATGGGCTTTCGTGGCGAGGCACTGCCGTCCATCGGCTCCGTTGCGCGCCTGACCTTGACCAGCCAGCAAGCCGAGGATGACAGCGCGTGGGAACTGCGTGTTGACGGCGGCGATGTACGCCCGCCGCGCCCTGCGCCGCGCTCTGGCCTGCACGGCACGCGCATTGATGTGCGAGACTTGTTCTACGCCACGCCCGCGCGCCTGAAATTCCTGAAATCTGAGCGATCCGAGGCGATGGCGATTTCCGATGTCATCAAGCGGCTGGCGATGGCCAATCCGCATGTTGGTTTCACCCTGTCCAACGCCACCCGCACCAGCCTGCGCATGGCGGGAACACCCCTGTCAGAGGATGGCCGTCTGGTCCGTCTGTCCAAAGTCTTGGGCGATGATTTCGGTGCAAATGCTGTGTCCGTGGACAAAGAACGCGAGGGCATCGTCCTCTCCGGCTATGCGGGGCTGCCGACTTTTTCGCGGGGCAATAGCGCGCATCAATATCTCTTCGTGAACGGGCGACCTGTGCGTGATCGCTTGCTGCACGGCGCGGTGCGGGGTGCGTATCAGGATTTCCTCGCGCGGGACCGCCATCCCGTCGTCGCGCTCTATGTCGATCTGCCGCGAGAGCATGTCGATGTGAACGTCCATCCGGCCAAGACGGAAGTGCGCTTTCGCAATCCGGGCCTCGTGCGCGGTTTGATTGTCAGCGCCCTGCGTCATGCCCTCGCAGAGGCCGGTCACCGCGCCAGCACAACGGTCAGCGATTACGCGCTGGGCCGCATCCAAACGGGGCAACAGGCTTACGCCTATCAGGGCCGATATGGCGGTGCGCCAAACATCGCGCCGTTCCGCAATGATCCCGCCATGCAACCGCTGATCGACGGGATGAGCGCGCGCGTTGAAGAAGCGCCAGTAGGCTTCGCACCTGCGGGTGGCGCGCCTTACATCCCGACGCCAACGCGGGATTACCCGCTCGGCACAGCGCGGGCGCAGCTGCACGAAACCTATGTCGTCGCGCAGACGAAAGACGGCATCGTCATCGTCGATCAACACGCCGCACATGAGCGGCTGGTCTATGAAGAGATGAAAGCGAAGATGGCCCGTGCAAAAGAGGGTGGCCAGGGCGTGCCGAAACAAGCCCTCCTCATCCCCGAAATTGTCGAGCTGGGCGAGACCGACGCCGCCCGGATTTTAGCCCGCGCGGAGGAGCTGTCAGAGATGGGCTTAATCGTGGAGCCCTTTGGCGCAGGCGCGGTCTGCGTGCGCGAAACGCCAGCTCTGCTCGGCGAAGTCAATGTGCAGGGGTTGCTCCGCGATATGGCCGATGATTTGGCGGAATATGACGAAGCGCTCAGCCTGAAAGAGCGGTTTGAACATGTCTGCGGGACGATGGCGTGCCACGGCTCGGTGCGGGCCGGGCGACGCTTGACGGCGGAAGAAATGAACGCGCTCCTGCGCCAGATGGAAGCCACCCCACACAGCGGCCAATGCAACCACGGCCGCCCGACTTATGTGGAGTTGAAGCTGGCGGATATTGAGCGGTTATTTGGGCGGCGTTAGGCCTCAGAGGCCTTTGCTAAAATCAGTCATATCCAAAATCTTACGCTCTAGTATTGCTTCTGTTATTTTGAAAATCGGGTCGTCATCTGTGAACTTATTCCGACCCAAAATTATCTGTTTAAAGCTGCGCTTTTTATCAAACTGAATCGCGTGTTCGATAGGGTCTGACGTTGAGACCGGCTCTTCCGTTTCAGGGTCGATATCCCTGTAAGCGATTGTTCCAATCATATAGGGTTGGTCTTCAATTGACGTGAAAAAATACCAACCCCAATCTTCTTCCTCGACGCAATTATCAACTTCGTGTCCAAGTGTTTGAAACTCTTGGCGAAGCATTTCACCTAAAGCGTGCCCATAAATAGGGTTCACAGAAGGCTTCATTTCATCTGAAAGTGGAAATTGTCGTGTTGAAAATCTTAAAACTGTCATAAGTGCTCCCATAACAGGAGACTTAGCTGATAGGCGGCTAATGCGGCTTTAATTCACTTGCCTAACAGTTGGTTTCAAAAACAAGACCCGCGCCGCGCCCCACGTCTTATCCGCCAGCACGTCCCAGCCCCTTGGCTCGACCTCGGCTTCAACACTTTCTTCCAAGATCACGATGCCGTCGGGCGAGATTAGTTCTAGTCGTTTTAGGCGCTCTAGCACGGGTCGCCAGAGGCCTTTGTTATAGGGTGGGTCCATGAAAATATGGGTGAATTGACCGCGCAGGTTCCCGGGCGCGACTTTCAAGCGGGTCGCGTCATAGCGGTGCAGGCGCGCATCATCCGATACGCCCATTTTGTCGATATTCGCACGGATCGCGGCGCGGGCTTTTGGCTCGGTTTCGACGAACAAACAGAAATCTGCCCCGCGCGAAATTGCTTCTAATCCCAGCGCACCGGAGCCCGCAAAAATATCCGCAACAATCGCCCCGTCGAGTTCTGGCGACCACTCCGCATGGGCGAGGATGTTGAAGATCGACTCGCGCGTTTGATCGGACGTCGGACGGGTGTTCCGACCCGCGGGCGTGGCGATATTTCGCCCGCGTAATCGGCCCGAGACAATCCTCACGACTTGCCGCGTCCCTTGCCGCCGCCCCCATGCGTGCGCGGCGCATATTTGCCCTGAAATTTCCCGCCGGGTTTGCCAGCAGCGCCGGTTCGGCGTTTGCCTGTCTTGGGGCCTTTGGCGAATTTTCCACGACCCTGTGGAGCGGCTTTTGGCTCAGCTTTGTCTTTTTGAAAGCGTTTGGCGCTGGCGTGGCTGCCGCGTTTTGGCGCGCGCGTTTTGGGCACGACGGGTTCGGGGAAATCCATCAGGTGTCCCAGCTGCGTCTGCAGGACTTTCGGCTTGATCTCTTCGACCTCGCCCGCCCGCAATTCGCCCAGCATGAAGGGGCCATAGCTGACGCGGATCAGGCGGTTCACTTTGAGGCCCAGATGCTCCATCGCGCGGCGGACCTCACGGTTTTTGCCTTCGCGCAGGGTGACCGTGATCCAGCTATTATCACCGCTCGTGCTGTCGAGGACGGCTTCGATGGGCGCTGTCATAATGCCGTCGATCTTGATGCCGCCGATCAGGCTGGAAAGCTCTGCTTGCGTGACTTTGCCATAGGCGCGGGCGCGGTAGCGGCGCGAAAATCCGGTCGACGGATGCTCCAAATGTCGCGCCAGCTCGCCGTCATTCGTCAGCAGCAACAGCCCCTCAGAGGTAATGTCCAAACGCCCGACAGAGATCACACGGCCCAGCTCTTTCGGCAGGGAGTCGAACACCGTCGTGCGGCCTTTCTCATCCTTATGCGACGTCACGAGCCCGTCAGGTTTGTGATAGCGCCAGAGACGCGGCGGAGCTTTCGCGCCGACCTCGACATCGTCATAGGCGATAACATCTTTCGGCCCGACCTTTGTGGCAGGTGTGTCGATGATCTTGCCGTTCACCTTGATCCGGCCCGCCGCGACGAGCTTCTCCGCATCGCGGCGAGAGCTAATCCCGGCGCGGGAGAGGAATTTGGCGATCCGTTCGAGCTGTGGCCCGTCTTTTGTCGCAGAGGGAGTCTGTTTCGTCATGCGCCCCTTCTTGACGAAAGCGCGCGCCACGTCGATAGCCCGCGCACATGACAGACGAAGATTATATGCAATTGGCACTGGATGAAGCCTATGCCGCCGCCCGACGCGGCGAAGTGCCCGTGGGCGCGGTGCTGGTGGGCGCGGACGGGGCTGTGATGGCGTCGACAGGCAATGCGCCCATTGGGATATGTGACCCGACCGCCCATGCTGAGGTGCTGGCGCTGCGCGACGGGGCGCACAAAACGGGCAATTACCGTTTGGGCGGGATGACGCTCTATGTCACGCTGGAGCCTTGCACGATGTGCGCAGGTGCGATCTCAAATGCTCGGATTGCGCGGGTCGTTTACGGCGCAAGTGATCCGAAAGGTGGCGCCGTGGAAAGCGGTGTTCGCTTCTTCGAGTCGTCCAGCTGCCACCATAAGCCAGAGGTGCTTGGCGGTGTGTTGGCGGAGGAAAGTTCTGCCGCGCTGAAGGCCTTTTTCCGCGCGCGACGGAAATGAACAGCCATACGATCATTGGGATTCTCTGCGCCCTGTTCGGGGCGAGCTTTTTCTCGCTGAAAGCCGTGCTGGTGAAGCTGGCCTATGCCGTAGACGGGCCGCTAGACCCGATTGTCTTGCTGGCGCTGCGCATGGGCTTTGCGCTGCCCGTTTATCTCATCATCGGATGGATCGTCTGGCGGCGACGGGGTGCTGTGCCGATGCGCGCCGTGGGCTATAGTTTCGTGCTGGGCCTGTTGGGCTATTATCTCTGTGCTCTGCTGGATTTTACAGGACTGCAATATATCACGGCGCAGCTAGAGCGGATTTTGCTGTTCACCTATCCGATTTTCGTTGTTGTCATTGGTGCGCTGTTTTTTGGCGGGACCATCACACGTTGGGGCGTGTTGGCGATCACGCTGGCGTACGCAGGTATCGGGATCATCTTTGCGGGTGGGGATATTACGCAAGCGGAAAATTTGTGGCTGGGGACAGTCCTCATCCTCGCGACAGCGTTCTTCTTCGCGATGTTCCAACTCTTTGCAAAAGGCCTGATCACACAGCTTGGGTCGTGGCTGTTCACCTGTATCGCGATGAGCGGCGCAGCGACGGGGATATTGTTGCATTTTGGGATTTATGCCGGGGCGGGTGAGGGTGTGGCGGCTGCCTTGGATCTCCCCGCGCAAGTCATCTGGATCGGTATCGCGATCGCTTTTCTCTCAACGATTATCCCGTCCTTTCTCGTCAATTTGGCGATTGGGCGGATTGGGTCACAGGCGACATCTGTATTGGCCATGATCGGACCCATTACGACGATTATCGCAGCAATCCTAATCTTAGGAGAGCCGTTTGGTCCTGTGGATGCCCTTGGCACAGCGGTGACGATCTTGGGGATCGGGCTTTACACGTGGTTCGAGCGTAGTCCTCAGCCCAGCAGTGCCAAGCCTCTCAAAATATAGACAACTCCGATTAGCGTGACGAGAACCCGCGTATATTTTCGGAAGCCGATATCTGAGAACCGGTTCAGCAACGTCGTACCCAGCTTCGTCCCCGCCACCACACAGGGCAGGGCAACGAGGAACACCCACAGTGCGGGCAGATCGCTCAACCCCTCAGCCAGCACGAGCGGCACGCCGAAATAGGCGATTTTCACCAAATGGCTGACAAACATAATGACGGCCTTCGTCGCGACGATCTGGCGGCGGACAAGTTCTGTTCGGACATAGAAGAAATCGAGGGCGGGGCCCGCAACGCCTGCGCTAAGGTTCAGGCCCATGACCAACGCCCCGCAGAGCATGGCGTGCAAAGGCTTCTCCGCATCGCCCGCCAGCCATCCGCGCGGCAACCAGAGTAGGGCGGGTAAAACGCCCAGCGCCAGATAGAGCTGCGCCGTATTCAGGCTAATCGCCAGCGCCAGCATAATTCCGACCATCGGCACCGCGCCCAACGCCGTCCAACTGAGGATGTCCCAACGCACATCCGCGCGCAGCATCACAGCTCTGGAACCGTTCGAGACAGATTGCACAATGCCGTGGGTGACCATGGCGGCGGGCACGCTCATCAGACTGGCGATGACGCCCATGAACAGCAGGCCGCCCGCCATCCCGAACAGGCCAGAGATCACGGCGCCGATGGCGGCAGCGATAATGATGAGAATACTGGCTTGGATCGTGCTTTCCCCGCGCGAATTAGGATTCGATTAACCACGTTACGGTTACCAAAACATTGAGATGTCGTCCGGGCTGGACGATTCGAAAGGATGTGAGGGCTGTCATGGGTTTGTTCAAAAAAGACGCAGGTCGCGGAGCGAAAGCGGCAATGATTTTGCGTCAGGCGCCTAAAGGCGCCGCTGGCACACAGGATATTCGTCAGGCCCAGGATACGGTTCAGGCAATCACAGCGGCTCTAAAATCCGGCGCGGAAGCACAAGATGTTGCCGCAAAGCGCCTTTCTGGCCTTACCAAGGCTATGGAAAAAATGGACGCCTCTGTCCGTCATGCGGCGCGCTTAGAGGCGGAAACAACCCGCCTGTCGGCTGAGTTAAAAGACACCACCGCGAAATCCGACAAGCACCAAGCTTGGGCGCAAGAGCAGGAAGCAAAGCTCGCAAACCTGCAAAAGGAACGCGATTCTCTGCGTGTGCAGGTCGAAGCCGCGAAGAAAGACATTGCCGAGCGCACAGACCGCGAGGCGCGCGCCCGTGATCTGGACACAAGCCAGCGCCGTGAAATCGAAGAACTGACCCGCGAGCTATCCGGCCGGACAGGGCGCCTAGAGAACCTCGCTCTCACGCAACAGCGTGTGCAGGATGAGCTGGCTTCTGCGAATACAAACCTGTCGGCACAAACGCATAAAACGCGTGAGCTGGAAAATGCGGTAGAGGAGTTATCCTTGCGATTAGACGACAAGACCAAAGCAGCAGATGCAGCGATTTCTGCCCTTCGCGATCTACGCCTCGATCATCACGCGGTGAAAGATCAGCTCGTCGCAGCGACCTCGCGCCTGCAAGCCGCCAGCTATGAGAGCAATAGCGAGAAGCAACTGACCGAGGGTAAGCTAAAGCGTCGTTCTGACGAAATTATTGCGCTGAAAACGCAAGTCGAACAGCTGACAACGCAACTGCGTATCAAAGACACGATGGGCACGCATTTCGACGACGAAGTCGGGGCCCTACGTCAGGCGCTAGAGGCTGAGCGCGAGCGCAATGCCGCCAATGAGCAACGCCTGCGTCAGCAAGCCGAGACAGAAGCCCGCCATGACCGTGCGCTAGCACAAGCCAAGGCTGAGTTTGAAAACCTCCACGCGAAATTCTCCGAGGCTGTCGCAGATCTCGATGCGTCGCGTCAGCTGGGTCGGGTTCAGTCGCAAAAGCTGGAGCGTTACGCTGAACTGAACAAAGCGCCCGCCCCGCGTCGTGAGCGCAGCTATGCTGCGCCAGAAGCGATTGCATTAAAGGCTGTGAACTAGGCTTTTACTGCACGACCATCGTCTGGCGGAGCTGGGCGGTGGTGTGCCACGCCTATACATCCTCCAGCTAAGCTGGAGTTTCGCGTTTCATCTTAAAGGCTGTGTGTAGCTATTCGCACGCCTCAGAGGGCAGTTCCAAACGATCACCGACATCAATGACGTTTGCGCGGCCCAAACCGTTCAAGCGAGAGATGGCTTTGACGCTCGTGCAATGCTCGCGCGCAATATCCCAGACCGTATCGCCGCGTTGGACGACATAGGTTAGACCTCGGCGACGTGTAATTGTGCGGGTCTCTGGCGCGCGCTCTATCACCGTTTGTACCGTGCTGGCTTGCGTGGGGTAAGCGGATTTATGCGCGAAATAATCGCGACAGTTCACGACGGTTTCCGCCAGTAAGTGGCTAGACTGACTGCCGTCCTGGACAACCATCACGCGGGCCGTGTCGTTGCTGTTGTCAGCATCGACGGCGCGGGCGCGCATATTGGCATTTTCGCAGACCATCGCGGCTTCCGCGGGCAAGGTTTTTGTCCGCGTTGGCGTGTTATAGCTAGCCGATTGCACCTGTTGTACCTTGGGCGTGCGCTTCTCCAGCTTCACCTTTGGGATCGGGTTGGAGCTACACGCCGTCAGGGCCGCTGCGGCTGCGCTCAAACAGAGTGTTCTCAGGAAAATTTGCGTCGTCATGTCAGCCTCGATTTGACTCAGGGTCATAATGGTCCCGACATGGTTTATATTTCTTAAACTTTGACGCGACTGTCGGGGCGTTTTAGCCTTTAGCGAGAGGGAGAGTGCCATGCGGATTATCTGGTTGAGCTTAGGGCTATTGCTGATCGCGGCGTGTAAGCCCGCGCCCACGGAAAGCGAGCGCCTGTCCGCGATTGCCGAACGTGTCGAAATTATCCGCGATGATTACGGCGTACCGCATATTTACGGCCAGACCGATGCGGATGCGGTCTTTGGCTTGCTCTATGCCCAAGCCGAAGATGATTTTCCCCGGATCGAGCGCAATTACATCTGGGCGATGGGGCGTCTGGCAGAGGTTGAGGGCGAAGATGCGCTACACAGCGATCTGCGTGCGCGACTGTATATGACGCTCGATGAAGCCAAGGCGGCCTATGCCGATGCGCCAGAGCACATCCGAGAGCTGTGTCGCGCCTTTGCCGATGGTCTGAACCATTATCTGGCGTCTAATCCCGACGTTCAGCCGAAGCTGCTGACACGGTTCGAGCCGTGGATGCCGATGTATTTCTTCGAGGGGTCCATCGGTGGCGATATTGAGCAAATCCCGCTGGGCGGTATCCGCGAATTTTACGGCGCGGGCGGTCCTATCGAGGCCCCGCGCAGCGAGGAACCAGCAGGTTCCAACGGCATGGCGATTTCCGGCGATCTGACCGAGAGCGGCAATGCTATGTTGCTCATCAATCCGCACACGAGTTTTTACTTTCGCGGCGAAGTCCATGTCGTCTCAGAAGAGGGTTTGAACGCTTACGGCGCGGTCACTTGGGGGCAGTTTTTTGTCTATCAGGGTTTCAATGAAAACAATGGCTGGATGCACCCTTCCACCTATGCGGATTTCATCGATGTGTTTGTCGAAGATGTCTTCGAAAAAGACGGGAAGCTGCACTATCGCTATGGCGATGAGGTGCGCGATGTCGAAGTCGGCGAGGTCACGCTGAATTATGTCGATGACATGAAAATGCGGACGCGGACTTTCCCGACCTATCGCACGCACCACGGGCCGATTACCCACATGGTTGATGGCAAATGGGCCGCGACGAAAATCAACTGGAAGCCGGGGCAAGCGCTGGAACAGGCCTATGCCCGGACGAAAACCGCGAATTACGCTGAGTTTCGGGAGATGATGGACCTGCGGACGAACTCGTCCAACAACACAGTCTACGCGGATCGCGACGGCACGATTGGCTACTTCCACGGGAATTTTATCCCGAAACGTGACCCGCAGTTTGATTATTCCAAACCCGTTGACGGGGCGAATCCCGCGACGGACTGGCAAGGTCTTCATACGGTGGATGAGGTCATTACCATCACCAATCCTGACATCGGCTGGATTCAAAACAATAACTCCACGCCCTTCACAGCGGCTGGGCCGGACAGTCCCAAGGCAGAGGATTATCCGACCTATATGGCCCCCGAAGGCGAGAATTATCGCGGGGTGCTGGCTGTGCGCTTGCTAGAAAATGTCGCCCCTAACAGCCTGACTTTGGATCGTATCATCGATCTGGCTTACGATCCTCAACTCCCGGCTTTTGAAGTCCTGATGCCCACCGTCGTGGGCAGCTATGACACCTCAAATGGTTCGCCGGATTTGGCCGAACCTGTCGCGATGTTGCGTGATTGGGACCACACGGTTTCTACTGATAGCGTCGCAATGACCCTTGCGCATTTTTACGGCATGCGGACGTTAGAGCTTTACCGCAAAAACGGCTGGAGCCGGATGGAAACGATCGACTGGATGGCGAACACGGCGAGCGATGCACAGCGCTTGGATGTGCTGCGTTGGACGGTGGAGAATCTGACAGAAACTTATGGCGATTGGCGGCAACCGTGGGGCGAGGTGAACCGATTCCAACGTCTGTCTGGCGAGATCGGCGCAGGCTTTGACGATGCCCAGCCGAGTGTCGGCGTGCCTTTGGCGTCTGGTCGCTGGGGGTCTCTCGCGGCCTATGGCGCGCGGCGGGGCGAGAGCACGAAAAAGCTCTATGGCTATCGCGGGAATAGCTTTGTTGCCGCCGTCGAGTTTGGCGAGCGGGTGCGGGCCAAAACCCTCCTCGCAGGTGGGCAAAGCGGTGATCCCGACAGCCCGCATTTTGACGATCAGGTCGGACGCTATCTCGACGTGGATTTCAAAGATGCCCGCTTCTACCGAGAAGACGTAGAGGCCCACGCTATGCGGCGATACAGCCCTGGTAAATAGGCTTGATGAGGGCGCATGACTGCGGCAAGTGCCGCGCATGTCTCGCACGTTCAATAAATACCTGACCCGCGTCCATAAATGGGCTGGGCTAGTCTTGTCGCTATTCATCCTGTCGTGGTTTGGCAGCGGGTTTTTCATGACGCTTTTCCCGATTGATGAGGTGCGCGGTCGCCATCTGGTGGACCGGACGGCGTTCTCTCTGACAGACAGCGATCTCGTGCCGCTCAGTCTCGCGATGGAAACCTATGAAGGCGTGTTGACGGGGGCGCAGCTGGTGAATGCGGCGGGTCGTCCGGCTTATTTGCTGATCGGTGAGGCGGGCAACATAATGCTAGACGCGCGTACGGGCGAGGCGTGGGCTGGTGTTGGCGAGCCAGATATCCGCCGTATCGCGACGTCACGCTATCAGGGCGACGGCGTAGTTGTGTCGATCGCGAAATTGGACACCGCCCCGCGCGAATATGCTGGCGCGCTGCCCGTCTGGCAGGTGCAATTTGATGACCGCGCCAAGACGCGCTTTTATCTGGATGTGAATACGGCCGAGGTGAAGACGGTCCGGACGCGGCTATGGCGCGCATTTGACGTGGCGTGGCGCTTTCACATTTTGGACGTGACGGGAGAGGATAATTTCAATGCATGGTGGCTGAAACTAGCCAGCGGCGCAGCCTTGCTGTTTGCGCTCAGCGGCGTTGGATTGCTCTGGTTCCGGATTATGGGTCGCCCCCGTAGACGGAGACGACTGGCGTAGCATTTGGCAGTTTAGATTGTCTGCCCGGTCTTGTTCCAATCCGCCATAAAGGCTGCGAGGCCTTTGTCCGTCAGGACGTGATTGGCGAGGGATTTTACGACTTTTGGCGGGGCTGTCATGACGTCCGCACCAACAAGCGCGCAGTCTTTGACGTGATTGACGCTACGAATGCTCGCGGCGAGGATTTCTGTCTCAAAACCGTAGTTATCGTAAATCGTGCGGATGTCCTCGATCAGCTCCAACCCGTCCAGCGTGATGTCGTCCAGACGCCCGATGAAAGGCGAGATGTAGGTCGCGCCAACTTTTGCGGCGAGAAGCGCTTGGTTCGGCGAGAAGCAGAGCGTGACATTCGTCGGCACGCCTTCTTGGGACAGCGTGTTACAGGCCTTCAGCCCGTCCATCGTCAGGGGCAGTTTTACGCAGACATTATCGGCGATTTTACGCAAGATCCGACCTTCCGCGATCATATCGGCGGCGTCGGTGGCAACGACTTCGGCAGAGACATGCCCCGGTGTTAGCTTGCAGATTTCCGCGATGACTTCTTTGAAGTCGCGGCCAGATTTGGCGATGATCGACGGGTTCGTTGTGACCCCGTCCACAAGGCCGATATCGGCAAGTTCCGCAATCGCGTCGAGGTCCGCACTGTCGATAAAGAATTTCATGGGGTCCGTGTCCTTTTAGGGTGAGGGCTTTCGCTGGGCCTGCTATCATGCGGGTAACGTGAATCAAACCGCACAAATTCTCTTCCCTGTGAATGTCCCGACGGCCTTCGATTATGCCGTGCCGGACGGCATGGACCTCGCGCGTGGGGATTTCGTCTTCGCGCCGATTGGCAAACAGATGAAACTAGGCGTCGTCTGGGGCTTTGGCGAGGCCGAAGCCGGGCGGGAGTTGAAAACCATCGTGGACCGCAAAGCGACGCGGCCGCTCTCGCCGGACCTGCTGGATTTCGTCGATTGGACCGCGCGCTATAATGGCACGTCGCCCGGCAATGTGTTGCGCATGGTCATCCGCAATTACAAAGCCCTCGATCCCTCGGCCATCGTCACGCTCTATGCGCCCAGCGGGCAGACGCCACAAAAACTGACCCCGTCGCGCGCGGCGGTTCTGCGCGAAGGCGGCCCGTGGCCTGCGCGGGCGTCAGAAGCGGCCGCACGGGCGGGTGTGTCTTCTGGCGTCGTCAAAGGTCTCGTCAAAGCGGGCGGCTTGATCGCCAAAGATGGTCCCGTTGACCCGCCGTTTGATCGTCCTAATCCTGATCATCCGGGACGCGATCTGACCGACGGGCAGACGGACGCCGCGCAAGACTTGGTCGCGCAAGTCCAAGCGGGGGCGTTCAATGTCTCTTTGTTGGACGGGGTGACGGGTTCGGGCAAAACCGAGGTTTATTTCGAAGCTGTGGCCGAAGCCCTGCGGCGTGGGCAGCAATGCCTTATCCTCGTGCCGGAAATTGCGCTGACCCAAGCGGGGCTGCGGCGGTTTAAGGATCGTTTCGGCGCGGAGCCTGCGGCGTGGCACTCTCAGATGGGTGAGGCGGCCCGTCGCCGGACATGGCGCGAAGTTGCCCAAGGTCGCTGCCAGCTGGTCGTGGGCGCACGCTCGGCGCTCTATCTGCCATTCCCCAACCTCGGCCTGATCGTTGTGGATGAGGAACATGACACATCTTATAAGCAAGAAGAGGGCGTCATTTATAATGCGCGGGATATGGCGGTCGTGCGCGGCCATATCAGTGGGCATAGTGTGATCCTCGCCTCGGCTACGCCTAGCCTTGAGTCGCTACACAATGCCCGCACGGGAAAGTTCGCACATATTATCCTGCCTGAGCGTCCCGGCGCGGCGGTCCTGCCAGAGGTCGGGCTGGTCGATTTGAAAGACAATGTTCCGGAGAAGGGGAAGTTCCTCTCG
The DNA here is from genome assembly GCA_964414555.1 of uncultured Algimonas sp. Taxonomy (GTDB): domain Bacteria; phylum Pseudomonadota; class Alphaproteobacteria; order Caulobacterales; family Maricaulaceae; genus Litorimonas. The sequence goes on from CAYPWW010000021.1 coordinate 29,658, forward strand.
CAACCTCTGCTGGACGCTGTGGCCGATGTGACGGGGCGGGGCGAGCAAGCTCTGCTCTATCTGAACCGTCGGGGCTACGCGCCGCTGATCATCTGCCGCACATGTGGCGAGAAGCTGAAATCCCCCGATACGGATAGCTGGCTGGTCCAGCATAAACGCACGGGTCGGGCGATGTGCCATCTGACGGGGTTTTCCATGCGGATGCCACGTGAATGTCCGAAGTGTCACGCGGAAGACAGCCTGACGTCTGTCGGGCCGGGCGTCGAACGGATCGCGGAAGAAGCGCGCGAGGCTTTCCCAGAGGCTCGAGTCGAAATTCTCAGCTCTGACACGGCGGGCAATCCTGCAGAACTCGCCGAGCGGATGCGCCGGATGGAGAAGGGCGAGATTGATATCCTCGTCGGCACACAAATGGTCGTGAAGGGGCATAACTTCCCCAAGCTGACCTTTGTCGGCGTCGTGGACGGCGATCTAGGTCTGGCGGGCGGCGATCCGCGTGCGGGCGAGCGGACCTATCAGACATTGGTACAGGTCGCGGGTCGCGCAGGTCGTGCAGACAAACCGGGTCGGGCCCTGATCCAAACGCATCAACCCGAACATGAAGCGTTGCAAGCGCTGGCGGCCGGTGACCGTGAGATGTTCATCGGGGTCGAGCTAGGCATGCGGGAGATGCTGGGCTTGCCGCCTTTTGGTAAGCTGGCCGCCGTGATCTTCTGGGGGCCGGACGCCAAGAAGGTCGACGCGCTGGCACGGAAATTCCTTAATGCTGCGCCGCGGGCGGATGGAATCGAAATCCTCGGGCCAAGCGAGGCGCCGATTGGCCGTCTGCGGGGGCTGTATCGCCGGCGTCTCTTTATTCAGGCAGAGGCGAGCGTGAATCTCTCACGCTATATGGATGTTTGGCGCGCCAAAGTTCGCCCGCCTGCGAAATATAAGATTCAGATCGATATCGACCCGCAGAGCTTTATGTAGGCGCTTTGTCTGGTGAGGTCTCTCGCGACAGTCGGGCTTTGATGTTTTCGACCCCGACAGCGGATTGTGCCTGAGCAAAAGCCAATACGCGCGCTTTCCCTCGATCCAGCCCGCGCCAAATTCGAACGATCAAAACAATCACGCCCACAGGTAAGATCGCGGGCAGGGCGACCGTCCAATGACCCGCGATACCGCCCCATAGAAAAATGCCGGCTAGCACCGTCAGCGCGAAGAGTGCGAGACCCATCCAGAATTTCGCTATCGTCAAAGGAAATGACGCCCGTTCCATTGCACCTTCAACCACCAACTCGCGTGCGAGGCCTGCTGCAAGGGCTGGATCGCGACGGGCGCGGAAGAGGGCAATTGTGTTTCCGATCATCAGGGAGATATGAGCCTTGATGCAAAATCAGGCAAGCGTTGCAGAAAAGTCACACATTTTGTTGAAACGCTCAAAACTGGCCATTTGGCGTAAATAGTCATTGGCCCGCCTTTCTGTTCTGTAATAGGGCAGCCTCAACCGTGGAGGAGACGTAAGTCCCTATACGCAACTGATCGCGGCCTAGTACGCGTCATTCACAAGGAACCATATTATGCGAGTAAGCATGAAAACCAGCCTCTTGGCTTCGACGATCGCTTTGAGCGTCGCGGCCATGTCGGCTCCGACTTTCGCCCAGGACAACCCCGACGAAGATCAAATCGTCGTTACGGGTACACGCCTGAACATCAACCCGAACCTGACATCGGCTAACCCCGTCCTGACAGTTGGCGACGAAGAGATCGCGGCTCAAGGTACAGTCAACATCGAAGAGCTGACAAACAACCTGCCACAGGTTTTCGCGGCTCAAGCTGGTGAAGTCTCCAACGGCGCGTCCGGTACAGCTCAACTCGACCTTCGCGGTTTGGGTGCGGTTCGTACGCTGACACTGATCGACGGTCGTCGTCTTCCTTATGGTTCCTCGACATCCTCCGCTCCAAACATCGACTTGGTTCCAACAAACCTTGTTGAGCGCGTCGACATCCTGACCGGTGGTGCTTCCGCTGTTTACGGTTCTGACGCTGTTGCTGGTGTTGCCAACTTCATCCTCAAAGACGACTTTGAAGGTGCAGAGCTGGACGTTCAGTATGGTGTGAACCAGAACTCGAACGGCATTAACCGCTTCGACGAAGTCCTCGAAGCTTCCAATGTTGATCTTCCAGGTTCCGTTTGGGACGGCGAGCAAGTCAACATCTCTGCTGCGATCGGCATGAACTCTGAAGATGGCCGCGGTAACGTGACAGTCTTCGGTTCTTACCAGAACCGCGAAGAAATCGTTCAGCGTGACCGTTCGGTCTCCGCTTGTACGCTCTCCACGGGCGATACAAACGGCTATGGCTGTGTCGGTTCTGCTAACTTCCGTCTTTTCGCTGGCCCAGGTGGCTTAGGCTTCCAAGAAGAAAGCGGCAACATCGTCGACTTCTTCAGTGTCCCAGCAACAGAAAGCCGCTTTAACTTCGGTGCGTCTAACTTCTTCCAGCGTCCTGCTGAGCGGATCCAGATCCACGGTAAAGGTCAGTACGAATATGCTGACAACCACGAAGTCTTCTTCGATGCGTCCTACACAAACAACTTCTCTGATGCGCAAATCGCGCCATCCGCGTCGTTTGGTTTCGGTGCGTATCAGATCAACTGTGACAACCCACTCATCCAAACGCCTGGTCTGAACCTCGCAACGGACATCTATGGTTGTACAGCGGCTGACATTGCTGCCGGCAATGACGTCAGCGGCATCACAGCCTCTCACCGTAACGTTGAAGGTGGCGAGCGTAACTCCCGCCTTGAAAACTCAGCGTACCGCCTCGTCGGTGGTCTGCGCGGCGATGCAACAGATGCGATCTCTTATGAAGCTTTCGCTCAGTTTGGCCGTACAGATGACGAGTCGATCTCTACGAACGACTTCATCATTGCAAACCTACAAAACGCATTCTTTGCGATCGAAGATCCGAATAACCCCGGTGAAGTGATCTGTCGTGATGCAAACGCGCGTGCAGCTGGTTGTGTGCCTTACAACGTGTTCCAACGTGGCCAAGGCGGTACAACGCAAGTCACGCAAGAGGCGCTTGATTACATTCAAGGCGTCGGCATTGTTGTTGGTAAAACAGAGCAGTTTGTTATCGGTGGTAACGCTTCGATCAACTTGGGCGAATATGGCGTCAAGTCGCCATTGTCCGATGACAACATCGGTCTTCTGGTCGGTGTCGAGTATCGCGAAGATAGCCTCGACTCCAACCCAGATCAGATCAGCCAGCAGCCAGACGGCGGTTTCACCGGCGTTGGTGGCCCAACACTCCCAGTTCAGGGTGCAGTTGATGTTCTGGAATTCTTTGGCGAGCTGGAAGTTCCGCTTGTCACAGACGCACCTTACTTTGACGAGCTTGTTCTGCGGGCCCAGTATCGTAATTCCGATTACGGCTACACAGGTAACGGCACAACAGGTGGCGCAAATACAGACGCTTACGGTCTGCAGCTGTCTTGGGCGCCTACGTCCGACATCTCCTTCCGGGGTCAGTATCAGCGCTCGGTCCGCGCACCGAACGTCATCGAGCTGTTCACAGGTCAGTCCACAGGTCTTCCAAACCTGACACTGAACTCTTCAGGTCTGTATGATCCATGTGCGACGAACAACCCGTCCGCGACACTCGAGCAGTGTCAGCGTACAGGCGTCACATCCGCACAGTTCGGAACAATCCTCGACGTTATCTCGGGTCAGACCCAGGGTATCTTCGGTGGTAACCCGAACCTTCAGCCAGAAAAATCCGACACATACACATTGGGTATGGTCTTCACACCAGAAGCAGCGCCTGGCCTCACAGCCTCCGTCGACTACTTCAACATCTCCATCGATGACTTCATCGCGGCAGGTATTGGTGCGCAGACAACACTCGATCAGTGTCTGGCAACTGGCGACTCAGCGTTCTGTGATTTGATCACACGTGACTCCTCCGGTTCTTTGAACTCGGGCGGTGGACCCGGCATCGGCTTCTTGTTGACCAACATCAACATCGCTGCGCTGGAATCCGAAGGTGTCGATCTTCAGGTTGGTTACAATCTGCAGCCTAAGAACGAGTCTTTCGGTAGCTTTAACCTGAACTACGCAGCGACAATCCTGACGAAGCAAGACGATACGTCCTTCCCAGGTGCGGATCTGAACCAGTGTACAGGTCTCTTCGCCGGTACTTGTGGTCGCCCAGCGCCTGCATATCGTCACCGTGCGTTCGCAACATGGTTGACCCCAGTCGAAGATCTGGATGCAACACTCACATGGCGTCATTACTCCGCTGTTGAGAACCAAGCTTTGGGTGCGGCACCTGTCGACCGTGAGCTGAGCTCGCAGAACTATGTGGATGTCTCCGCGAACTACGAAATCTTTGACGGTGTCCGTCTGCGCGCAGGTGTCAATAACCTGTTGCTCGAGCAGCCACCTGTTACGATTTCCGCGGGCCCTCCATTCGGTAATGGTAACACATACCCGGTCATCTACGACACAGGCCGCTACGGCTTCGTTGGCTTGAACATCAAGCTCTAAGTAGACCGCTAGGTTTTGAATTTGACGGGTCCCTTCGGGGGCCCGTTTTTTTATGTCGATTTGGTCAATTTTGCAGGGTGTGCCTGAGGTGTGAGCAGGGTCTGCTCAAGTCCTGCAGTGTGGCATCACGCAGGGCTTGGCAGGGTGAAAAGCCCATGCTAAGGGCGGCGCGAGTTCAGCGGAGCCCGTCAAAAAGGCATCGCATTTACCCCGTAAAACTGAAGGTTTTTCGACCTTCTCACCTGATCAGGAACGAGCTGTCTTGTCCGATACTGATGTCATCACCGGTGAAGCGCCTGTCCGTTATGCACAGGCCCTTCTCGACCTCGCGGAAGACGCGAAATCTCTCACCCGTGTTGAGAAAGATCTCAAGTCTTTCAATAAGATGCTGGCAAGTTCGCAAGATTTACAGCGTTTGGTCGCAAGCCCTGCCTTCGGAGTAGAGGATAAAGTGAAAGCGCTGACAGCCGTTGCGAAGAAAGCCAAGCTCTCAGCCCTGACGACTCAATTCATCGGAACGGTCGCCGGCAATAATCGCGCAGGCGAGCTAAAGGGAATCATCTCGGCCTTCACGGACCTTCTCGCGAAACGTCGCGGGACTCAGGTCGCAAAAGTCACCAGCGCCCAGAAACTGACAGCGGCACAGCTGACGTCTATTAAGACGCAGCTGAAAAAATCCGCAGGTCAGGCCGTCAATATTGAAACAACTGTCGACCCAGATTTGCTCGGTGGTTTTGTCGTGCGTCTCGGTTCGCGACTGTACGATAGCTCGCTTAAAACGAAACTCGAAGACATGCGTCTCGCCCTCAAAGAAACATAGAGGACACACCCAATGGATATTCGCGCAGCAGAGATCTCCACGATCCTCAAGCAACAAATCAAAGGCTTCGGTAAAGAGGCCAAAGTTTCAGATTTTGGACAGGTCCTGTCCGTTGGTGACGGCATCGCCCGTGTCTATGGTCTGGACAATGTCCGTGCCGGTGAGATGGTCGAGTTCCCCGGTGGCATTAAAGGCATGGCGCTGAACCTCGAAACTGACAACGTCGGTGTTGTGATCTTCGGCGATGACCGCGGCATTAAAGAGGGTGACACTGTCAAACGTCTCGGCGAGATCGTGGACGTCCCTGTCGGTAAAGGCCTGCTGGGCCGTGTTGTGAACCCGCTAGGTGAGCCGATCGACGGAAAAGGCCCGATCGAAGCCACAGAGCGCCGCCGCGTCGATGTCAAAGCTCCCGGCATTATGCCACGCCAAGGCGTGCATGAGCCTGTGCAGACCGGCATTAAAGCCATCGACGCCCTGATCCCTGTTGGCCGTGGCCAGCGAGAGCTGATCATTGGTGACCGTCAGACAGGTAAGACAGCCGTCGCGGTTGATGCGATCCTGAACC
>CAYPWW010000022.1:0-33926 GCA_964414555.1 uncultured Algimonas sp.
ATACCTTCCTGTAACCTATGGCTTCCTAGCCGGAGAGATCGCGCGCCACGCCGATGCCGATATGCGGACGCTGGGCACAATCTTGCGCGAAGAGCTCTCGCAGCCCTTTGACGCGGATGTCTGGATCGGCTTGCCCCCGTCAGAACATGATCGCTGTGCGCAGATGCAAAAGCCCCGCGCCCTGACGGATTTCGGCGAGGTGACGGATGCGACCCGTGCAGCTTTCTTACAGCCATGGTCCTCGCCCGGTGGGCGCGGCGTTGCCGCTTGGCGCGAGGCTGAACTGGCCGGATCAAATTGTCATGCCACAGCCAAAGGTCTCGCCACGCTCATGCAGATGGGTGTCGACGGTCAGATTGGCGGACGGCCCATCCTGTCAGAAGACACGCTGGCCGGGCTGTCCCAATCCCGCGTTTCCGGCCGAGACCGCGTGCTACCCTTTGATTTGGATATCGCGGCAGGCGTCATGCGCAATGCACCGAACTTTTATTACGGCCCCACAGCCGAGACGCTGGGCCATAGCGGCTGGGGCGGGTCTTGCGTCTTTGCAGATCCCGTCACAGGATTGCACGGGGCCTATGTTATGAACCGACAGCGGAATATCTTGATGGGAGACGCACGGGCGACAGGCCTGATCAATGCGGTCTACGCTGCGCTATGAGTGCGCTGATCCAAAGATTGTGGGAGCTGGGCCCGACGATGGTCGACGGGACACCCCATGCGCAAATGCTGGGCATGAAATTCGTCGCCGTCGACAAAGGCCGCGCGACATTGTCCCTGCCCTATAACACCGCACTGATCGGGGATCCGCGCACGCGTGTGATTTCTGGCGGGGCCGTCACGACCCTGTTGGATCAGGCCTGCGGCTTGGCCGCAATTGCAGGGTTTGATGCGCTGGGCCCCGTCGCGACACTTTCCTTGCGGATTGATTATCAACGCGCCGCCACACCGGGGCAGACAGTTATCGCCGAAGCCATTTGCTATAAGACCACCCGCTCCGTCGCCTTTATCCGCGCAACCGCCCATGACGGCGATCCGGATGATCCCGTCGCGACGGCGCAGGCGGCCTTTATGGTGACGGGCAAACAATATCCTGTGCCGGAGACATCAACATGACCCCACGCGAGGCCCAAGCCCTAATCGATACAATTCCCTATGCCAAAACGCTGGGGATCGAGGCGCGCGAGATCGACGGCGAGGTCTTGTTGGTTCTGCCCTATCGCGAGAGTAATATCGGCAACCCCACCCTGCCCGCCCTGCACGGCGGGGCGGTTGGCGGCTTTATGGAAGTCTGCGCCATGGCAGAGCTGAAGCGGCGTAATCCATCTGCACCCTTTGCCAAGACGATCGGGATCAACATTGATTATCTGCGCCGCGGTAAACCCATGGACAGTTTCGCCCGCGCCGACCTGTTCAAGGAAGGCAGTCGCGTGACGAATGTGCGCGTGCGCGTCTGGCAAGAGAGTGAAGACAAACCCATCGCCGCACTGAGCGGGCATTTCCTACTACCGCGCGAGGACGGATGAGCTCCTTTGCCCATTACGATATTAGCCTGCGTCAAATCACCAAGATGATAGACAGAGTCGAAGGTAAACACCGTCGAAAATGGACAGATAGGCGGGCCGTCTCTCATGCATGCAAAAAGCTGGGCATAGAGGGAGCAACAGAGTTCAGGAAATTCTTTATACGATTTTGCTCAGCAAGCTTGAGTAATCCAAACTATGGCGAACTAAATGATCTCATTCATCCTAGTGAAGGCATCTGGCTGACAACAGTCTGGGCGCGAGAGTTTGGTTTGCCTCCTAATTTAATCTATCTGTCAACTGGTGAGGGCGGTGGCGGATTGTTTTACGACAAGTCCACACATTTCGTTTACGACATGGACCATTCTGAATTTCAGAAGTTCGAAAACGGGCAGATTGAACCCACATGGAAATCTTTCTTTCATTTCATATCGTGTTTTCTCGACTATGACTAATTGCTTCGTCAAACAGACTGAATTGAACAGAAAATATGTTTAACTGGTTCAAAACCTTTATATCGACAGCTTTGTGAATTCGACTTCCCTGACCCGACGCGCAGTCTTCAACCAATCTTGGCCCATCATGTTGGCCAATGGTGCCGCGCCGATCGTCGGCTTGGTCGACACATTGATGGTGGGGCGCTTTGTCGGGACGCAAGCCTTGGCCGGGATCGGGTTAGGTGCCGTGATTTACGGCATCGCCTATTGGGGCTTCGGATTTTTGCGCATGTCCACGGCGGGGCTGACCGCGCAGAGTAACGGCGCGGGCCTCGAGTCCGATGTGCAAGCCCATATCCTGCGTGCTGTGCCGCTGGGGATATTGATCGGCTGTCTGGTTTTCGCCTTGCAAATTCCCTTACTGCGCGGAGCCTTTGCGATTTTCACCGCCAGCGCCGAGATCGAAGCCAGTGCCGGCGATTATATTCGCGCGCGCCTGTGGGGCCTGCCCGCGACATTGGGCACCATCGCCTTGATGGGCTGGTTCGTCGGGATCAGTCGCGCAGGGCTGGCGCTCTGGCTGCAGATCGTGCTGAATATCGTGAACATTATTCTGTCGCCGATTTTCGTGATTGTCTTGGGCGGTGGCTTGGTCGGCGTGGGGTTGGCGAGTGCAGCGGCGGAATGGGCGGGCTTTGGCGCAGGGCTGTGGCTGGCCTTGCGCGAAGTCAGACGACGCGGGGGCTGGCGGTCCGGTGCGCGCACGCGGGAGCAACTGCTGGACGGGCCAAGTTTGCGCAAACTCGGCACGGCGAATGGGAATATTTTTATCCGTACCATGGCGCTGACGGTTGGATTTAATTTCTTCGGTAATGCGGCGGCCAGCGAGGGCGAGACATTCCTCGCGGGCTATCACATCCTGATGCAAATGATCACCATGGCGGCGCTCGTCCTCGACGGGTTCGCGCATACGGCAGAGGCGGTGACAGGCGCGGCTTACGGCGCAAAGAACCGCGCTCGGTTTGACCGCGCCGTGCGATTGACGAGCGAATTTTCCATCGGCTTCGCGCTGTTGATCGGGGCGATTATCTATCTGGCCGGGCCGTACCTCATTCAGCTCCTCACGACGGATGCGGCGGTACGAGAGAGCGCGCTACGCTACCTCCCCTATTGTGCGCTGGCCCCTGTGCTGGGCTTTGCCGCCTATCAGATGGACGGCATCTTCATCGGTACAACGCGAACCGCCGCCATGCGCAACGCAGGCGTCGTCGCCGTCGCCCTTTATATCGGCGCGCATTATGCGATTTATCCGGTGTTAGGCGCGTCGGGTATTTGGGTCGCGTTTTTATTTTACTACGTTGTCCGCGCAGTGACTCTAGGGTTCGCCTATCCGGCGATCACGCGGCATATTGGAGAGGCATATGCAGATTAGTCCTGCCAATTTCGACGCCCCGGATCTGATTGCACTACTCCGTGATTATCTAGCTTTCGCGCAGCAGGATGCCTGCACCCATGCATTTGGGATTGCGGAATTACAGCGGCCAGAGGTGCAGCTCTTTACCGCACGGGATGCGGCGGGCGAGCTGATGGGATGCGCTGCGTTGAAAACATTAGACACGACGTCTGGTGAAATTAAATCCGTCCGCACGCATGAAGATTTCCAGCGACGCGGCGTCAGTCGCGCATTGATGACCCATCTAGAGACTGTCGCGCGCGGGGCGGGGATGCGCGCACTCTATTTGGAAACGCACAACACGCCACCATATGCAGCGGCCTGCCGCATGTATGAAGGTTTGGGATTTTCCTATTGCGGGCCATTCGGCGCGTATGAACAAAACCCGAGAAATGTCTTTATGCACAAAGGGCTTTAACCCGCCCCAACCGCCTCGGCCACGCTTGTGAAACCATCTGCCGCGAGACGCGCTTCCAGATCCGCACAAATCTCTGCGACGAGTTGCGGACCGTGATAAACGAGCGCGGAATAAAGCTGTACCGCTTTCGCACCCGCGCGAATTTTGGCGTAGGCCTGCGCGCCAGAGCCGACACCGCCCACGCCGATCAGGTCGATCTTGCCCTCTGCCGCGTCTGCAAACTCCGCGAGGATACGCGTGGATTTTTCAAACAAAGGCTGGCCCGAGAGACCGCCGCCTTCGCCGCGATGTTCATGCGTCAGGCTCTCGGGGCGGTCTAGTGTTGTATTGCTCACGATGATCGCGTTCATGCCATAGGTCCGCGCTTGTTCGACGATGCGGGCGATCTGACCGACATCCACATCCGGCGCGACTTTGAGGAACATCGGCACGGACGGGTCATCCCCCGTCAGGGCCGCGCGCGTTTCCGCCAGCCGCCCCAGCAGGTCTTCCATCTCATCCGCGCCTTGGAGCTGTCGCAAGCCCGGCGTGTTGGGCGAGCTGATATTGATCGTGAAATAATCTGCATGCCCCCAAAGGCGCGATAGCCCCGTGACGTAATCCGCAACGCGGTCGTCGCTGTCTTTATTCGCGCCGAGGTTTGCCCCGACAATACCGGGCTTGCCTTTGCGGGCTTGTAGGCGCTGCGAAAAATGATCCAGCCCGCGATTGTTAAATCCCATGCGATTGATGACAGCCTCATCGCTGACGAGGCGAAACAGGCGCGGTTGTGGATTACCAACCTGCGGGCGCGGTGTGACTGTACCACATTCGACAAAGCCGAAGCCGGCACCCAGCATCGCATCCGGCACGTCGCAATCCTTATCAAACCCCGCCGCCAGCCCAACGGGATTAGGTAGCTCCAACCCGCCGACAGACGTCTTCACCGCATCAGAGGGGATCTCACCAGATTTCGGTCCGAGCCCTGCGCGCAGCAGTTTCACCGTTGTGACATGGGCGCGCTCGGCCGGCAGGCGACGGAGCATGGCGGTTCCGGCTTTATATATAAGGCTCATGTCAAATCCTTTGGTAAGTCATAGGTTCCGCCCACAGACTGAACTGTCCACTGTCGCGTCACAGTCCTAAAAGGCAACGTCGCATAAAGATGCGGAAATAAAGCCCCGCCGCGCGACGGCTCCCATTTCAATGTCTTGTCAAAGACGCTCAGGTCGATTTCAAAAATCTCGACCTGCGCCGCATCGGCATACCATTTGTTCAGCGTGCCCAAGAGCGTGTCCACGCCGGAGAGGTGGATATAGCCGTCCTGCAGATCGACGGGACTGCCCGCAAAGCTGCCCTGTTGCGTGAACGCATCCGCTTGTGGCGGCGTCAAAATTTTATAGGCCAATGCGGGGCGAGTCATAGGGCGGCCTATAAACAAGCGCGCCCGATATGACTACCGCCTCTCGCGACATCATCCGCACAGGCCTTGTGCAAATGCGGAAAACCCTCGCACAGAATTTCCACCGCGCCGCGTAACTCTGCGCCTCGACCTCTTCGCGACTCCCCGCCGCGACACACGCCCGCCATGCCACATGCAAGTATCAAATCTGGAAGGGAACACATCATGCGCAAAGTCGCGAAAATTTTGGGGGGTGCCGCGGTCCTAGCCGTCTTGCCCGCCGTAAGCTGGGGGCAAGATGTTACCCCGGTTGTCGAGGCCGCCAATTCTACGGCCTATATTTTCAACACGCTGTTGTTCCTCATCGGCGGCTTCCTTGTCATGTGGATGGCGGCGGGTTTTGCTATGTTGGAAGCGGGTTTCGTGCAGACGAAAAACGTCTCCATGCAGTGCCTGAAAAATATCATGCTCTACAGCTTGGCCGGGTTGATGTTTTGGCTGTTCGGCTATGACATGCTCTATGGTGAATTAAATAATTTCGTGAATATTGGCACGGTGCTCTCTCCTGGCTATCCCCTAGAACCTGTTGGATTAGCTGGCGCGACTGACCCCGAGTCAGCCGCTCTTGCAGGAGCCGCTCTGGATCGAGGGTATTCCGCCGCATCTGATTGGTTCTTCCAAATGGTCTTCTGCGCCACGACGGCCTCTATCGTGTCCGGCACGGTTGCAGGTCGGATCAAATTCTGGCCGTTCTTTATCTTTGTTGCCCTGCTGACGGCCTTTATCTATCCGATCGTGGCCAGCTGGGAATGGGGTTATGGCTTCCTCGACGATATGGGCTTCTCTGACTTTGCGGGCTCGACCCTCGTCCACTCCACAGGTGGCTGGGCAGCTCTAGTCGGTGCGATCATCATCGGACCACGCCTTGGCAAATATGTGGGTGGCCGCGTCAATCCGATCCCTGCCAGCAACATTCCATTGGCGACATTGGGTATGTTCATCCTGTGGCTCGGTTGGTTCGGCTTTAACGGCGGCTCACAGCTCGCCTCTGGTTCCATCGGCGATGTGACAGACGTCTCGCGCATCTTCGTCAACACGAACATGGCAGCCGCAGGCGGCGTCATCGCGGCGATCATATATACCCAACTGCGCTATAAGAAGATCGATCCGACCTTTGCCATCAACGGCGCGTTGGCCGGACTGGTCGCGATTACGGCTGAACCTTTGGCGCCGTCCATCGGCCTGTCCGTCGGCATTGGTGCGATCGGTTCGATCCTCGCCTGTCTGACGGTGCCTCTCTTGGATAAGTTGAAGATCGACGATGTTGTCGGCGCAATTCCGGTTCACTTGGTTGCGGGTATCTTCGGCACAATGGCCGTGTGTTTCACCAGCCCGTCGCTCTTCGTGGCACAGCTGACCGGCGTCGTCGCAACGGGTGTCTTTGTCAGTGTCGTCTCGGCCATCATCTGGCTGGCCCTGAAACACACCATCGGCGTGCGCCCATCGGAAGAAGACGAGACCGTCGGTCTCGACCAAGCCGAAACGGGCGTCATGGCCTACCCTGAATTCGTCAATCTCTAAGATCGACGCCTAAAGATTGCGCGAGGCTCTGCGGCCTGCGCCACAGTTTTCCCCAAGCGATTTCCTCATAGACATGGGGTGGCCGCTCCAACTGCCCAGCTTCGCACAGACACTGTGCAAAGCTGGGCTTTTTTGGTTGGAAATCTGTGCGCGAGGTCCTTGCTCACATCTTGTGCACCCCTGCCCAAGGCCACGGCCCACCAATCCCCCTAGGCGATGCGCAAAGAGTTTCGCGAGGGGATATCCGCATGACACGTTTATTGAAATCCGCCATTTTTGGAGCTGGGCTGATAGCTCTGCCCATGTTGGCATCCGCCCAAGATGCTGCAGCCAATTCCGGCGACACAGCTTGGATCCTGACCGCCACCGCGCTGGTGCTATTTATGTCCCTGCCGGGACTGGCGCTCTTTTACGGCGGCTTGGTCCGCGCAAAGAATTACCTCTCGGTTCTAATGAAAGTCTACGCCATTGCGGCACTGGCCAGTATCGTCTGGGTCGTCGCGGGATATTCCATCGCCTTTGGCGGCGCGAATGAATGGTGGGGTGGATTAGATAATCTGTTCTTGAAGAATTTGGGGCGTGACACGCTGGCCGATGGGTTGACCATTCCCGAAAACACCTTCGTCGCATTCCAAATGACCTTTGCTGTCATCACGCCAGCCTTGATTGTCGGGGCGTTTGTAGAGCGGGTGAAGTTCCTGCCAGTTCTGATTTTCACAGTCCTCTGGTTGCTGGCGGTTTATGCGCCTGTCACCCATTGGATTTGGGGCGGCGGTTGGTTGTCAACACTTGGCGGCGAACTCAATGAAGCGACGGGTCTTATCGAAGGCGGCGGCGTTGTTGATTTCGCCGGCGGCCTCGTCGTTCACGCGACGGCAGGTATCTCCGCGCTGATCTATGTGATGCTACTGGGTAAGCGCAAAGGCTTCCCGAACGAACTGGCTGTGCCGCATCGTCCAGCCATCGTGATGATCGGCGCGTCCATGCTTTGGGTCGGCTGGTTCGGCTTTAACGGCGGCAGCCAGTTGGCAGCGGATGGCGGCGCAGGCATGGCCCTACTCGTCACGCATATCTCTGCATCCGTCGGCACATTAGTTTGGGTCGCGATTGAAGCCATCACGAATAAAAAACCCACCCTCGTCGGTGCAGCGACCGGTACGATTGCAGGTCTCGCGACGGTCACCCCGGCCGCGGGTGTCATCGGACCGGGCGGCGCCTTGTTGATCGGTCTAGCGGGTGGTTTGATCTGCTATTTCGCTGTGCACCTGATCCGTGTGAAACTAAAAATCGACGACAGCTTAGATGTGTTCGCAGTGCATGGTGTTGGCGGCATCCTCGGCATCCTACTACTGCCCTTCCTTTCTGCAGAAGCTCTCGGCGGCACAGGCGACGGCGTGTTTATGACACAGCTGCTCGGCACGCTCGCCGTTGTGGCTTGGTCTGCGATTGCCAGCTTTGTCATCCTCTTTATCTTGAAGATGACACTCGGCCTGCGCGTCACGGAAGAGCAAGAATATGAAGGGCTGGACGTCAGCCTCCACGGTGAAAGCGCCTATAATTAATTGCACCCAAAACTGAACATTAGGCCCAGCTGGACAACCATCCGCTGGGCCTTTTTATTTGACGCGATAGGGATTTTTTCCTAACTAACTTTATGCTCTCTCACGCTGACATCTGGGCTGCGCTAGATCGCCTCGCCCTCAAACGTTCGCAGTCACCCTCTGGCCTCGCCAAAGAGGCGGGCCTCGACGCGACGACATTTAACAAATCCAAGCGCATGACCTCTGCTGGGAAACCGCGCTGGCCCTCGACCGAGAGCCTCTCCAAAGTCCTCTCGACGGTGGATATGAGCTTTGAGGATTTCGCCTATATGGCCGCCAATAAAGGCGCGCACGGCCCGTCTATTCCCGTCATTGGTCTCGCCCAAGCGGGCGATGAAGGTTATTTCGATGATGCTGGATTTCCGACGGGCGGATCGTGGGAAGATGTCCGCGTACCGGGTATTCAGGACGAAAATGTTTATGCGCTACAAATCGCGGGCGACAGCATGGATCCCGTCTTGCGGGCGGGCGATAAAGTCCTCGTCGCGCCCAATGCAGAATGTCGCCGCGGCGACCGCGTTGTCGTGAAAACTCATGAGGGCGAAGTGATGGCCAAGGAGTTGCGCAAGCGCACGGGCGACACAATCGAGCTGATCTCGCTCAACCCCGAATATGAGGACCGAACCCTGCACATGGCCCAAGTCCAATGGATCGGCCGCATCATCTGGGTCTCGCAATAGACACATCCTCGGCGCAAGCGTAAAACTATTCTACGATCCCGCAGTCATCACGATAAATAGAAACGCACTATGACCCATATTATGACAAAAGCCTTACTCGCGAGCTTAGCCCTGTCAGTTTCGGCATTTTTTGTGACAACTTCCTCCGCAAGCGAAGCAAAGCCCGTCGGCTTTCCACCTTTTGTTCAGACAGAAGCGCAAGAAATTGACTTTATCGCCAACTGCATCGCCGTCTTTGAAGATTATGAGAAGACAACCGCCGAAACGGATTCGGCTAAAGCTTATGCGCAAAATATTCAGGCGAAGTGGATGAGGGAACTTGTTATGCGCGTCTCGGATGAGAAAGCACGCAAGAAAATGGTCAAGAAAAAGCGCAAAGCCATTAAACGTGCTGCAAAGAAAAAGCCGCAAACATCAGGCTTGCTGGCTGATATGCCGGACATTTCCGCGATGAAAGCGCAAACTCAATGTCAGTTTCCAGAGTCCGATCTACGGGGCGCTGGCTGACGGTTTTCAGCTCGGGCGTTTTCCATCTAAGAACGTCCCTGCATATTCACTGACCGCTTTCACATCATCAATTTGCGCGAGGGCTGTCCGCGCATAGTTCACCATCGTCGCATTCAGAACATCATTCGGCTCTAATGTCGCGACCTGTTCCAGCCGCGCTTTTGCCAGCATTGGATCCGGACGGTCTTCGGCCTCCAGTGCGATCAAGGCGAACGCATAATTCACACTGATCACGGGGTCATTTGGCGATCTCACAAGGGCGGCTTCATAAAGCGCGATCCCTTCTGCCACGCTGGCATCAAACCATTTTTTCGCATTCCCATCGCCCGCCTTGCGCGCAATCGCGAGGTGCCACGCGCCCAGCAATGCATCGCCGCGCGGATCATCCGGAAAATCTGTTCGGTAGGCTTGCACCACGGCATGAGTCTTTTGCGGTAGCTTTTTCATCCACGCCGAAACATCGCCCGTTTCACGCGTCACAAACCCGTCCGCGATGGCATATTGCAGTCGCGCATTCTGGTGGGCCGGATCAATCGCGAGCGCGGCCTCGGCCAGCTTGCGCGCGCGCTTGGCTTGCTTCTTATTCTTTTGCGCCTGCCCCAACATGATCTCTGACAGCAAAGCCTCGGACGCAAGCGCATAGGCGTCTGACGTTTGCAACGTATCCGCCTGTTCCGCCGCCGCCGTAAAATGTCCTGCGCCGATCATTAGGCGTTGCGAGGGGGCTTCGGCCCACGCGGACGGCGACAGCATAAGCGCCATGCCGATCATTAGTGTTTTTAGGAAACTAGCTTTCATCCCCTCTGTCGTTCCACAAAAACGTGGGCGTCGTAAAGGGATTACCACATAAATGAATGCGTCAGTTTATGTCGCCTGCGATCCGGACAGCGCGCCGTCAATCAAATCTGCCGTCTCTTCAGGCCCGTAAATCGCAACGAAAGAGCCAAAGCGCGGCCCCTGCGTCTGGCCGAGGCAGACCTCATAGATAGCTTTGAACCAATCGCGGAGATTCTCAAACGCATGATCTTTCCCAACCGAGAAGATCAGCGTTTGTAGCGCTTCACCGTCAGCTTGCTCTGCGGCTGGGACATTTTTCAGGCGGGAAGATAGGTCCTCCAAGGCTGCGCGTTCCTGATCCGTTGGCGCGCGATAGGTCTTATTGGGTTTCACGAAATTTTCGTAATAGGCCAGCGCATATCCCGTCAGCTTGTCCAAGCCCGGATTGGCGTCGGGCGTCGCATCGGGCGCATATTTGCGGATAAAGCCCCAGAGCGTTTCCGTGTCTGACGCATTGGCCGCACTGACCAAATTCAGCAGTAGCGCAAAACTCAGCGGCGGGTTTTCATCCGGCGGGTTGCCATTGTGGATGTGCCAAACGGGGTTATTTGCGCGCTGCTTTTCATCTTGGCGCGACCAGCCGGAGAGGTGCTGATAATACTCATCCACCGTCTTGGGGATGACGTCGAAATAGAGCTTCTTCGCCGCGCGAGGTTTGGCGAAATTAAAGAGCGACAGGCTTTCCGGCGGGGCGTAGCGCAGCCAGTCTTCGACCGAAATACCGTTGCCTTTTGTCTTGGAAATCTTCTCGCCTTTTTCGTCGAGGAACAGCTCATAGACATATTGCACAGGCGGGTTACCGCCGAGGATTTTGCAGATTTTTGAATAGAGCGGGGCATTATCCTGATGGTCTTTGCCGAACATCTCAAAGTCCACGCCCAGTGCCGCCCAGCGCATACCAAAGTCCGGCTTCCACTGTAGTTTCACATGACCGCCTGTGACAGGCAGCGTGACCTCTGTTCCGTCTTCATCGTCAAATGTAATCGTGCCAGCTTTCGCATCGACGGATTTCATCGGCACGTAAAGCACACGGCCAGAGGTCGGTGAGATCGGCAAAAATGGCGAGTAGGTCGCTTGGCGTTCAGCCCCTAAAGTTGGCAGCATAACGGCCATGATCTCATCGAATTTTTCCAACGCGCGCAGCAAGTAATCATCATAGGCGCCCGCGCGGTAGAGCTCTGTCGCGGAGCGGAACTCATACTCAAAGCCAAAGCCGTCGAGGAAGTCCCGCAGGCGGTTATTCATATGTGCGCCGAAACTCTCATGCGTGCCAAAGGGGTCTGGCACGTCCGTCAGCGGCTTTTGCATATAGGCTTCGAGAGCATCTGGATTTGGCACCGTGCCCGGCACTTTGCGCATCCCGTCCATATCATCCGAGACACAGATCAGCCGCGTCTCGATCTTACCTTCCGTCAGCGCGATGAATGCATTGCGCACCATCGTTGTGCGGACCACTTCGCCGAAGGTCCCAATATGCGGCAGACCAGAGGGGCCATAGCCCGTCTCAAAGACAACGGGCGCACCCGCACGGTCGATCCCGCGTTTGACCTCGATATCGAGGCGGCGAATAATCGCACGCGCCTGCTCAAACGGCCAAGCTTTGGAGGTTTTATAGATGTCCGGGGTCATGGGCGCGACCTAAGCCCATCCCGCGAACGGGTCAACCAAAGCCCTGCGAATCCGCCGGACATCGCTTTGACACCTCTCTTTAAGGTACAATAAAGCTTTTATGCTAGGTTTGATACATGAAGGTCCGGCCTCATATCCTTTTTGCAGCGGTGCTGTGCGGTGTCTTTGGTGCTGCGCAAAGCGCCAGCGCGCAGACCAATGCCATGGTGCTAGACACATTTATGGAAACGCATCGTGTCGAGAATGTCGGCGCGGGCTGGGAAACTGTATCGCTTGTCAACAGCTATACGGCACCCGTTGTTGTCTGCACCTATGTCCTACCGTCCTTCGCCAGCAATGAAGCCCATACACGGGTCAGAAATGTCACGCCTAGCCAGTTCGAGGTTCGGGTGCAGCGGTTTGAAAATTCCAGCGCAGTGACCACCTCTGACGTGCATTGCACTGTCGTGGACACTGGCGCGCATACGCTTTCGAACGGGACAAAAATCGAAGCTGGCACGGTTCTATCCGACGGCACCAGCGGGAGTGCGGTAGGTTGGGGCGGCACCACGATGGAAAACATTACATCCAGCCTGACATCCGGGTTCGGGTCCATCGTCGTGCTGGGTCAGGTGATGACCTATAATGATCCGTTGGCCAGCGTCTTTTGGACGAATAATTGTTCCGGTCGCGGTACACCGCCAACCTCTGGTTCTATTTGTGTCGGCAAACATATTGGCATGATTAATGGCACGCGCGCGAATGAAACACTTGGCTATATCGTGCTTGACCCCAGCACGGGGACGACAAATGCCGTTAATTACAGCTTCGTTATCGGCGCGGATACAATTGCAGGCACAGCCAATGCCGCGCCCTATAGCTATAGCGTCTCACAGGATTATGACACGGCGACGCTGACGCAGGCGGCTGAGGACGGCGGCAATGGCGGTTGGGCGGTTCTGTTCGGGACGGACCCGCTACCATCCGGGGCCATACAACTCGCGATCGAGGAAGAGACTGTCGCAGGCGACAGCTCACGCCGTCATACACAAGAACAGGTTTTCTACGCCGCCTATGAAACAAACCAAACGGCGATCCTGACCGCAAATAAAACCGTCACCATGTCGACGGACAATGAGACGGTCTACGCCCTGCCGGATCATGATGTTGTCTATACGATCGCATTCGAGAACACCGGCACAGGCGTCGTGGATCAGAACAGCTTGTTTCTGGTCGATAGCGTCCCTGACGATCTGGAGTATTTCAACGGGGACTTTGATGGCGCTGGCCCAGGTACAGGGTCTGTGGCCTTTTCACCAGGAACGAGTGGTCTGACGTTTTCGCCGGCAACGGATCTGGCGTTCTCGGATGCTGTTGCGGCTCCCACGACTTTTGCGCAGTGTAATTACACGCCAAGCTCAGGGTATGATCCGGCAGTCCGGCATGTTTGCTTTTCACCCAAAGGCTATGCACGACCGCTGTCGCTCTATCCTGGGAATACGGCCAGCCTCAGCTTCCGTATGCGAATACCTTAGCTTAGCGCTTCCACGTGAAAGACAGCGCGGCGGCATCCTCGGTGATTTTGAAATCTTCGGCGGTGGCTTCACGGCGCATATATGACAGCGACACGTCCGCGTCGCCGATCCGGTAACCCAGACCCGCTTGCGCATCACCGACGATAATCCGGTCTTGCAAATGGAACTGGCCTGAAGTGATCCGCGAGACGGAATTGGGTGCATAGTTCAGGGCTTCGGCATCGGCACCTGCAAAGAAATACCATGTATCGTTTTTCAGATCCGATCCCGTGCGCAAATCTTCGCCAATCTCAATCACGGCCCCGACAAGGGCAGAGCTGTTGCCATCGTCAAACTGCATCGCAGCGCGCGGCTTCAGCGACAGGTCGAGACCTTTTTTGGATTTGGCCGTAAATGTATCGGACAATCCCAAATCAATGCGGCCATTGCGACTGACGCAGGCCCCTGTACCTGTGATACAGGCGGGGTCGGACAGGTCGAGCTTGAACAAGGTTGAGCCAACGGCATTGCCCGGCAGGTTCAACTGAGTCCCGGTCGTGGCCGTAAAATCGGAACTTGCGGGCAGATTGAAGTTTAAGCCTTCACTCAAGCTAAGGGATGGTGCTGCGGTTGATTCGGTTTGTGCTGTGTCTTGCGCGACGACGGGCGTGGCGATGGAAAGTGCGAACAGCGCAACATAAAGGGGCGCAGCGACACGGCGCAAACCTTTTGTTTTCAATATGTTGCGGCATGACGCCATAAGACTCTCGTTCCATCTTCGTAAGCCCCACGCATCAGAAGACCGTTGGACTATACAGAATTTAGGTGTTTCGTGCCACTTTTTTATACTGACGCATATATGGGGGTGCCCGAAAATATCCTGATTTAGGTAGGATATGGCTGAAAGTTCCTAAACCGTGGCTGAACGGCCACAGTTCGGCGGGCTATTCCCCGCGCAGCAAAAAGCCGCTGACAGGGGCAGCGGCTTTTTCAGAATTTCAGCGATTTTAGCCTGATTGGCGGGCTACTGACAGGCGAGACACTCGTCATAATCTGTTGGCGCAGCGGCCTCCATCGCCTTTTCCATATCAGACTTGTCTTCCTTATTGGCCGAGCCTGCAAAACCGGCACGTTGGACGGATTTGGAACGACAATAATATAGCGACTTCACGCCCTTCTCCCACGCTTGCCAATGCAGCATGTGAAGGTCCCATTTATCGACATCCCCCGGGATGAAGATATTGAGTGACTGTGCCTGACAGATCATCGGCGCACGGTCGGCGGCGTGTTCGATGACCCAACGCTGATCCAATTCAAACGCGGTCCGATAGACCATTTTCTCGTGATCATCGAGACAGTCGAGACCCTGGACAGAGCCTTCAGCCTCTAGGATTTTCGCCCAGATGCCATCCGTGTTTTTACCCTTTTTCTCGAGGACTTTCTCGAGGAAAGGGTTCTTGACGGTGAAAGAGCCAGACAGCGTCTTATGCGTGTAGATATTGGCTGGGATCGGCTCGATGCCCGCAGAAGTTCCGCCACAGATGATCGAGATCGACGCCGTCGGTGCAACCGCCATCTTATGCGAGAAACGCTCCATGACACCCATATCGGCGGCATCGGGGCAGGGTCCGCGCTCTTCCGCCAACTTGACAGACGCCGCATCCGCGTCGTCGCGGATTTTGTTGAACAAGCGCATGTTCCAGCTCTTGGCCATGGCGCTTTCAAACGGGATTTCCTTGGACTGCAAGAGCGAGTGGAAACCCATCAGGCCGAGGCCAACAGAGCGCTCGCGCATGGCGGAATATTTCGCATCATTCATCGCTTCTGGTGCGCCTTGGATGAAGCTCTCCAGAACATTGTCGAGGAAACGCATGATGTCTTCGATGAAACCGGGGACGTTCTTCCACTCGTCATAGCGCTCGGCGTTGATGGACGAGAGGCAACACACAGCGGTGCGCTGACGGTCGAACTTATCCTTGCCCGTTGCCAGCATGATTTCGGCACAGAGGTTTGACTGCTGAACCTTTAGACCAGCATCACGCTGATGCTTGGCGAGCGAGTTATTCACCGTGTCGGAGAAGACCATATAGGGCTCACCCGTTTGGATGCGCATTTCGAGGATTTTCTGCCACAACTTGCGCGCATCAATGCGTTTGATTTCTTCACCCGTGTGCGGAGATTTCAGACCGTAATCCGTGCCGTCGCGCACAGCGATCATGAAGTCATCCGTGATGTTCAATCCGTGGTGCAGGTTCAGGGACTTGCGGTTGAAGTCGCCTGACGGCTTGCGGATTTCCAGGAACTCTTCGATTTCTGGATGATGAATGTCGAGATAGACCGCAGCCGAGCCGCGGCGCAGCGAGCCCTGGCTGATCGCGAGGGTCAAACTGTCCATCACGCGGATGAACGGGATAATGCCGGACGTCTTGCCAGCCCGGCCGATTTTCTCACCAATGGAGCGAACATTGCCCCAATATGTGCCGATGCCGCCGCCATTCGACGCCAACCAGACATTTTCATTCCAAACATCAACGATGGAATCGAGCGAGTCATCCACAGCGTTCAAGAAGCAAGAAATCGGCAGACCGCGATCTGCGCCACCATTGGACAGCACAGGCGTCGCTGGCATGAACCAAAGCTGTGACATGTAATCATAAAGACGCTGCGCATGGGCGGTGTCATCGGCATAGGCCTGCGCCACGCGACCAAACATATCTTGGAAGCTCTCTTCCGGCAGCAAGTAACGGTCCAGCAGCGTGCGCTTGCCAAAATCAGTCAGCAATTCGTTGCGCGCTTTGACCTGTTTCGGACGGTCGGGCTTGGGCGTAAACTCTAGCTCAGGCTCACGCGAAACAACTGCATCGCTCATCGGAATCCCGGATGGGGCGTTGGCGTCATCCAGATCCAGCAAGGCATTGTCCATATCAGCGTCCACTTGATTAAGCTCCGCTTCGGCGGCTGCCGTGCGGAAGTCTTCGTTATTTTCAATCATTTATCAGTCCTCTTCCCTGAACGCACCGCACAAATCCATCCCCCGCATGCTGAATGGCATGTGTTCCCTTGGAGATAATATGTAGGATGAACGAAAGCGTTCTACTACATATAGTGTTGATTTGGGCTATATCGTCAACACCTAGTATCCCACTTAGAGACGGAAAAGGGTAAAGAGAGTCTTAAGCCTTTGGATTTCCGTCACATTTTTTATCCATCCACAGCCCGTCCACAGGAGCGGATATAGGGGCAGGGATTTCTTCGAAACATACGTCACAGGCCACACGCGCGGTCTGTTCGGAAGCGGAATGATTCTTGCCCGCTGGCACAGGATTTCTCCTGTCAGACTATGGCGCGACCGCCTATAGCCCCTGACATGAAGAGGCTGAGATGAAAGCACTGGCATGAAGATCCTGCTCGTCACGGATGCTTGGCACCCGCAGGTCAATGGCGTCGTGCGAACATTAGACCAGACGGTCGCGGCCCTGCGCACACGCGGCCACGAGGTTGAAGTCATCGCACCCAGCGACGGATATTTCACCCTGCCCCTGCCGACCTATCCCGATATTCGCTTGGCGCCCTTTGCCTATCGCGACGTAAAACGCCGCATGATCGCCTTTGGGCCAGAAGCCGTGCATATCGCAACGGAAGGCCCGCTGGGCCAAATGGCCAAGGCGCTCTGCGTGAAATGGGCGATGCCGTTCACAACGAGCTATCACACAAAATTTCCAGAATATATCAAGGCCCGCGTCCCGTTCATTCCGTTGGCGTGGTCGTACCGCTATGTACGCGGCTTTCACAATGCGGGCGGGCGGACGATGGTAACAACGCCGTCCATGGTCACGTTTTTAGAAACGCGCGGCTTTACCAAGCTCGCCCCATGGGCGCGGGGCGTCGACACCGTCTTGTTCAATCCCGACAAAGCGACCGCGCCGAAAGATGTCTATGCTGATCTACCGCGCCCTATCTGGGTCAATGTCGGACGTGTCGCGGTTGAAAAAAACCTCCGCGCGTTTCTCGACCTCGACCTGCCCGGCACAAAAGTCATCGTCGGGGACGGCCCGCAACTGGCAGAGCAGCAACGCAGCTATCCCGATGTCGTCTTTACTGGCGCGAAATTTGAGACAGAGCTGGCCCGGCATTTCGCGGATGCGGATGTCTTTGTCTTTCCGTCGCGCACAGACACCTTTGGCCTTGTCATCATAGAGGCCATGGCGAGCGGCACGCCCGTCGCGGCCTATCCAGTATCAGGGCCCATCGATATTATTCCCGGGTCAGGCGCAGGTATTGTGCATGAAGACCTCCGCACGGCCTGTCTGGCGGCGGTAGAGCTGAACCCGGCTGACGCCATTGCCCATGCAAAGACCTACAGCTGGGCGGCGGTGACAGATGTGTTCTTTGCGCTGCTGACGCCAGATTACCGTCCACGTCGCCGTTGGCGTCGATTGCGGCGGATGCGCAGGCTGGCGGGGCATCCGTTTCGCGCAATAAAACGCTGGCTACGACGGGCGGTGCGGAGGTTGCGCGGAAAGTCCTAAGCTCAAAGCTTGGCGCTAGATTTTTTGGCTCTCTAAAAAACCATCGATGCGATCGAAAAAGATATCCCGGTAAACATTGCGCTCTAGAAACAACTCGTGCAGCGCCCCGGGCACAACTTCGAATTGGCAATTGGCGCGGTCGGCGAATTTCTCGACACTCGCGGGGTCGACGATCGGGTCTGCTCCTGCCGCAAACATCAGCCCCGGAATTTTCAAATTCGGTGCATTACGATTCACATACGCCATAGAAGACAGCGCGGCGCGGATCCAACCATAGGTCGGCTGTCCCACGCGCAGGCGCGGCGTCGTCTGGAAATAAGACGCCCAGATCGCATAACGATCTTTATCCGACGTCAGCTTATTGCCTTGGAAAGGAATGGGCATACCCGCGCGCTGGCGCTGGAAAGGCAAGTTGCGTTTCTCAAACCCCAGTCGCGAAAGTGCGACAATCGCACCGCGCATTAATGGCGTTTCCAAATCAAACAGACCCAACATAGGCGCACTGCCGATCACGGCATCTACGGACAACGTCCCCGACAAAATCGCGTGCAGCACAATCGTGCCGCCCATGGAATGTCCCATCGCCAAATGCGGACGCGGCAGCAACGGCGCAAACACCTCTGCCACATAGCCGAGGTCATCCGCATAATCTTGAAACGTCGACACATAGGACCGCAAGGGATCTTCTGTCAGGCGATCCGAGAGCCCTTGGCCACGAGGATCCACCATCAGCACGTTAAATCCGCGCGTGATCAGATCCGCTGTCGTCTCGAAATATTTCTCGATAAATTCCGTGCGACCGGGGGAAAAGATGATCGAACCGCGCGGCGCATCCGTGGCCGCGCTGGCGAACATCACGCGCAGTCGGACGCCTTCATGGTCGACGTAATAGGTCTTGAGCCGCGGCTCTAACGCAGGCGGAACGGCGCGTCCGCCCGGCAGGACGATTTCGGCCGTTTCAAAATTTGGAAGGACGCGGGACATAATAAGGGCGTGTTTCGCAATCGCCAAACACGCCCTCCAATCGAATTACATATTCGAGAACAGGCTTTGCAGGCCCATGGCGACAGACATATCGCCCGCAACTTTCAGCTTGCCGGACATAAACGCCATCATCGGGTCCATGTCGCCAGATGCCAGCGCGATAAAGTCAGCCTTGTCGACGCTGATTGTGCAATCCGCATCTTTGTCTGCGACTTCAGCCGTCGTGCCTGTCGCGAACACTTGGCCGCCATCGCCAAAATCGAATTTGACGGATTTGTCCAAGCCACCTGCAGCGGCCAGAGCGTCGTTCATTTTGGAAGCAATTTCTTCATTGGTCATGGTGATCTCCAGTTTGTGTAAGGATAATATGGGATGGGCTGCGCCGTTTTGCTACCGATTATTCCGGTTTGCGGAACTTCAAGGTTGCACGGTCGCTCTCGCCAATATTGGCATAGGTTTCAGGATTGAAGTCCGCCGCCTCAACCGAGCCTTCTTTTGGCTGACGCAGACGAGGCTTCAAGGTCCAAACGCCAAAGGGGTGATCCGCCGTGTCCAGCGGGTTGGCATTGACCTCAGAGCTGGCGACAAATTCAAAACCGGCGCGCTTGGCCATGTCTTTCATATAGCTTTCTTGAACATAACCCGTGCGGCCCGCAGGGTCCTGCACGGCGGCTTCTGGCAGGCGGTGTTCAACAATGCCCAAGACACCACCCGGCTTTAGCGCCGCATAGAAATCGGCAAAGGCCTCATCGCCATAACCACCACCCATCCAGTTATGGACGTTGCGGAAGGTCAGCAGCACATCTAGCGAATTATCTGGCGCGATCTGGCCCAGCTTCTCACCCTCGCGATACATGAAACTGCCATATTGAATATCGCCGTAAACCTCTGTGTCGCCGTATTTTTCTTTATACTTGGCCAAGCGCTCGTCTAGGCGTTCGCTGACAGCTTCGGGAAACAGCACGGCCACATATTGGCCGCCATTATCCGCCAGATAAGGCGCGATGGCATTGGTGTACCAGCCCGGCCAGATTTCCGCGACGGTTTGGCCTTCGCCAATTCCAAAAAACTCCAATGTCTGCGCCGGATTGCGATATTGATCGCGCGCGCGCTCTTCGTCGCGACGGGGGTCAGCCAGAACTTCTGCCAACGTCACAGATGTCTCAGCTTCAACAACGGGCGCTTTCGGAGCGGCTGTTTTCGTCGCATCGCCACAAGCGGATAAAACAAGGGCGGAGGCGCCTAACAGCGCGATCAATTTAGCATTCAAGGTCATGGCAGCTCTCTCTTAGTGTCAATTCTCGCGCCCGCGTTAGCTAAACTCCCACGCAATTCCAATCAAATTCCCGTGTGAGCCGAGTCGCTCAGAAAATGCAGTTCAGTCTCTTGAACAGCCAAACGGCCTTCCTAAATCGACAGATGCGAGCGCCATATCGGGCTCGCACAACGACAGGCTCGCCAATGTTCGGGAGCCGCTAAACCATTGCTTTTTATAAGGATGACACCATGCGTACCTATGATTTTTCTCCCATCTACCGCAACTTCGTCGGCTTTGACCGGATGGCCAGCATGATCGATGCGGCCGCCTCGCAAGCCGCCAAAACTAACACGACCTACCCGCCGTATAATGTGGCGCGCCTGTCCGAAGATGCCTATCGGATCGAGCTTGCCGTTGCGGGCTTCACAGCGGGCGATATCGAGATCGAGAGCCATGAAGGCGTATTGACCGTCACGGGCAACCAGGCGCCAACAGCGGAAAATGACGCCGCCGAATATCTGCATCGCGGCATTGCCGAACGTGGGTTCGAGCGTCGTTTCCAACTGGCCGATCACGTGCGAGTTGCATCTGCTGATCTGACGAATGGCTTGCTGATCATTAGCCTCGTGCGCGAAGTGCCTGACGCGCTAAAGCCCCGGAAGATCGCGATCAACAAAGCTGACGAAAAATTAATTGCAGCAAAAACTAGTAAGTCAAAAAAGGCTGCCTAAATATAAGCTTCAAGCGCTCCACAGGCGACACTAAACCTCTCCCCTTGGTTTCGTCGTCTGATGTCTAGAGCCTTGTAAAGTCGGCGTCGCGCGGGACCCTCCCTCCCAAATCCGCGCGGCGCCGCATTTATCTCAGCAGACTTAAAATCTCTGATCCGGACAGTTTGGGGCTGACCTCATTTTGAAACGCGGATTTTACGGCGCTCAGAATGGCCGCGTTTTTCGTCGCGGTGCGACCCGCATTTTCGGCCTGACGGACAATCTCGCCTTGCAAGTAATTGATCTCTGACGGACGCCCCGCCTCTAGATCATCCAGCATGGATGACCGCGCCTGCGCGTCGATTCTCACGATCATCTGCATGATAATACGATAGGCCCAATTCGGCAGGCGCAAGGTTTTGACAAGGGCACCCGGCGCGCGCCCATTAAAACTCCCGACCTCTACACCGGCGGCTCTTGCCACATCCAACGCCTCACTCACGCAAGCGGCCAGCGCCTGACGGTATTCGCGTTGCATCAGCCCCGCGCGCAAGGTTCCACCTGACAGCGCATTCAGGCCATTATTTAGATTGACGATCATCTTTGCCCATTGATCGCCGGTGATATTCTGGGACAGATGCACGCCCTGCCCCAGCGCCTCAAAAGCTGTCGCAAGTGTCTTCGCCGGCGCCACATCCGCCATCACGACATCCCCTGCCGTGCCACAGTGAAACGCGCCTGGCCCTGTCGGCGTGACATTGAACGGCACGATGGCTGGAATAATTGTCGCTTGCGGCAGGGCTTTGCGCAGGGTCTCTGGATTGCGAATGCCGTTCTGAAAACTGACAACCGCCACGTCTGGGCTGGCGTGCGCCGCGATCTGCAAAGCCGCCGTCGCCGTGTCTTGGCTCTTCGTGCAAAGGGCGATGATATCCGCCTCTGCCAGCGATTCCGGCGACGTTATGAAATCCACCGTATCTGCGGGAAGGTGCAATGGCGCACGCGCGAAATGCGTCAGGCGCAACCCCTGCGCAGCGATTTGGGCTTGATAGCGCGCACGTCCGATAAAGCGCACATCCGCACCGCCAGCTTGCAACAGCCCGCCCAGATAGCACCCAATCGACCCAGCCCCGAGAATAGAAATTTTCATAGACCCGATGTGCGGGGTCTCGCGACTAGCGTCAATCGTGATCCTGTGAGCAGACATGCGTCTCTTCCCGCCAAGCAAAGCTCGGACGGGCGGCGGGCGCCGTTGGCCAAGTTTGCGCACCATCGGCGGGCAGTTTCTCAGTTGTGAAGCCGCGGCAATGGGACTGCGATCCCGAAATATAAAGATCCGTCGGCAGTTTCACCTTTCCACTGACAGCGGCTTTGGCGGCATCGCTTAGTTCAAAACCCCATAGCTCCAACCAATCGGAAATATCGCGGTCTAACGCATGAGACAGCGCGACAAGGTTCCAGTCATTATTAGAGAGGGCGGTTGCTTCCGCGCGGGTGAAGGCGCCAAAGCCCAAACCATCGCGCTTGGCCAACCACGCCTCATCGCTGTTATCGGCGAGATTAAATTCGCGGTCGAGAATATGCTGACGCGCCAGCAGGTGATAGCCGTTCTCCAGCAGGCCCAAATCCTGTGCCGCCATCATCAGCTGTAAATTAATCGCCGCGCCGTCGCTCCACTCGGTCAAATTCGCATCGCGCATAAATTGCGCGGGGTCCGCTGATCTCTGGCTTGCTTGGACGGTTTCGAACAAATCTTGATAGGGCAAGCTTTGACAGCCCAACCCAGCGCTATCGCCTGTCGCGGCGAAATACTGCGACTTCGCGTAATAGCTATAGGGGTTCGTGACCGTATGATTGGGCTGCCCCGCATAGCGGAAGCGGTTGCGTTCCAGACCGTGACCCATTTCGTGAATATCGCCGTGGCCAATCGGGTTAAACGCTCAATAAGCGTCATAGGGATTGCCGGAACAACCATAGCCGCACGTCGCTTGATCCGCGTTCATATGCTTGACCGTATCCAGTGTTTGGATATCCAAGCCATTGGCCGCCGCAAAATCATGGATTTCTGGCACGATATCGATCCCATCGCCTTTCAGCCCTGCCAACACATGTGGCAAATTGCTGAGATATTCGTTCGTCGCATTGGCGACCAGCGCGGCACTGGGGAAATTGTCTCGACCCGTTGTTTCGCGCATTTTTTCTAGCGTCGAATGGACTTGAAATCCGGGCGTTATTAATTCCGCCCAATCAAATTCACCCGCATCCAGTTTGGCAGCAAAATCTGCGTCATCTTCGGGGCCGCGCCAGACGGCGTGTTGGCCGATATTCTCAAAGCGAAAGCTGGTCTGCACGTCTTTATTGTCAAAGCGCACCTGGATCGGCCCCCCATGGGGTGAGGTAAATTCAATCGTCTCTCCTGGGGCGATTGGCATATCTGGCGAGGACAAATGCTTGGGCCGCGAATAGCCGTCATCCAAGAACTCATGCGTTGCGCCGGAACGTAAGAGATTGACACGAATATGCGTGTTCACGTCCGCACTATCCGTGCGGGTCACGCGCACGGTCTGACCCGGGATCGCATATACGCCAGCCGCTGAATAATGCTCTCGCGCTGTCAATGTAACAGGGACTGTGGCCCGCGGTGTGTTCGCAAAATCAGAGCGGGAGAAATTACCGAGATCGGCTTGAACGGGCACAAAGCTCCGCGCTGTATGAACAACGTGATCGGCAAAGAGCGCGCGCAACATGTCCCTACGCGGGGTCGTCATTTTATCCATTGGGAACGTAACGTCTCGCCGGTAATGATCAGCGAGCAGGATCAAGCCTTTATCAACAAGGTGACCGTCTTCTGCGAAAATATCCTTACCTGACCGATCATAGGAATCGATCCGCGACTTTATCGCACTCACAGGTCCAAGAAATTGGGCATCGTAATTGGATGCGTCTGGGCAGGTTTTGTCGTCACAGCTTGAGAGATCGACCGTGAAGCTATCATCAGACAGATTTTCGATCAGCGTGGACAGACTGGCCTCTGCCTCTGATAACTCGCCATATCCGACCGTGCCATCAAAGCTCTCCAAGCTCTGCCGACGCCAGTAATTATCAGCCACATAGCGCGCGCCGAGAGCTGGAATTAATTCCGCGCCCAGATCCGTCAAACCGCCGTCATGGTGCACATAAAGCACGCCCTGCCCGCGTGCGAGCGCGGCGTCGACGGTGGCGGCGATTGCTGCAACGTCACTGTCTCCAACTTGGCTGATAATGAGAAAATCTGGATTATTCGCTAGACAACCCGCCAGCGCGGCACCGTCGCAGGCGCCCGGCGCATTATAGCTCACACGCGCGCCATGTTGCCCATCCAGCCAAGATCGCGTGGCGGTCTGGTCCGGAAAATAATAACTCTCGCCCATCTGTGCGATGACGACCGACAGCTCTCCCGTGGCGAGATCTTCGCGGTTAGACAGCCACGCGCTCGCATTAAAGAGAAAGCGGTCCATGCCCGCATTGGCCGTGCCTGTGCGATAGGCATTACGCATCGGGTTAGAGCCCAGCACCAATGTACGTCCCTCGCTGACCGTGGCGGCAACGCCCAGCCCTTCATGGCGTATGGTGTAGTCCGTCCGCGTCACAGCATTGGAGCGCAAGACGATCGCCCCACCATCGCCAGCCTCTAAAATCGCGGCGTCATGTGTGGGGTCCAGTCAATCGCGCGCAGACTATCTGTTGTGACAGCCCCCTCTTCCGTCATATTGAAGAGCACGCGTTTGGCCGAGTTCAGTGCATTCGCGGCACAACCAATATCTTTGACAATTTCCGCATTCAAATTGGCGGCATCGACAGCATCCGCGATGCGACCAGATGTAAAGGCGATGCGTAAACCAGCCGACGTCGCGCAAGGGTCTGTCGCGACAGGCGTTGGTGTCGGGGTTATTGGTCCGGCTGAGACGGGCGCAGGCGTTATGGTTCCCCGCCCCCACACGCCACAAGTGAAGCCGCGATGAAACCTGTACCCAGCCAACGCATTGCCAAGCTTGTGTTTTGTTTGAAAGCCATGCGTATCAACCCTGTTGCAACTACGCCCGCAATCCGACACGCAATCCCTAAACAAGGGTAAGCCTAGCGTTTGCACCCTGAAAAGCCTTCAAGATACATGGTTAGCGAAAGATGTGCGCATGCCCAAAGACACAGCAGTACCGAGCGAGACTTTAAGCGGATGGCTTGACATCGCGGCCAGCCTGACGCCCATTGAAAGCGGCTATCACGCATCCATTCCCGCGCATTGGAAACAAGGCCGCACGGCATATGGCGGGGTGACAGCGGCCCTGATGGAAGCTGCGGCGCGGCGGCAAACGCCCGATCTGCCGCCGTTACGTTCGGCCATTGTGAACTTTGTCGGCCCCGTCAAAGCTGATCCTGAGTTGTCCTCGACCCTGTTGCGACGCGGTCGAAATGTGACGAGTGTCAGCGCAGAGGCGCGCAATGGCGATCACGTCGTTGGCACCGCAAATTTTCTTTATGGCGCAGCGCGAGAGTCCGATATCACCGTTGATCTACCTGCACCAGAAGCCGCGGCCCCAGATGACTGTGCACCTTTTACACCAGAGGCGATGCGTGATTTCGTGCCAGTCTTTTTTCACAATTTCGACACGCGGCTGATCGCCGGGGCGCGGCCCATGATGGGTGAGGACGGCTATATTCGCGCTTGGAGCCGTCACCGCGATCCGGCGTCGCGTAGTGGGACGAATGCCCTGCTCTGCCTGGCCGATGTGTTGCCGCCTGCTGCCCTGCCCCTGTTGCGCAAAATGGCGCCCGTTAGCTCTATGAGCTGGATCGTCAATTTTCTCTCAGATAAACCTCGGACGCAGGATGGCTGGTGGCATGTAGAATCGCGTTTGAGTGCGGCCACTGGCGGCTATTCTAGTCAGCTGATGCGCATCTGGAACACGGATGGCGAGCTGGTCGTTGAAGGCATGCAATCGATCGCGATTTTTGCCTGAAATCCAGAATAAAACACCAATCTCATCAAAGATTTATCGCCGTCAAATTTCTCAAATTTCAGATGCGTAATTTAGGGAGCGTTATATGCGCGTCTAACTATCGACCTCAGCATCCAAAGCATTGTTGATGATAAACTCGCGGCGCGGTTCCACGACGTCGCCCATCAGCTTGGTGAATAGCTCATCCGTTGCGTCTGCCGCTTCGATTTTGACCTGCAAAAGCGAGCGGGCATTCGAATCCAGCGTTGTTTCCCAGAGCTGATCCGGGTTCATCTCGCCTAGACCCTTATAGCGTTGGATTTTGAAACCCTTTCGCCCGCCTTCAAAGACAACGTCGAGCAATTGCGCGGGACCGGACACGTAAATCGGCTCGCCCTCGCCCCGGCGGAATGTTGCTGTGCCAACATAAGTCTCGGCCAGAGCGTCCGCCATACGGTTCAGGCGGCGCGCATCAGAGCTGTCGCGGAAACCAGGGCGCAGGCTGATCCGGTCCGTCACACCGCGCACATCGCGCTCAAAGACGAGAGACCCGTCTTCGTCATAGCGTCCAGCCCAGCCGTCTTCGCCTTCATCTGCGATCAGGTCCAAACGCGCAACGGCGTCAGTGATGCGGTCAGGATATTCTTCCACGTCCAAAATGCGGGCAATCGCCAGCTGGGCAATCGCGCTATCTGGCGCGCGATGTTTCATCCGGTCGAGAATTTGCTGTGCGACAAGTGCTTCGCGAGCCACACGTTTGAGATCTTCGCCCGAAACAACCTCGCCATTATCCAGCGTCAGCGAGGCGTCTTTTGAACCCGCATCAATGAGATACTCATCTAGTTCCGCTTGATCTTTGATGTATTGCGTACTCTTGCCCCGCTCGACCTTATAGAGCGGCGGTTGCGCGATATAGAGATAGCCACGCTCGATCAGCTCCGGCATTTGACGATAGAAAAACGTCAGTAGCAGCGTCCGGATATGCGCGCCGTCAACATCGGCATCGGTCATAATGACGATCTTATGGTAACGCGCTTTATCGGCATCGAAATCCTCGCGCCCAATCCCCGTCCCCAACGCGGTGATCAGTGTGCCAATCTCTTGGCTGGACAGCATCCGATCAAAGCGCGCTCGCTCGACGTTGAGGATTTTTCCCTTCAGCGGCAGGATCGCCTGATTGTGACGATCGCGGGCCTGTTTGGCAGAGCCTCCCGCAGAGTCCCCCTCCACGATGAAAATCTCAGACAGGCTCGGATCTTTTTCCTGACAATCGGCCAGCTTGCCTGGCAAGGATGCGATATCCAGCGAGGATTTCTTGCGTGTCAGATCGCGAGCTTTGCGCGCGGCTTCTCGTGCGGCGGCGGCCTCGGCGATTTTCTGGATGATCTGGCGCGCCTCAGTCGGGTGCTCTTCGAACCACTCGGCCAAAGCCTCATTCATCGCACTCTCAACGACGGGGCGAACTTCAGAACTGACAAGCTTGTCTTTTGTCTGGCTAGAGAATTTCGGGTCGGGCACTTTGACGGAC
The DNA here is from genome assembly GCA_964414555.1 of uncultured Algimonas sp. Lineage (GTDB taxonomy): Bacteria > Pseudomonadota > Alphaproteobacteria > Caulobacterales > Maricaulaceae > Litorimonas. The sequence continues at coordinate 27,526 of CAYPWW010000022.1, forward strand.
AGCACGCAGGTCAGACCTTCGCGGGCATCATCGCCAGACAGCTGCACCTTGTCATTTTTCTTCGCAACCGTTTGCGCGTATTTATTGATCGTCCGTGTCAGCGCGCCGCGAAAGCCGGCCAAATGCGTGCCGCCATCGCGTTGCGGGATGTTGTTCGTAAAGCAGCGGACATTTTCGTGATAGCTATCATTCCACCATAGCGCTGCGTCCACGGTAATGCCGTCGCGTTCCGTATGGACAGAAATCGGCACATCTAAGACCGGTGTTTTATTCGCGTCCAAATGGCGCACAAAAGCCTCGATCCCACCCTCGTAATAGAGCTCAGTCACGACATCGTCTTCGGGGCGTTCATCCGTCAGGATGATCATTACGCCAGAGTTCAGAAACGCCAGCTCGCGCAGACGACGTTCCAGCGTATCGCGGTCAAACTCGACCATGGTGAAAGTCTCTTCGCTCGGCAGAAAGCGGACAGCCGTCCCAGTGAGTGTTTTCGTTGTCCCGTCACGACGATTGTCAGTCGGAGCCTCACCCACGACCTCTAGCGGCGCGAGGGAATCGCCGTGGGAAAATTCCATGAAATGTTCTTTGCCGTCGCGCCAAATCGTAAGCTTTAGCGAGACCGACAGCGCGTTCACAACGGACACACCCACGCCGTGGAGACCGCCAGAGACCTTATAGGAATTCTGGTCAAATTTCCCGCCCGCGTGGAGCTGAGTCATGATGACCTCTGCGGCGGAAATGCCCTCTTCCGAATGCAGGGCGACGGGGATGCCGCGACCATTATCGCGCACAGAACAGGAGCCGTCGGGATGCAGTGTGACCTCGACTCGATCGGCATGTCCGGCGAGGCTCTCATCAATGGAATTATCCACGACCTCATAGACCATGTGGTGCAAGCCAGAGCCGTCATCCGTGTCGCCGATATACATGCCCGGTCGTTTTCGAACGGCATCCAGCCCTTTGAGAACCTTGATCGAATCCGCGCCATAATCGGCCCCAGATGCGGGTGCGTTTTCAAGCGTTTCGGGAGTGTCGTCTGACATAAGAGAATCCGTCGTGAATCGTTGGATTTACTATAAAGATTCGCGGATAGAATGCACGGAGAAACCGCTGCGAGTCTGGGGGCGGTTTAGAACCCTCGCATCGCGGGAGACTGGGCCGTTTTGGCGACCTTGCTCGCCTGTGGCCACGCACAGTAATCCGCTGCGTAATAGGCCGCCGGACGGTGATTCCCAGACAGGCCGGGCCCGCCAAAAGGCAGGGTCGAGGCCGCGCCCGTTGTCGGGCTGTTCCAATTGACGATACCGGCACGCAGGCGCGGCTGGGCATAGGCCCAAATATCGGCGTCGTTACAGACGAGGCCGGACGCCAGACCAAAGCGCGTCGCATTGGCGCGCGTGATCGCCGTGTCCAAGTCGGGCGTTCTGATGATTTGTAAGAACGGCGCAAAACATTCTTCGTCAGGCACATTGGCGTCTGTCACATCGACCATCCCGGGTCGTAGGAACGCCCCATCCCGGTCGAGCGCCACAATCGACTTGCCGCCTGCCGCAATTAATTTCGTTTCAAATTTTTTCGCCTGTTCAGCAGAAGCCGTAGACACAACTGGTCCGGTGAAAATATCGTCCACATCCCATCGACCAATTTTGACGGCTGCAATTTTCGCTTCTAACGCAGCAAGCACTGCGTCGCCGAACTTTCCTTCTGGCAGAATCAATCTCCGCGCACAGGTGCAGCGCTGACCTGCTGTGATGAAGGCGCTCATAAAGGCGATATCCGCGGCCGTCTCAACCGCGACAGGTTCGCGGATAATAAGCGGATTATTCCCGCCCATTTCGAGTGCCAACAGCACCTCTGGCCGTCCAGCGAAATGACGGTGGAAAAACGTGCCGGTTGCCGCGCTGCCTGTGAACAGCAGGCCGTCGATCTCGGCCTCCAGCAAGGCTGCGCCAGTCTCACGCGCGCCTTGCACAAGATTCAGCACGCCATCGGGCAGGCCCGCTTCCGCCCAGCACTGCGCCATGATCTCGGCCACTTGCGGGGTCAGTTCGGACGGTTTGAATACGACCGTATTCCCCGCCAGCAAGGACGGAATGATATGACCATTTGGCAGATGGCCGGGGAAATTAAATGGCCCAAACACCGCCATGACGCCATGCGGGCGATGCGTCAGCACCGTCGCATCCGTCACCGTCGTCGGTGTGCGGTCGTGATAGCTAGCGATAGAGACCGCGACTTTATTCGCCATGGCAGAGGCCTCGGTGCGGGCCTCCCAAAGTGGCTTTCCCATATCGCGGGAGATGGCGCGCGCGATAGACTCCGCATGATGTTTCACGCGACTCGCATAGCGGCTCGCGATGTCGGCACGCTGCTCAAAGGATGTCAGCGACCAATCGGCAAAAGCCGCACGGGCTTTCGCGACGGCGGCATGAACCTCTGATGCGGAGGCAGCGGCACCTTCCCAGACAACGTCACCCGTCGCCGGACAGATCGACTGAAAGTTCATGACATCAACGCCTTGATCGCAGGCGCATCAATCCGGCCCTCGGCAATTCGGTGCAAGATCAGCGTCGCCAATCCCGCGCGTTCAGACAGGCTCTCAGCGATCATAAATTCTTCAGCGGAATGAATCCGCCCGCCGCGCACGCCCAGCGTGTCGATATTCGGTGTGCCCGCCGCAAAGACATTATTCCCCTCGCAAACGCCACCCGTATCGCGGAATTGAATATCAATTCCTAGCGCACGGCCTGTCTCAGACACATCAGAGAAGAGCTGCTGCTGCGCCGCATTGCGCGGTTTGGGCGGACGGTAAAACCCGCCGTGAACATGCGCGATGATCCCGTCACGTTTCAGCACCTCTGCCAACGCCGTGTCGATCTCCGCCTGCGCCCAATCGGCCGACGGACCATCTGGCGCGCGCGCACCCAATCGCACGACGCAAAGCGCAGGCACGACATTCACTGCGTCGCCACCATCGATCGAGCCGATATTAAAGGTCGTCCCGTCACGCGCGTCCGTCAGTGCCTCGACCCGCATGGCGAAATCCGCCGCGGCCATCAGGGCACTGCGTCCCGCTTCCGGTTCGCGGCCTGCATGCGCAGATCGGCCGGAGAAGACGATATCCCAAACGGCGCTGCCCTTGCGTGCGCCGGAAAAGGCGCCGTCTTCCATGCAAGGCTCGAACGTAAGGCCCAGATGCGCTCTGCGGGCGGCCTCCATAATATGAACATTCGAGGCATGATTGCCGGTTTCCTCATCCGGAGACAGGACGACGCGGTAGCCGATGCTGTCTTTTAGCGGACCAGCTTCAAACGCTTTTAGCGCCTCCAACATGACGCAGATGCCGCCCTTCATGTCGGTCAAGCCGGGGCCATTCCAACGTCCATCACCGAGGTCTGTGACCTCTGTAAATGTGCCTTTCGGAAAGACGGTGTCATAATGCCCCGTCAGGACAAGTTGTATCGGCGCATCGGGCCGCGCCGTCGCACGAAACACAGGACCGGATTGAAAGCCTTGCATGACGCCCTTGGCATCAACTTTTTCAATCAGGTCGGTTTTAATTAATTCCGCCGTCGCGTCCGTTTCGTCAAAGGCCTCAACGAGTAACGGCGCAAAGCTGTTCAAGCCCTCGGCGTTCCAACTGCCCGTATTGATTTTCGACCAGCCGATCGTACGCGCCAGCATGGCATCTTGTCGCGTCGCCAGATGGTCCAGTGCCGCGCGGTCCAGATCGGATAGCTCACCTAAGGGAAGATCATCGGCTTTCATGCGCCGCTCCTTTGGAAATCATACAGTCCCGGCAAGTCAAGGATTTGGCTCAATGCGTCAAGAGCCGTGCGGACCTCCGTCAGGAAGGCCGGGTCGCCGAGGTCGTCGATAGAAAGCCGGTCGCGATAATGCGTACCCACCCAATTTTCGAGTTGTGTGATTTTGCTCTCAGACATCACGACGCCAGCATGGACAGCGGCTTTCTGCGCCGATGTCAGAACCACGCGCAAACGCAGACAGGCTGGTCCGCCGCCATTTGCCATGGACTGTCGCAGGTCAAGATAATGCGCGGCAGAAATCAGATTGTCCGCCGCCAGAACACGATCAACAAAGGCTTTTGTACTGGGCGTTTCCTCCACTTGTGTCGGTAAGATCAGCGCCATCGTCTGGTCAGGCAAGGTGACGAGTTGTGAATTAAAGAGATAGCTCGTGATTGCATCGGCCAGCGGCACGTCTGCACGCGGGGCCATAATGAGCTGTGGCGCAAAACTGAGCGCATCTGCCCGCATCGTCAAATCAGCCTCAAGCGCGGCCGGATTTTCAAACGCATCTTCGTGGAAAAACAAAACGGTTTCATTCGATACGCAAACCACATCATTGTGAAACGCGCCGGCATTAATCGCGACGGGGGACTGCGGATGAAAGACCGCATTCGCCGCGTCCAAGCCATGACGGCGGGCGACGGCCTCTGAGGCTTGTAACGTCTGACGCGCGGGGAATTTCAGCTCTGGCGAGCCGCCCAAGGCATCTCGGCCATAGACAAATAATTCTAGGCCCGATGTGCCATGTGAGGCGCACAGCCGATTATGATTGGCCGCGCCTTCATCGCCCAGCAATGGCGTCTGCGCCAGCGGTGCGTGAACCGCGAAATAATTATCCGAATTAAATATCATCGACAGGGCGCGGTGGGTCTGAACATCTTCTAACGCGCGGTGCGGCATGGCGCGCAGATTGGCGGGCGTGAAATGCACGCGGCCATCGGCACTATCCGCGCTGGGAGTCACCGTCGCGGCATTGGCCGTCCACATTGACGATGCTGAGCTATAATTCGCAACCAGTGCCGGACTATGCGCAAAGGCATTTTCCAAGACTTGCGCATCTGTGCCGACAAATCCCAAAGCGCGTAGCCCCGGAATATCGGGCCGTGATTGCGGCGGCAGCACCCCCTGCGGCACACCCAGCGACAGCATATGGCGTATCTTCGCTAGCCCTTGCAGCGCCGCCGCACGAGGATTGGCGACGCGACCTTTGTTAGAGCCAGACGCGATATTGCCATGGCTGAGCCCTGCATAATTATGCGTCGGCCCGACCAACCCATCGAAATTCATCTCGCGGGTCATAGCGCGCGCCGCGACTGTGCGAGCGCCACAATCGGCGTCGTCGTGTCAAGCGCGAGGCAGGCGTCCTCGCCAGCCTTTCTAGCGTCTGGATATGCGGGGCCCAGCGTCGCGCGGAAGTCCGCCCCCTCGCCTGTCCAATGTAGATATTTCAGATCTGTATCGGACGGCTTGATCCCGCTACCTGTGGCTTGGAACATTGTTTGCGCGATCAAGCTGCGGTCTGTGCGGCAATCAATCGCTGGGCCGCCATCGAAAATATCGCAAAGGTCCGTCGTCTCGAATCCCGCAGACAAAAGAAGGTTCATCGCCCCTTTCGAAAGGTCATGGGGTCGTCCTGCCGACGCACCCGCGCTGTCTGGCAAGAGGTTGAGCAAAATCGGCAAGGCGGGGAGAAGCTCGACGATGAAACGTGCATCTGTCGCGGACAGGCGGTCGGCAATATCGAAATCCGTCTGGATGAATTTTGACGTCAAATGCTCCCAAAACGGCGAGTTGCCTTCCGTATCGACCCAGCCACGAATATCCGCCATCAACCGATCCGCAAAACGATCGCGATGCGCCTGAATATATCCCAGCCGTCCCAATGAGAGCAGCCGCGCAATACCACGGCCGCGTGCTTCGGGGGCGAGGAAGATCGAGGCGAGCTCTGTGTAATCGTCAAAATCTGTCGTCAGTTGCAGCGTGTCATAGCGCACAGAAAGGTCCTCTCTCTGCGAGGCTTTGCGGGCATGGCGCGAGCGTTTGAAAGAGTAAAACGGCCGCTCCAAACCGAGCTTTGGGATAATCCCAGAGATACCGAGGATTTTACCCGCATCTTCGGCGACAAAGAGTAAGCGGTTCGCGCCGTCTTTTGCCACGAGAAAATCCTGCGCTTCAGCAATATAGGCCGCCACTTGGTCGACCGATTTCGGCACGGTTGTCAGCCCGGCATCCGCCAGACTGGTGAAAGCATATATCGCGTCGGCATCGTCGGGTCGCGCAAGTCGGAAGAGGGTCACGGGCGGGCCTTTCACAAATTATGTAAAAACCCGGCAAGCCGTCCGCCCGATGCGCCAGCAGTTGCCGTGTATGAATATACTAACGCGACAAAGGCCACGTTTCAAGCGGGCGCGAAATCGGGTCGTGCAACAGTTTGAATTTTGTCGCTTATCAAAAGCCGCGGTCGGGGTTGGCCGGCGGCCGACCGCCACAATACTGGTACGGGTGGTCGGAATCGAACCGACACTCCAAAGGAACGGGATTTTGAATCCCGCGCGTCTACCAATTCCGCCACACCCGCTTACAGTAGATGCG